>NZ_JBHTMP010000110.1:0-13975 GCF_042679305.1 Micromonospora sonneratiae | reverse complement strand
CCGGCGTCGGGCCCGGGGAGGGGCCCGGAGTCCGGGCCGCCGGGGCCCGGTGCGCTCAGTGTGGCGCGGGTACACCCGGCAGGACCACGGACCCGTCGCGCCGCCGTTGGCAGCGGCGCCTGGTGTCGTACGCCTGCTCTGTCACGCCTAAGAGCATGCCGGCGGCGGCGACGGGGAGCAACGCAATTACCAGCTTTCCGGCCGGTTGGTATTGACCATCTTGATCCCCGGGGCAAGACTTTCCCCTAGTCGCACCGATGCGCCGACCCGTGTCAGGAGGTGCGCGGTGGCCGTTACGCCCGAGACCGTCGCGGGGCAGCCGATGGACGACGACAGCCGGCGGCTGGCCGAACTCGGCTACAAACAGGAGTTGCGCCGTAGGTGGAGCGGCTTCTCCAACTTCGCCATCTCGTTCTCGATCATTTCCATCCTGGCCGGCTGCTTCACCACGTTCGGCCAGGCCTGGAACAACGGCGGACCGGTCGCCATCTCGTGGGGCTGGCCGCTGATCTCGATCTTCATTCTGATCATCGGGTTCTGCCTGGCGGAGCTGGTGTCCGCCTACCCGACGGCGGGCGGGATCTACTGGTGGGCAGCGAAGCTGGGACGGCCGGTGCACGGCTGGTTCACCGGCTGGCTCAACCTGATCGGCCTGGTCGCGGTCACCGCATCGGTCGACTACGGCTGTGCGACCTTCCTCAACCTGACCCTGTCGGCGCTCTTCGACGGATGGGCAGGGACGCTCCGGCAGGCGTTCGTCCTCTTCGTGGTCATCCTGGTGCTGCACGGACTGATCAACATCTTCGGGCACCGGATCATCGACCTGCTCCAGAACGTCTCGGTCTGGTGGCACGTGGCCGGCGCGGCGATCGTGGTGACGATCCTGGTGTTCGTACCGGACGACCACCAGAGCTTCCGGTTCGTCTTCACCGAGCGGTTCAACAACTCGGGCTTCGGCGACGGTGGCACCGGCGGCTGGACGTTCTGGTTCTACATCCTGCCGCTGGGTTTCCTGCTCACCCAGTACACGATCACCGGTTTCGACGCGTGCGCCCACGTCGCCGAGGAGACCCGGGGCGCGTCGCAGGCGGCGGCCCGGGGACTCTGGAAGTCGATCTTCTACTCCGCCATCGGCGGCTGGATCCTGCTGCTGGCCTTCCTCTTCGCCGCCACCGACGTCGAGGCGGTCGACGCAGCCGGCGGCTTCTCCGGAGCGATCTTCGAGAGCGCGTTGACGCCGTTCTTCTTCAAGACGGTCATCATCATCTCCACCGTCGGCCAGTTCTTCTGCGGGCTGAGCTGCGTGACCAGCATGAGCCGGATGGCGTACGCCTTCAGCCGCGACCGGGGCGTCCCCGGCTGGCGGATCTGGTCCAGGGTGGACCGCAACGGCACCCCGGTCAACGCCATCATCGGCGCGACCGGCGCGGGGCTGGTGCTGACCCTGCCCGCGCTCTACTCCAGCGCCGCCGGCGTACCGGTCGCGTTCTACGCCGTCGTCTCGGTCGCCGTCATCGGCCTCTACCTGTCGTTCATCATCCCGATCGCGCTGCGGCTGCGCATGGGTGACCGGTTCGAACCCGGGCCGTGGACCCTGGGCCGCCGATACAAGCTCCTCGGCTGGATCGCCGTCGTCGAGATCGCGGTCATCTCGGTCTACTTCGTCCTACCGATCGTGCCGGCCGGGGTGCCCGGCAACGCCGGATTCAGCTGGTCCGCCGTCAACTACGCCCCGTTGGCCGTCGGCGGCGTGCTGCTGCTCGTCGCCGTCTGGTGGTACGCGTCGGCGCGTACCTGGTTCACCGGACCACGCCGTACCGTCGAGGACGAGGAGAAACTGTGAGGCGTACCCCGGCACTGACCCTCGAAGAGCTGCGGGTGGCGATCGACGGCGGTGAAATCGACACGGTGGTGCTGGCCCTGGTCGACATGCAGGGCCGCCTCCAGGGCAAACGGTTCCACGCGTCCCACTTCCTCGACGAGGTGGTCGGGCACGGCGCAGAGGGGTGCAACTACCTGCTGGCCGTAGACGTCGAGATGAACACCGTCGACGGGTACGCGATGTCGAGCTGGGCGCGCGGCTACGGCGACCTCAACCTGGTGCCCGACCTGGCCACCCTGCGCCGGGTGCCCTGGCAGCCCGGTACCGCGCTGCTGCTGGCGGATCTGGCCTGGCCGGACGGGGCGCCCATCGGAGCCTCACCCCGGCAGGTTCTGCGCCAACAACTGGATCGGCTCGCCCGACACGGGCTGACCGCCTTCGCCGGGACCGAACTGGAGTTCGTGCTGTTCCGCGACTCGTACGAGGACGCCTGGCGGCGCGGCTACCGCGACCTGACCCCGGCCAACCTCTACAACGTCGACTACTCGCTGCTCGGCACCGCCCGGGTCGAGCCGCTGCTGCGTCGCATCCGTACCGAGATGGCCGGTGCCGGACTGATGCCGGAGGCCGCCAAGGGCGAGTGCAACCTCGGTCAGCACGAGATCACCTTCCGGTACGCGGACGCGCTGACCTGCGCCGACCACCATGCGATCTACAAGAACGGGGCAAAGGAGATCGCCGCGCAGGAGGGCATGGCGCTCACCTTCATGGCCAAACCCAACGACCGGGAGGGCAACTCCTGCCACATCCACTTCTCGTTACGGTCCACCGACGGCCAGCCGGTGTTTTCCGGTACGTCCCGGGATGGTCGGCCGGGGCCGCCCGGTTCGTCCGGTGGCGGGGCGGCTCTCTCCGTGATCGGGCAGCGGGCGTTGGCCGGTCTGCTGGCTACCATGGGCGACTTCAGTCTGCTGTTCGCCCCGAACATCAACTCCTACAAGCGTTACCAGCCGGGCTCGTTCGCCCCGACCGCGCTGCGCTGGGGTACCGACAACCGCACCTGCGCCCTGCGGCTGGTCGGCCACGGGTCGGGACTACGGGTGGAGAACCGGGTGCCCGGGGCCGACGTCAACCCGTACCTGGCGATCGCCGGGCTGGTCGCCGGTGCCGTACACGGCATCGAGCAGGACCTCGCGCTGGAGCCCGAGTGCACCGGCAACGCGTACGACGACGCGACCGCACCCCGGGTGCCGGGGACGTTGCGCGACGCGCTCGCCCTCTGGCAGGCGTCGCCGGTCGCCCGGGCCGCCTTCGGCGACGAGGTGGTCGACCACTACGCCAACAACGCGCGGGTCGAACTGGCCGCCTTCGACGCTGCGGTGACCGACTGGGAGATGTTCCGTGGTTTCGAACGCCTCTGAACCCGTGTCGGCCGGGTCGCCGACGCTGCCGACGATCGAGGTGGTCGACCCGGCCACCGAGCAGCCGGTGGCGACGGTGGCGGCGACCACGGTCGAGCAGACCGACGCGGCGATCGCCCGTTCGGCGACCGCCTTCGAGAAGTGGCGGAAGGTGTCCCCGGCGGACCGGGCCCGGCTGCTGCGCCGGTTCGCCGCTGAGGTCGACGCGCACATCGAGGAACTGGCCGGGTTGGAGGTGCGCAACGCCGGACACACCATCGGCAACGCCCGCTGGGAGGCGGGCAACGTCCGGGACGTACTCGACTACTACGCCGGGGCACCGGAGCGGCTCACCGGCCGGCAGATCCCCGTACCGGGTGGGCTGGACGTGACGTTCCACGAGCCGCTCGGGGTGGTGGGGGTGATCGTTCCGTGGAACTTCCCGATGCCGATCGCCGGCTGGGGGTTCGCCCCGGCGCTGGCGGCGGGCAACACGGTGGTGCTCAAACCGGCCGAGCTGACCCCACTGACCGCGATCCGCCTCGGTGAACTGGCCCGGGACGCCGGATTGCCCGAGGACGTGCTCACCGTACTGCCCGGTCGGGGCGAGGTGGTGGGCGAACGGTTCGTCACCCACCCCGGGGTCCGCAAGGTGTGCTTCACCGGCTCGACCGGGGTCGGCAAGCGGATCATGGCCGGCTGCGCCGCCCGGGTGAAGCGGGTGACCCTGGAACTGGGCGGCAAGAGTGCCAACGTCGTCTTCGCCGACGCGGACCTCGAACGGGCGGCGGCCACCGCGCCGTACGCCGCCTTCGACAACGCCGGCCAGGACTGCTGTGCCCGGTCCCGGTTACTGGTCCAGCGCCCGGTCCTGGACCGCTTCCTGGCGCTGCTGGAGCCGGCCGTACGCGATTTCCGGGTGGCCGACCCGGCGCTGGAGTCGGCCGAGATGGGGCCGCTCATCTCGGCCGCCCAGCGGGCGAGGGTCGATTCCTACGTGGCAGACGCGGAGAGCGCCTTCACCGGCTCCTGCCCGGCCGGCAACGGTTTCTGGTTTCCGCCGACCGTCCTGCTGGCCCGGTCCCCGGACGACCGGCACTGGCGGGAGGAGATCTTCGGTCCGGTGATCTCGGTGCTGCCCTTCGACGACGAGGCCGAGGCCGTGGCGCTGGCCAACGACACCGAGTACGGCCTTTCCGGCTCCATCTGGACGCGGGACGTGGGTCGGGCGATCAGGATGGCCAGGGCGATCGACTCGGGCAACCTGAGCGTCAACTCGCATTCGTCGGTGCGGTACTGGACCCCGTTCGGCGGGATGAAGCAGTCCGGGCTGGGGCGGGAACTCGGGCCGGACGCACTGCATGCCTTCACCGACGTCAAGAACGTCTTCATCGCGACCGACGAGTGACCGACGAGTGACCGACGAGTGACGACGAATGATCGACGAATGATCGATGGATGATCGACGAGTGACCGGGGAGTGAGCGTGCGGGATCGACTGGCGGACCGGGTGGCGGTGGTCACCGGAGCAGGCAGCGGGATCGGGCTGGCCACCGTACGGCGGTTCGCCGCCGAGGGCGCCCGGGTGGTGTGCGTCGACATCGACGCCGGGTCCGGCCGGGCCGCCGCCGAGGAGGTCAACGGCGAGTTCGTGGCCTGTGACGTGGCCGACGAGACCCAGGTACGCGAGCTGTTCGACGGGGTGGCCGAACGGCACGGCCGGGTCGACATCGCCTTCAACAACGCTGGCATCTCCCCGCCGGACGACGACTCGATCCTGGTCACCGGGTTGGACGCGTGGGAGCGGGTGATCCGGGTCAACACGACCAGCGTCTACCTCTGCTGTCGGTACGCGATCCCGCACATGCAACGGCAGGGCAAGGGGTCGATCATCAACACGGCCTCGTTCGTGGCGCTGATGGGCGCGGCCACCTCGCAGATCGCGTACACCGCCAGCAAGGGTGGGGTGCTGGCGCTGACCCGGGAGTTGGGCGTCCAGTTCGCCCGCGAGGGTATCCGGGTCAACGCACTGTGTCCGGGGCCGATCGCGACCCCGCTGCTGCTCGACCTGTTCGCCAAGGATCCCGAGCGGGCCGCCCGTCGGCTGGTCCACGTACCGATGGGCCGGTTCGGTGAGCCGGCCGAGATCGCCGCCGCCGTGGCCTTCCTGGCCAGCGACGACGCCTCCTTCATGACCGCGGCGCAGTTCGTCGTCGACGGTGGGATCACCGGCGCGTACGTCACCCCGCTGTGACGTGCTTTCGAGTTGGGAGGAGACCCTTCCGAGGTTGAATGCGACAAGTAAGGGCCCCTTCCTTTACAGCGGGTCGGGTGGGCGGCGATAGGCTGGCGGCATGACCGTCCGCGCGCCACTCACCCCAGGAACGCTCTCCCCGTGGCGACCCGTGCCATCGCACATCGTCCGCCCCGAGTACGTGGGAAAGAAGCGGCCGAAGGCGTGGCAGGGCTCCCATGTGCAGACGCCCGAGACGATCGAGAAGATGCGGATCGCCAGCCGGCTGGCCGCTCAGGCCACCCAGTTGGCCGGTGAGCACAGCAAGCCCGGCGTCACCACCGACGAGATCGACCGGGTGGTGCACGAGTTCCTCGTCGACCACGGGGCCTACCCCTCCACCCTCGGCTACAAGGGCTTCCCCAAGTCGTGCTGCACCAGCCTCAACGAGGTGATCTGCCACGGCATCCCGGACTCGACGGTGTTGCAGGACGGCGACATCGTCAACGTCGACGTCACGGCGTACATCGGTGGGGTGCACGGCGACACCAACGCGACCTTCTGCGTGGGTGAGGTCGCCGAGGACGTCCGGTCGCTGGTCGAACGTACCCACGAGGCGATGATGCGGGGCATCCGCGCGGTCGCCCCGGGCCGGCAGATCAACGTGATCGGCCGGGTCATCGAGTCGTACGCGAAGCGGTTCGGCTACGGCGTGGTACGCGACTTCACCGGTCACGGCATCGGCGAGGCCTTCCACAGCGGCCTCTACGTGCCGCACTACGACAGCCCCCGGCCGACCGACGTGATGGAACCGGGGATGACCTTCACCATCGAGCCGATGATCACTCTCGGCACCTACGAGTACGACATGTGGGACGACGGCTGGACGGTGGTCACCAAGGACCGGCGGTGGACAGCGCAGTTCGAGCACACGATCGTGGTGACCGAAGACGGACACGAGATCCTGACCCTGCCGTGAACGACACTCCAGCGGCCCTGATCGAGGGCCATCACGCCGACGTGTCCGGCGGCTGGCTACGGCCGGCCGTGTTCGGGGCGATGGACGGCCTGGTCACCAACATCGCCCTGATCGCGGGCGTCGGGGGTGGCGGCGTCTCACCCCGCAGCATCGTGCTGACCGGCGTGGCGGGTCTGGTCGCCGGGGCCATTTCGATGGGCCTCGGCGAATACACCAGCGTCCGGTCGGCCAACGAGCAGGTGGCTGCGGAGGTCGCCAAGGAGCGGCGCGAGTTGGAACGCCACCCCGAGGCCGAGGCCCGGGAGTTGGCCGACATGTGGACCAGGCGCGGTCTGCCCCGGCACCTGGCCGAGCAGGTCGCCACGGTGCTCAAGCACAACCCGGAAGAGGCCCTGCGGGTGCACGTACGGGAGGAACTCGGCGTCGATCCCGACGACCAACCGAGCCCGTGGGTCGCTGCGCTCTCCTCGTTCGTGTGCTTCTCGGTCGGGGCGCTCGTGCCGTTGGCGACGTACCTGCTCGGCTTCACCAGCCTGTGGCTGGCACTGGGCGTGGGTGGGCTCGGCCTCTTCCTGGCCGGGGCTGTGGTCGCCCGCTACACCGCCCGCAGTTGGTGGGTCAGTGGTGCCCGGCAGTTGCTGCTGGGCGGTGCCGCCGCTGCCGTGACGTACGTCGTCGGTCGGTTGATCGGGGTCAGCGGCGGCCTCGGCTGAGGGTCGCCAGCGCTGGCGACGACGGTGGCTGTCTCGGCTGAGGGCGTCTCGGTGGCAGTGGCAGTGGCGCCAGTGGCAGTGGCGCCAGTGGCAGTGGCGCCAGTGGCAGTGGGGCCAGCGGCGGCGCGGCTCTCAGCCGAAGCGGCGTAGTTCCGGCCAGACCTGCGACCAGGGACGGTCGAGGTCCCGACACAGCCAGATCGGTGCCCCCTGCTCCTCGTTCTCCACGCCGTACCCGTTGTCGTTGCTGGCGACCTGGACGACCGTGCCGCAGAGGCGGCTCAGCTCCTCGGCCGGCCAGCGGCCGATCACGATCACCGGTCCGGTGGCGCTGTCCGCCGGGGGACCCCAGCGCCAGAAGTTGAGATGCCCGCTGTACGGGGTGGGCAGTCCGAGTGGTCGTCCGTACCTGTCGATCGCGCCGGCCTGGCCGTAGTTGCGGGTGAGGATGACGGCGGTGGCCTGCTCGGACGCGGGGAGTGACCGGTGGACGCGGGCCACCGTCGAGACGAGTTCCGGCCAGCCGACGGTCTCCCCGGCGTCATAGTTGATCATCGCTTGTGGAGTGTGCGGCAGGGTCCGGACCGGATAGATCGGCAGCGCGATGGTGACCGTGGACAGGCCGTTCAGGACCAGGCCGACGCCCAGCGCGGCCCGGCGGCCCCGGGCCCCCCGGCTCAGCCAGCCGATGGTGGCGATCGCGCCGGACGCGAACAGGACCGGGTACGCCCCGGCGGGGTAGTACTCACGCCCGCCGGTGAGCAGGGTCAGCGCCAGTACGACCAGGTACGCCCAGCCGAGGAACCGGTAGCGGCGGGCATCGGGGTTGCGTAGCAGCCGCCAGAGGCCGGCGATCCAGATCACCGCCAGGGGCGGGCCCATGATCAGCACCTGGGACGGCAGCAGCCCGAGCCGGCCGCCGAAGTCGGCATCCGCCCGGATCACCCCGGTCATCGTCAGCTGCGGCCAGCCGTGGGTGGCCTGCCACCACAGGTTCGGTGCCCACAGCGCGACTGCGATTCCCGCCGCGATCCACAGCGCCGGTCGGCGCAGGATCTCCCGTGGCCCGCTGATCAGGACCGCGATGGCGAGTGCCGCCACGAAGAGCAGCGGCAGGCTCTTGGCCAACAGGCCGACACCGAGCACCGGGCCCAGCGCCAGCAGCATCCGGTCGTCGCGGGTACGGACCCACCGGGCCAGCAGCCAGGCAGTGGTGGTCCAGCACAACACGTCGTACGGGGTGGTGCTGAGCAGGTGCCCGGAGACCATGGCCACCCCGGTGGTGGCCCACCCGACAGCGGCCAACAGTTGTGCCCACCGGCCACCGCCGAGTTCCCTGGTGAGCAGGCCGACCAGCAGTACCGTGACCCCGACGACCACGGCCGTGGGCAGTCGTAGCGCGGTGAGCGAACCGCCGGAGAGGCTGTCGGTCAGCCGGGCCAGCGCCGGCAGCAGCGGCGGCTGGTCGTCGTACCCCCAGGCCAGGTGTCGACCGGCCACCAGGTAGTAGAGCTCGTCGCGGTGGTATCCGTAGCGACCGCTGAACGCCAGTAGGACGGTGCCGGTGAGCCCGGCTGCGACGGCCAGCGGGATCCAGGCAACCGGGGAAAGGGGCTGGTCCGCCTGTGTCGACGGATCGGACCGATCCGGCACTGTGGACGGTGTCGTCGGCGTTACCGGCTGCCGTGCCTGCCTACGCATGCCGGGATTATCGACGATCGTCGTCAGCCCTGGGGGGCGGGTCCGTCACGGGTCTGCATCGGTCATCGATGGGTGCCGGTCACGGGGCGGGCCGTCACCGGTTTGTGTCGGTCTCGGGGGCGAGTCGGAAGACCTTGATCTGCCGGCCCTCGGCCCGCTCCACATAGGTCCGGTAGGCCGGCCAACGGGTGACCAGCAGTTGCCACAGGCGGTCCCGTTCGGCCCCGGTGGCCAGGTGGGCTCGTACCGGGAGGGTGCGGCCCTTGAGGGTGATGCTGGCCGCCGGATCGGCCAGCAGGTTGAGCACCCAGGCCGGCTGGTGGCGCTGCCCCCAGTTCGAGCCGACCACCGCGAACCCGTCACCGTCGCGGACGTACACCAGCGGGTTGCTGCGCGGCTGTCCGGACTTGCGGCCGGTGGTGGTGATGATCAGTGACGGGACGAGTCCCAGGCCGACCACCCGACCCCGGGTCAGCCGCCCGACCAGGCGATCGACGGGCACCAGGAACTTGCCGGTGGCGGCGAACCAACGCTGGTGGCCGAGGCGGCGGACCAGGCTTCCGAAGGCGGACATCGGGACAGTGTGCCGCTCCGGGGACCGGACGTCGAGTCCGGCCCCCGGGCATCGGTGGTGCTCAGGCGGGGCGGCCCGACGTCCCACTGTCGTCGTGCGCCCCGGCACTCCGGGTCGCGTCGTCGGGAAACTCGTGGCGGAGCCGGCGTTCACCGCGGTGTTGTTGCGCTGGCGGTCGGCGGAGGGAGGGCCACCGGCGTCGGGGGGTTGCGGGTCAGGCTGGCCTCGCAGTGGTCGAGCCAGCGGATCTCGGCCTCGGTCTGGAAGATCATCGCGTCGAGCACCAGGAGCCAGGGGCGGTCACTCGGCTTGGCGTCGCGGCTCTGCAACCGGGTGAACTCCTGCAACGCCCGCATCGTGGCGGTGCGTTGGACCTGCACGACCCGCTGGATGTCGATGCCGGGGGTGGTCAGCGCCAACGCGAGTTTGATCGCGAGTTCGTCCCGGGGACGGTCGGTACGGCTGATCGGCGTGGTGAACCAGACTGCCAGGTCGGCCCGGCCAGCCTCGGTGATCTCGTACGGTCGCTGCCCACCCTCGCTCTCCGGCAGGGATTGCACCAGGCCGTCCCGTTCGAGGCGGGACAACGTGCTGTAGACCTGGCCGATGTTCAGTGGCGAGGTCGATCCGGTCGACTCCTCGAAGGCGGTCCGGAGTTGATAGCCGTACATGGGTGCTCGGTTGAGCAGGGCGAGCAGGCCGTGTCGAATGCTCATGCGTACGGAGTATGCATACTCGGTATAGGGTAGGCAACTCGTTCCGCGGCCGGCAGGCGTCAGGACCGGTCGGGGCGGTGGCCGGCTGCCAGGGGCCCACCCGGTGGGGGTCCGTCAGGCCGGACGACCAGACCCGTCGGCCAGGCCGGACGGTCAGACCACCCCGTCGGTCAGGTTCGGACGGTCAGAGCCGTCGGCCAGACCTGACGTCAGCCCCGGTCGGTCAGGTCTGGCGGCCCGGGAAGGGCACCGTCGCCGGGGTGGTCCCGGCGGTACGCCGGAACCTGGTGGCCCGTACCGCGCAGTCGGTGAGCCCGGCCAGCGCCTGTTCGCGTTCGGCCCCGGTCGTCGTCGCCAGGGCCGCCCGCCAGGCTGCCGCCGTACGCTCCTCGACCGTCACCGCCAACCGCAGGGCACCGGCCGAGTCGGTCACCGCGTGCGGCAGCGCGTACGCCGGTTCCGGCGCGGGCGGTGTCGCCCCGTCCCGGGTGAGCAGGATCACCAGGGCGTCCCGTCGACTCCGGTGCGCCGCCTCGGTCTCGCGTGCCTCACGTCGCGCGGCTCCGGACAGTCGCGCACCGATCGCCCCGTACGCGAAGATCGCCGCGTGCTCGGCGGCCAGTGCCGCCGCGAGTTGCTGATTCATGCTGCCGACCCGTTCTCCACGTGGTTTCTCATCGCACTACCTCGACATGGGTGGCCCGGGCCGCAGCGATGCTGCCCACCAGGGCGGCGCGTCCCTCCGGTGCCTGGACGCAGGCCTGCCTGGCGGAGTCCTGTCCCTGCTGCTCGGCTGTCCGCAGTGCGGCCAGGGTGGCCCGTAGGTCGCCGGTGGCAGGGGAAGCGCTCGCTGTCGGCGTGTTGCTGGGCAGGGTGACGCGAGTCACCTTGGCGAGTTCCGCCGCGTGTGCCCGGTGTGCCTGGGCGATCGGCCCCAGGCGATCGGCGAGTTCCGGGTAGCTCGCGATCGCCGCCTCATGCTGGGCCGCGAGGTGGAGCGCCTCGGCGATCAACGGTGCGAGCGGGTCGGGGGCCGGCTCTGTCCGATCGTCGAAGAGACCACAGGCTGTCATGGGGGCGAGGGCGGCGGTCAGTGCCAACAGGCCCCCCGTCCGCAGCGCCGCGCGTCGGGAATGGCCCCGTATGTCATGATTCTGAAATCCGTCTCCGATCCGCACCGGACAAGTCAACACCATCTGTGCGTACGTCCGATGCGACTGTCCGACACCGCGCGTGCCGGGCGTCGGTGCGCCGGCCGGGACGCTGGCCGTCCAGCGCGTTACGCTCTGCGCAGCCGCCGGGCGTGTTCAGGCCCGGTGGCGTGCTGGCATGGGCCGCCCCACGAGGGCGTTGAGAATCACGAGAAGGGATGCGGAAATGACGCAGCGTGGTCGCGGCGCCGCCAAACCGGTGGCTGGTCCGCGCGCTGGCGGGCGTCCCCGAGGTGATCTCGGCGCACGTCGTCTCCGACTGCGGGCCGTCATCGAACCGGTCGTCGCCTCGGCCGGCTACGACCTGGAAGAGGTGTCGGTGTCCCGGGCCGGGCGGCGGCACATCGTACGGGTGATCGTCGATGGGGACGGCGGAGTCAGCCTGGACGCGGTGGCCGAGGTGTCCCGTTCGGTGTCCAAGGCGCTCGACGACGCCGAGGCCACCGACGGCGACCTGGTCGCCGGGGAGTACCAGCTTGAGGTCAGCTCACCCGGTGTGGACCGCCCGCTGACGTTGCCCCGACACTGGCGGCGTAACGTCGGGCGACTCGTGAAGGTGACGGTGAAGGGGGCCGGCGGTCTGCCCGGGCAGCGGGCGACGGACCAGCCAACAGGCGCTCAGCCCTCCGTCGATCGGCAGGTCACCGGCCGGGTGGTCGAGGCCGACGACGAGCGGGTGGTGTTCGACCTGGACGGCCGGCAGGGGGAATGGGCGTACCCGGACCTGGGGCCGGGACGGGTGCAGGTGGAGTTCAGTCGCCTCGACGACGTGGCCGACGAGGATCTGCAAGAGATCGAAGACATCGACGACGAAGATGATGTGGAGGGCGAGGAGAGGTGAACATCGACCTCGCGGCGCTGCGCGCACTGGAGCGTGAGCGGGAGATCCCGTTCGACACGATCCTCGCGGCGATCGAGACCGCGTTGTTGACCGCGTACCGGCACACCGAGGGCGCGCAGGCGCACGCCCGGGTGGAGATCGACCGCAAGACCGGCGCGGCGTTGGTCTACGCCCAGGAACTCGACGACGAGGGATCCGTGGTGCGCGAGGTGGACGACACCCCGCACGACTTCGGCCGGATCGCCGCCATGACCGCCAAGCAGGTGATCCTGCAACGGCTGCGGGAGGCGACCGACGAGGTGCACTTCGGCGAGTACGCCGGCCGCGACGGTGACCTGGTCACCGGGGTGGTGCAGGCCCACGAGGCGCGGAGCGAGAAGGGCATCGTCACCGTCGACCTCGGCAAGCTCGAGGCCGTGCTGCCCGCGCCGGAGCAGGTGCCGGGCGAGATCTACGAGCACGGACAGCGGCTGCGGTGCGTGGTGGTGCACGTCGCCAAGGGAATGCGGGGGCCGCAGATCACGTTGTCCCGTTCGCACCCCAACCTCGTGAAGAGGCTGTTCGCCCTGGAGGTGCCGGAGATCGCCGACGGAACGGTCGAGATCGCCGCGATCGCCCGCGAGGCCGGCCACCGGACCAAGATCGCCGTACGGTCCACCGCGCCCGGGGTCAACGCCAAGGGTGCCTGCATCGGTCCGATGGGCCAGCGGGTGCGTGCGGTGATGAGCGAGTTGCACGGCGAGAAGATCGACATCATCGACTGGTCGGAGGATCCGGCGACCTTCGTCGGTAACGCATTGTCGCCGGCCAAGGCACTCCGGGTCGAGGTCGTCGATGCTTCGACCCGGACAGCGCGGGTCACTGTGCCCGATTTCCAGCTTTCCCTGGCCATTGGTCGTGAGGGACAGAATGCGCGGCTGGCGGCCCGGCTCACGGGTTGGCGGATCGACATCCGACCCGATACCGAGCAGTCGTCAGGTTCCGGGCCCAACGGCGGCCGGGGCGGTGCTGATCACGTTCCGGAGCCGGGCAGAGCGATCTCGGGCGGCTAGGGGTAGACTTTGTCAGTGGTACGACGTGCGTGGCCGGTGCGCACCTGTGTGGGTTGCCGGCAGCGCGCGCCGGCCCATGAGTTGCTGCGGTTCATAGCGGTCAGCGACGGGGCTGGTCACAGCCTCCAACCTGACCCAACCCGCAGATTGTCGGGTCGGGGAGCGCATCTGCATCCGGATCCGGCTTGCCTCGCGCTGGCACAGCGGCGTCGCGCCTTCGGGCGGGCGCTGCGTATCACCGGTGTCCTGGACACGGGTGAGCTGGTCGAGCACCTCAACGCGTCAACCACTACGTTCGGTCATCCGGTCGAACGAGGGTCGCAAAGCAAAGCAAGGTAGGACGACCGACATGAGCACACGATGAAGTCCCTGAAATGACCAGGCTTCAAGTGCACGAGTGAGGTCGCTGCGGGCGCTGCTCGCACGACCTCGGAGTGAGGAGTGCAGTGGCAGGCAAGGCCCGCGTACACGAGCTGGCTAAAGAGCTCGGGGTCGAAAGCAAGACCGTTCTCGCCAAGTTGAAAGAGATGGGCGAGTTCGTCAAGTCCGCATCCAGCACGGTCGAGGCGCCGGTCGCCCGACGGTTGCGTGGTGCGTTCGTCGCGTCGTCGGGTTCCTCGGCGCCCGCCGCCCCGCCGGCGGCGGCCACCCCGACGCCTCCGGTGACCCCGGCACCTTCGGTGCCGACCCCCGGTGAGTCGAGGGTCTCCGCCAAGCCGGCGCCGCCGCGTCG
>NZ_JBHTMP010000109.1:0-14031 GCF_042679305.1 Micromonospora sonneratiae | reverse complement strand
GCCCCGGCGGTGACGAGTGCGGCGCACAGCGCCGCCACGGCCCCGGCGACCACCGGGACCCGGTTGAGTAGCAGTGTCGCGACCCAGCCGGCCAGCCCGGCCCACAGCCCGGCGCTCGCGATGAGCGCCGTGGCCACCGCCCGTTGTCCCCGTCGGACCGCCCACCAGGCCAGACCGGTTCCGACCGCGCAGGCCAGCAGGCCGACGACGAGGCTTGCCGCATCACGGCTGCGGGAGGCCGGCAACGCCATGACGGCGGTGAGGGCAGCGGCCGAGGCCCAGAGTACGAAGGCGGGCTGGAAGGTAGCCGTATCCCGGTCCGCTGTCACGCGCATCATGGTTCAACAGAGCTGGAGTGGAAGCAAGCGCGGGGGAGCAGCAGGCAGGTGCGCTCGCGGGGAAAACCGCCGTACGTTCGAACTGCCTATTGGGTGCGTTTTCAGGACACAAGTCCCCGGAAGCTACATAATTTCCGTAACTCTGACTTTTGCTGGTTCGAGGAGGCTGACCCCGCAGTCTCCTGGCTCACCGGACGACCGGCGGGGTGATCGATGGCGGCGAGGAAGTACGAAGCCGCCGTCAGCGTGACATCGAGATATCCGGCTCGATCGGAACCTGTGCCGGACCGAGCCGGTCGAGGCCGACCCCCGGCGGCGGTCAATCGGTTCGGAACCCGCTGCCGGGACGAGGCTCTTCGGTTGAGAGGTGAACATGGTGGATGAAACGCAGGATCCTCACGAGGACGAGGGGCGACCTCGGCGCGGCCGACTCAGCCGGAGGAAGAAGATCGCCATCCTGACCACCCTGTTGTCCGTCCTGCTGTGTGGCGGCTTGGCGGCGGCCGGGTTCGGACTGCAGAACCGCTACGAGAAACAGGTGCAGCGGGCCGACATCCTCGAACCGCCGGCCGGGCCGCCGGAGGAGCAGAAGCAGCAGGAACAGGAGCAGGAGAAGAGGGAGAAACGCTGGGAGGACGGACCTCTCAACCTACTCCTGCTCGGCTCCGACTCCCGGTCCGGTGAGCCGGACCAGGCGAGCGTGTCAGGTCAGCGGTCCGACACCATCATGCTCCTGCACCTCAACGCCGCCCGTAACCAGGCCACCATAGTTTCCGTACCTCGGGACAGTTACGTCCACGTCCCGCAGGGGGGCGCCAACTGGTCGGGAGGAATGAACAAGCTCAATGCGGCATTCGCCTTCGGTGGGCCGGCGCTGGCCGCGAAGACGATGACCCGACTGATCGGTGTTCCACTCGACGGGGTCATCGTGGCCGACTTCTCAGCCGTCCGTCAGATGATCGACGCCGTCGGCGGCGTACGTGTCTGTCTGCCGTACGACGTCGTCATGCTCGGCAGTCAGGGCGGGTGGGCCAAGGGCTGTCACCAGCTCGACGGGAACGAGGCGAACGAGCTGATGCGGCAGCGCTACGGCGTGCCCGGCGGTGACTTCGGCCGGATCCACGACCAGCAGTTGGTGATCAAAGCGTTGGTGGAGAAGATCACCAAGGACAAGGTGGCCTTCAACCCGGTGCGCTTCGACCGGCTGCTCACCACCGCCGCCAAGGCGCTGGTGGTGGATCGCGAACTGGACATTCGGAAGCTCGCCATGGCGCTGCGGCACATCAGGCCGGACGCGGTCGAGTTCGTCACGGCCCCGCACACCCGTACCGCCACGATCGAGTCGGTTGGCTCAGTCGTCATCCTCGACGAGGCGAAGACCGGCTCACTCTTCGCGGCGATCCGGGACGACACGTTGAAGCAGTGGGTGGCCGACAACCCCCAGCCGCCGCCGAGCTACTGATCGGTGCGTGGCCCGGGACCTCCGGGTGCCGTCTCCGCGGCCGTGGCTGCCGGCGGAAGGGTGATCCGGTGGTACCGGTGGCAGGCCAGCCGGTCATGCTGAGGGCGGGTCGGCCCAGGTGGCGGGGATGAAGTCGTCCGGTGCCCCGAGTACGGACAACATGCGGTGCCGGATGCTGGCGGTCATGATCGGCCCCCACTCGTACCGGCCGGCCTGATGCACGATCTTCTCGAAGGCGTTGCCCGGGCCACGGTCACCCTCGACGTACGGGATCGCGGCCAGGCCACAGGCGACATCGGCGTACGCCAGCGCCTCGTGGGCCACCCGGTGCAGGCTGGTCGCATCCGGCTGGTTGCGCAGGTACGGCTCGTACCAGGGTAGGTCGACACCGTCCATCGGTACCGGCTGGTGCCCCAGGTCCCTGGCCAACTGCCTGGCCAGCGGCTCCTCCCGGACAGCGTTGATCTCGGCCAACAGTTCGGCTCCCGTGAGGACCTTCTGCGGGTCGATCACCTGGTGCAGTAGGGAGCGTCCGACGACGGTATGCAGGCTGATCAGGGTGATCCGGTCGTAGATGAGCGGGTCGCCCCACCCGCCGAATGCCGACTTGGCCAACCAGGCGGCCTTGGTGGTGTCGCCGTTGTCGGCGTGGTGGGAGATCAGCCAACCCAGTGCCCGGGGCGCGAACTGGAAGTCTCCCGTCGACCACACCCGGTGCATCGCTTCTCGCGCCTGGTCGGGTTCCTGTGCCCGCTGGTGTAGGCCGGCCAGGCCGAACCAGGCCAGCGCGTTGTAGCCACGCAACTCTGGTCTGGCCAGTTCCTCCCACAACCGCGCGGCCAGGGCCCAGTTCGCCGAGGCAACGCAGTGTCTGGCCAGGAGCATCTTCGCTGCGGGTGCGTACACCGGGTGGGCGGTCTCCGCCGCCTGCCGGAGGGCCGTCGCACATCCGCGCAGCGGGTCGTAGCTGCCGCCGTCGACCTGCGCGAGGGCCAGCAGGAACGCCGCCTCGGCGAGGTACGGTGCGCCAGGTGGTGCGGCTACCAGCCGTCCGAGTTGGTCAGTGGCTGACTGTCGGTCCCCGGCGCACAGCGCCTCCCAGGCATCCCGGCACACCGCAGCCCGCCGAATCCGCTCAGCATCAGACACTGCCGCACTCCTCGGATCAGGGGGACACACTCCGGATGTGAACCTACACACTCCGCAGTCGTTCTGGTGTCTGGGGCCAGTCGGGCCGCGTGTTCCGTTCTGCCGCCGCCGACCGACCGGCCCTCATGGCCGTCGACCGGCCGGCTCTCATGGCCGCCCCCGTCAGTGCGCTGTAGGTGGCGGACCGGTGGCGGTTCCGATCCGCCGACCGACTCCGGAATGGCCTGGATGGCCCGGGGTATGACACCGGTAAGCCACGATGACGGAGGAGCAGATCATGACGACTACCACGATGCCGATGCTTGAGACCTATCCAAAGTCGATCAACCTGGACCGGGTCAAGCTCGCCGCCACCATCGATGCCCTGCGATCCTGCACCCAGGCGTGTACGGCGTGTGCCGACGCCTGCCTGAGCGAGGACGTGGTGGCCGAACTGACCAAGTGCATTCGTACGAACCTGGACTGCGCGGACATCTGTGACACCACCGCCCGCGTGCTGTCTCGGCACACCGAGTACGACGCGAACCTAAGCCGAAGCCTGCTGGAGGCGTGCGTGACGGCATGTAGGAGCTGCGGTGACGAGTGCGCCGCACATGCCGGCAGGCATGAACACTGCCGGATCTGCGCCGATTCGTGCCGCGCCTGTGAGCAGGCCTGCCGGGAACTGCTTGCGGCGATGGGCTGACCCACCACCGGTGCCAGACCCGTTACCCGGTTCGACGAAGTCCTACCTGGATCGACGAACTCGCGGCCACGATCCGGGGCTGCGACGGTGTGGGTTCCTGGAGCGATTGCTCTCAGCGTGTCGCGTCCGGGTGTGTCGGCATGGAGGATCCGCCTGAGCTGCTGCCCGACGCCCCACTGATCATCCCGGATCCGTCGTCTTCGGTCACGATGTCCGGCTTGGGCGCACCGGGTGCCGGCGGCGGTACGTCGGTCTCCGCCTCGACCTGCACCAGCGGGACCTGGCCGGCCTCGTCCTCGGCGTGCGCGGGGTCGACCGGCTCCTCGCCGTCGCGTGCGCGATAGTTCATCCCGTCCCCCATCGGTTTTGTGCCGTCCCGGTGCGACGGCATTCTCAGCTACCCGACATCGCAGCAGTGAAACGTTGCTGGCTACCACACATGCCCGGGATCCGGATGCCGTCCCGGGCGTTGCCGCTGCCATTACCCGGTCTCCGCGTCGCGATGCCACACCGGATCTCACGACGAGGATCGAAGAAACCGGGTACGGACAATGTGAAACTCGGTCATCGTCCATGCCGGAGCAATTCTGTCCGTGCCGGAGACGCGATAATCAGGTTAGACGCCAAGCAGGTCTGTCAGGTCGTTCGCGTGGTCCTCCTCTTCCTCCAGAATCTTCTCCATCAGTCGGCGCGTGGTCGGGTCGGCATCTCCGATCCACCGAATGATCTCCTGATAGGCGGAGATGACAATGCGTTCGGCTACGAGATTCTCCTGGAGCATGCTCTTCAGATCCGTTGCGGCCGGTGCGGAGTATTCCGTGATGGCCCGCCGGGCGAGCCCTTCGGGGTCGAAGTTCGCCACGCCGCCAAGCTGATCGATCCGGTCGGCCGCGCGCAGGGCGTGCTGCAACTCCTCGGCCGCGTGCTTCTGGAACTCGGTGGCCACCTGGAAGCTGTCGATGCCCGACGCGGCGATCGAGTTCTGGGTGTAACGCAGGTAGCAGACGATCTCAGTCGCAACGACCTGGTTGAGGATGTCCAGCACCGGATTGGTGTCACCGCCGTAGGTCGCGGTGACCGGCCCCTCCTCCATCCTTTGGCGCGCTTCGTCGCGGATCTTCGTGACATCGAGTGCGAACTGGTTCGGCATGGCATTCCTGTCTTCTTGCTGCCGACGGATGTGCTTCGATGGCCTTTCCGGGCAGGCTGAATCATGCGGTTGTTGGCTGGGTGGACAAAATCCTATGCCATGCAGAGGTGTCGCCGAGCTCGTTCATGTGGGTCGCTTTCCTGAAAAGCGTGGGCCGGGTGCTGCGGGTGAACGAGTTTGCTTCATGTATGCGCCAGTCAGGTCCAGTGGTGGTGCCTCGTCATGCAGTCCTGAACGGGTGATCGGGTGCAGTTCCTGGCCTCGGTGGCGAATGCTGTCTTCGGCTTGGCGCGTTGGCCGTGCCGTCGGAGGTGCGCGCCGCGCGGGCGCTCGCCCCGAGGAGGCTGACGCGACGAGTTCGACGAGGGTTGACGCGACGAGGTCGGCGGGGGCGCGACGAGTTCGGTGAGCGGCCGATGTCCAGGTCGTGGTCTTTTGTCGATCTAAATCGATCTACCGATGCATATCGCCGCCTTGTGGGCTGGGGTGGCATATCGGTGGAGATGGAAGTCGGCTCGAAGGTTCACATGTGTGAACGTCTCTTGACGGGGCGGCGGCCATCCCCTTAGCTGATGGTTACTCGGGCAGTAACACGAGTTAATACACTTGTTGCCCTCACCCCCAGGAGCCACAGTGAACCGAAGAATCGCGTTAGGCGGTGGAGCTGCCCTAGTCGCAGCCGCCATCGCACTGACACTGGTCGGCCAGTCGGCGATCGCCGGTGTCAACCTGTCGAAGGACTCAGCCGGCCGACCCGCTGATCCAGCCGAGCCGAGCCTGGCGATCGCCCCCGAGGTCGCCGCCGACCGGTTCCTCGACTCGACACCAGCCTCAGTGCACAGGTCCGCGTACGACGCGTTCGACCGACGCTCGGTCATCCGACAGGACCGGTTGCAGTACGTCGCGTACGAACGGACCTACCGGGGACTTCCGGTCCGTGGCGGAGACTTCGTCGTCGTCACCGACGAGGCCGGCAAGGTGCTCAGCGTCAGCGGGGCACAGGAGACCGAACTGGACGTCGCCACCACCGCCAAGGTGAGTGCCGCGGACGCCGCGAAGGCGGCCCGGAGTCAGATGACCAGCATCACCACGGCCTACCCGCCCCGGCTGAGCGTACTCGCGCGGGGCAGCGGACGACTGGCGTACGAAGTGGTCCTCGAGGGGCGGCGAGCCAGCCAGCAGAGCAGGTACCACGTGTACGTGGACGCGACCACCGGTGCGGTGCTGCCCGAGGAGTCGTGGGACGAGGTCTTCGCCGCCAGCGGCAACGGCTACTACAACGGACAGGTCACCTTCGACACGTCCGGCTCCGGCTCGTCGTACTCGATGAGTGACCCCAACCGACCCGGCCTCAGCTGCGGCGGCCAGAACGGCCAGACGTACACCAAGACCACCAACACCTGGGGCAACGGCCAGGGCACCAACCTGGAGACCGCCTGCGTCGACGTCATGTACGGCGCGCAGAAGGAATGGGACATGCTCAGCGCGTGGCTCGGCCGTAACGGGATCAACGGCTCCGGCCGCGGCTTCCCGGCCCGGGTCGGCCTCAACGAGGTCAACGCCTACTGGAACGGCTCCTTCACCAACTTCGGCCACAACCGCGCCAACACCGGCCAGGCCACCTCGATGGATGTGGTCGCCCACGAGTACGGCCACGGCATCTTCCAGACCACTCCGGGCGGGGTTGGCAGCGGCAACGAGAACGGCGGGCTCAACGAGTCCACCGGCGACATCTTCGGGGCGCTGACCGAGCACTACGCCAACAACCCCAACGACCCGGGGGACTACGAGGTCGGCGAAGAGATCAACCTGACCGGCACCGGCCCGATCCGCTACATGTACCAGCCCTCGCGGATCTCCGGACACCCGAACTGCTACTCCAGCTCCATCCCGAGAACCGAGGTGCACGCCGCCGCCGGCCCACAGAACCACTGGTTCTACCTGCTGGCCGAGGGCAGCAACCCCGGTGGCGGCAAGCCGAGCAGCCCGACCTGCGACAACTCCACGGTGACCGGCATCGGCATCCAGAAGGCCGGCCGGATCTTCATGGGTGGGCTCGGCCGCAAGACCTCGGCCTGGAACCACGCCGCCGCCCGGCTGGCCACCGTACGCGCCGCCATCGAACTGTTCCCGAACAGCGCCGTCGAGTGTGCCACCACCAAGGCGGCGTGGAGCGCGATCAGCGTCAACGCCTCGGCCAGCGAGCCCACCTGCCCGACCGGCGGCACCAACGACTTCGCGATGACGTTGAACCCCGGTACGGGCACCGTCACGGCCGGCCAGGCCGCCACCACCACGGTGACGACGTCGGTCACCTCGGGTAGCGCACAGAACGTCACCCTGTCGGCCAGCGGCCTGCCCAGCGGAGCCACCGCCACCTTCACCCCGGCGACCATCCAGTCGGGCAGCACCTCCAGCCTGCGCATCGCCACCTCGGCGGCGACCCCGGCCGGCGTCTACCAGGTGACCGTGCTCGGCGACGGTGCAGCCGTCGACCGTACGGCCACGTACAGCCTGACCGTCGACAGCGACGGCGGACCCGGCGGCCCCGCACCGGACATCAGCGTCGCCAACATCAAGACGCACCTGAACCAGTTCCAGACCATCGCCACCAACAACGGCGGCAACCGCTACTCCGGCCGGCCCGGCTACACCGCATCCCTCCAGTACGTCGAGCAGCGGCTACAGGCCGCCGGCTACACCGTCACCCGACAGACCTGCACCTCCTGCACCAGCGGATCGGTGAACCTGATCGCCGAATGGCGCGGCGGTGACGCCAACCAGGTGCTCATGCTCGGTGCCCACCTCGACGGCGTGGCCGCCGGACCCGGCATCAACGACAACGCCTCCGGCTCGGCCGTACTGCTGGAGGTCGCCCTCGTGCTGGCCCAGCAGAACCCGACCATGACCAAGCGGGTCCGGTTCGCCTGGTGGTCCGACGAGGAGCAGGGCCTGCGCGGCTCGGCGTACTACGTCAACCAGTTGCCCGCCACCGAGCGTACGAAGATCAAGGCGTACTGGAACTTCGACATGGTCGGCTCCCGCAACGCCGGCTACTTCATCAACAACATCACCACTGCGGCAGCCGCGCCCTTGAAGGCGTACTACGACTCCATCGGCGTGTCGACGGAGGAGAACGTCGAAGGGGCCAACCGTTCCGACGACGCCTCCTTCCGTAACGCCGGCATCGCCTCCAGCGGTATCGCCGCCGGTGCATCCGCCCGCAAGACGACGACACAGGCCCAGAAGTGGGGCGGGACCGCGAACGCGGCGTACGACTCCTGCTACCACATGTCCTGCGACAACATCAGCAACGTCGCGGACACCCCGCTGGACCGGGCCGCCGACGCCGTCTCGTACGGCATCTGGAACCAGGCCGTCAGCACCCAGCCGGCCAGCGACTTCTCCCTCGGTCTGAACCCGACCTCCGGTACGGTCACCGCCGGTCAGTCGGCGACCACCACGGTCAACACGCAGACCACCTCGGGCAGCGCGCAGACCGTGGCGCTGTCGGTGTCCGGCCTGCCGGCCGGTGCGACGGCCTCGTTCAACCCGTCGTCGATCCAGTCCGGAGCGTCGTCGACGCTGACCGTCAGCACGTCGGCGGCGGTGCCAGCCGGCACCTACCCGCTGACCGTGCTCGGTGACGGTACGGCGGTGGACCGGACCGCGACCTACACCCTGACCGTGCTCAGCGACGGCGGACAGGACACCTTCTCCCTCTCGCTGAACCCGACCTCGGGCTCGGCGGCACCGGGGGGCTCGGTGACGACCACGGTCAACACCCAGACCACCTCCGGAAACGCGCAGACCGTGGCGCTGTCGGTGTCCGGCCTGCCGGCCGGGGTGACCGCGTCGTTCAGCCCGTCATCCATCCAGTCGGGCGGGTCGTCGACGTTGACGATCACCGCCTCGGCGGGCGCGCCGACCGGTACGTACACCCTGACCGTGCTCGGCGACGGTACGGCGGTGGACCGGACCGCGACCTACACCCTGACCATCACCGGAAGCGGTGGCTGTGGCGGGGTTCAGGCCTGGGACGCCAACACCCCGTACTCCCCGGGTGACCAGGTCTCCCACAACGGCCGGTTGTGGAACAGCACGTGGTACTCGACCGGGGCCGAGCCAGGCGCACCCGGCTCGTGGGCCGTCTGGGCCGACGCAGGCGCCTGCTGATCAGGGGCCCGGCCTTGTTGGCCGGTGCTGATCTGGCACCCGGTACGCGGTGAACGCCTAGCCCCGTTCACCCGGAGCCCGGCGGTGGGACCTCAGCCCCACCGCCGGGCTCAACCCTTCCCGTAATCTGGCCGGGGCTGCCCAACGCCTGTCCACCTGTCCCACCGACCCGGCCGGCGATCCACCCAACCCCGGGTAGCTTCCGTTTACGGCGGTCAGCCCATGTCGACGGCGTACGCCTCCGCACACACGTCGGCATCCGGGTGTCGACGCAGTCCGATCAGCAGATCCCGCCACGGTGCCTTCCACCCGAAGCTGGCCCCGTGCCGGACCAGTGCCACCGCGAACAGTCCACCGGCGAGGTCACCGCGTCCCGCCAGCCGCGCGACCGTGCCGGTGAGGAACGCCAGGTCGACCCGCTCGCGGAGGCCCTGCAGGCGAGTGCCGACGCGGTCGGCGGTGCGGAGCGCGAGGACGGGCCGACCCACACACAGTCCGGCGACCTCGTCCAGATTGTCCAGCCGGCCGAGCTCGACCAGCAGCCCCGTGGCCGTGCCGGCGAAGGCGGGATGACCAGCGAGCCGCCGCGCCGACTCGACCAGCGCGGTCCGATCGGCATTGGCCGGCCGGCTTCCGGACCGGACGACCGCGCCGCGTGCGAGGAGTTCGATGCGGCGTCTGGCCGGACGGTCCGAGACCGGGTCGCCAGGATGATCATCGTCCGCGTCGCGGTCCACGAGCCGGGCCAGCGCGACACCGAACACCGCGTCGCCGCCGGCCTTCAGCAGGTTCGCGACCTCGATCTGCGACATCGTCTCGCCGAGGTCGGTGAGCCGGTCCACGACCAGTTCGGTGATCCCGGCCAGCCACGGCGACCATTCCCCGAGCTGGCCGAACGCGGTGCGCCGAACCTCCCGGTCGCCGACGCGACAAGCCTCGACGATGAGCGCACCGTAGCGCGGCCGGTGCCGTTGCGGGATCGTGTACGGGTACGCGCCCAGGACCGCGCGCCGCTCCTCCCGGCTACCGCCGACCGCAGTCCGCAGGATGGTCCAGCTCGCCTCGGTCTGTAGCCGCTGCCGGGCGGCCGAAACGATCGCTGCCCGCACGTCGCGGTGTGCATCCGGGTTCTTGTACGCGTCGAGCAGCGTCGCCATAACCTGCGGCGGCCCGTAGCGTGCCAGCACCCGGGCTGCCTCCTTGCGACTCGTGATCTTCGCGGGACCGGTCACCACCTCGCCGAGCACGTCGGCCAGGCGGGACGGTGCGACGTACCGGGCAGCCCGGCCGGCCGCGTACAGCGCGACCCGCGCCCGATCGCCGTCCGCGTACCGGAGCAGCACCGGCAGTGCCTCGGCCGGCCGGTCGGTCCAGACCAGGGCGCCCAGCGCCGCCTCGGCGATCACCACCTCGGAGTCGTCGAGGTGGCGCAGCACCAGTTCACGGCCTGCGTCGGGGATGCCGGCGGCGGCCCGGATCGCCGACGCACGCTGCCACACCCCCTGCCCGGTGTCGGCGATGATCAGTTCCTGCAGGTCCACGAAGCGGGCCTGCTGACGCGGCAGCCAGCGCTCGGCGTGAAACGCCCGGCCGGGCACCCATCGCGTCCCCGATTCCACGAACCGGCCGTCCGGGCGACGGTCCAGCACCCGGTCGAGCAGGTCGGTGCGGGAGCCGCAGATCGTCGCCCACACCTCGCGGATCGTCACCGCCGACGCATCGACATCGAGCACCTCGGCGACCCGGGCCGAGCGCGTACGCGGGTCGTCGAGCCACAGCCCGATCGCCGTCCGGGCGATCGAGGGCAGCGTGTCCGGGCCGATCGCCCGACGCAGCAACTCCTGCAGCTGCGGCAGCCGCCAGGCGCGCTTGCCGAGCGCGTGGGTGAGCACGAAGAGCGGACCGTACCGGCCGCGCGTCATGCCGGCCTCGACCCAGCCGCGCAGCCGCTCGAAGACCATCGTCTCCTGCCCGCGCCGCAGCACCGTGTCGAAGCGGTGCAGTACCGGTACGCTCGCACCGGTACTCACCAGGTCGATCGTGAGCAGGGCCCACTCGCGAAGCTGCGGCACGGCCACATGGTGCCGCAGGACGTCGGCGGCGAGCGTGCTCAGTGCCGCCGTGGTGGCGGCGGAGGCGTCGCGGGCGTCGACCGCGTCGGTGGTCAGCTGGCTGAGCCCGGCTGCCGTGTCCACAGTGAGCAGCGGCGCCACCTTCCCCAACGCGGTGAGCGCGGCGGCCCGTACCGGATCCTGTTCGTTGCGCAGCCGGCCGAGCCGGACGACCACCTCGGCCACCGCCTGCGGGTCGCGGGAACGGCGGGCGGCCTCCACCAACAGCACGTAGCCGTGCGCCCGCTCGTCGGCGTCGCCCGACCGCAGCGCGACCTCCAGCGCCGCGGACGCGTCCGGCCAGGCCAGGTAGGCACTCCAGGTGCGTACCTCGGACTCCCGCTCGCGGATTCTCGCCAGGTCCAGCACCCGGGTCGCCTCACGGATCCGGACCGTGGCCGGTAGCACCTCCATGATCTCGGCAGCCGGGATCAGCGCTGCCGTGTCGGCCTCGGCCAGGGCCCGGTTGTACAGCTCCTCACGCCGGCTCGGCGCGACGGCGTCGAGCAGCTTCGCCAGCGCCCAACTGTGTTCCCGGAACCGGCTGGCGAGCGGTGCCAGCTCGTCGGTGGACAGCGCCGCGAGGCGGCGCAGCAGGGCCGGCGGCAGCACGGTCCGCTTCAGCCAGGCTGCTCGGCCGGGCGTGGTGAGCAGACGGGCGACGCGACGTGCGTCGTGTGCCGCGAGCATTCCGTACGCGTGGAGCGGGCCGGGCAGCGACTCGTCGGGTGCGTACCGTTCGAGCAGGTCGAGCACAGTTGCCGGGTCACATCGCAGCACTGCACCGGCGGCCTCGCCCCAGACCCTCCCACGCAGCTCGGGCCCGGCCACGGCCAGCCGTTCGCGAACCCGGTCCAGCAGGGGGCCGGAGTGCCACCGGACCAGCCGTTCGAGTTTGAGCGCGTGCTCCAGTTCGGGCAGCAATGTCCGTACCGTATCGGTGCCGCAGGCTGGCAGCAGTGCGGCGGCCTCCTTGTCGCCGAACTGGGCACGGATCTCGGTGATGAGCGCGTCGGCGACAGCCGGCGCATACCTGAGGCGCAGGGCCCGATAGACATGGCGCCGCTCCACCGCCGACCGGTCGGCAACGTCGCCGATCGGGATGCCGGCGCGCACCGCCGCAGTGAGCGCGGCACCCCTGATCGACGGCTGGGGGTCGCGCACCGCTGCCCCGATGCCGTCGGTGTCCCGGGTCACCAACGCGGCAACCAGGGCGAGATTCCGTTCGTAGGGGCCCTGCTCGCGCAGGTCGGCGCAGACCCGGGCACGGTCGGGCGTGGTGCGCGCCCATTCCACGAGGCGGTTCATCCGCGCGGGGTACGGAAGCGGATCGAGCAGAGTCAGCAGGGCACGGGTGGCGGTGAGCACGGCGTTCATTGTGCCCGCGAGTGAACCGGAGCGAGATCGGTTATTGCTGTGCTCGGCGGCCTCGGACGGCTATGGGCGATGCGTGGATGTCACCGTAGAGATCCCGAAGAGGATCCCGAGGGTTTGAAAGTTGCTGCTCGGCAGTACTGCCTTGCTGGTTCCGGCAGCCGGGCTCAGCGGCCGACCTGCGCGAAGGGAGTCCACCGGGCGGCTCGGTCGCCATCGACAATGGACCGGAGGCGGACGGCGAACTCCGCAGCGATTCCGGTCGAGCTGGCGAGTAGCGGGACAGCGGCGGCAACCATCTTCAGTTCGCGGGCGTCGCGTAGCAGGGGCCAGTCAGGATCGGCGGTGACGTCGTAGCCATAGGCTGCGGCGAGGGCGGAGTGGGTGCCGGTACGGCCGAACCGGACTTCGCCGACGGCGACGGCGGCGAGGTCGGCCTGCCAGGGGCCGAAACAGGTGGCATCGAAATCGCACAGCACCACCCGGCCGGTGGGCTGGCGAAGCAGATTGCCGACATGGGCGTCACCGTGGATCAGCCGCCCGGGTGCGCGGTTGTTGAGGGCGTCGACCCGGGGGCCAAGACAGTCACACCAGTCAAGCAGGAAACCTCGGTCGCTGTCCTTGAGTCCTTCCGCGTCAGCGATCCGCCGACGCGCGTCACCTACCGGATCCCACGAGGGCACCGGGAACGGTGGAACACCTAGCGCATGGAATTCGCGGAGGGCACGGCCGAGGTCGTCCACCGTGGGCGCTTGCGGTGTGGGTGGGACGTACAGCCAGACGGAAGCCAGCAGGTCACCCACCTGGACCGGTTGTGCGATGGCAGGCGCGAGTCGGACCGTCGGGGCGTCGACCTCGGCGAACCATCCGGCGAGTCGTACGACCTTGTACACGCGGTCGTGAAGTTGGTGGGTACGGGCAATGCGGATGACGAGCCCGGTATCGGGCAGGGCGTATACGGCGTTGTTCGTCAACCGCAGTAGGTGTGCGTCATCGGCTGCCACACCGAGGTGACCGGTGATCTGGTGCATGGCCGTAGCCATGGCCTGCTCGGTGAAGCGGCCAGTCGTTTCTGTCATGCCACGGGCCGTCCGATCGAGGCGAGGGCGTGGTCGAAGTCAGCGACCTCAGGCGGGTGGTGGTGCCTGATCAGATTACGGCTGAGGTTGCATATCAGGTCGACGATCTACGGTAGACAACCTTCGTGGAGAGCCGATCGTATCCAAGGCAGGCGTAGAACTTCTGCGCCTTGCCGTTTGTCTGTGTCCGTGGTCCACTCCAGACGGGAACAGCGGTTTTCGGCCGCAATCGTGGCCAAGATGCTCATCAACAGGGTTCCGATGCCACGTCGGCGATGCGTCTTGCTGACATACGGTTCCTTCAAGTAGAGCGACCGGGTGAGTCCGACAGCGGGCCACAGGAAGGTGTACGAGGCGAGGCCGGCTGCTGTTTCATTGTCCCGGGCTAGTGTCGCGTAATCGTTGTCGCCTTTCTCAAGATCGGCTTTGAGTGCCCGAACAGGTGGCGGCCACCCTTGGCCTGCTGCCCTGAGCATCCTGTCGAGCTGCCCCGCTTGCGCGCCCATC
>NZ_JBHTMP010000108.1:0-14190 GCF_042679305.1 Micromonospora sonneratiae | reverse complement strand
GGGCATGTTCGGTACGCCGGGTGCCGCCCCTGGTCCGGCCGCCGCCACGGCTGGCCCGGCCGGGCCGGGGCTGACGGGCGACGGTGCGGCCCCGACTGGTCCGGTGTCATCCCGGGCACTGTCGTCTGGTCGACCCTGTCCGGCGGATTCCGAGCTCACCCGATGATCCTCTCAGGCCGCGCCCGATCCTTGGGGGCCGGACCGCCGCAAGCGTCGCCATCTGCTTGACATCCGACGTGGACACCTGTAGAAAACCAATCGGTTATCAAACCGGAAGGTTATGAACCTGATGAGTCCCGACCTGCTCGACGCCACGTTCACCGCACTCGCGGACCCGACCCGGCGAGCGATCCTCAAGCGACTGGCGGCAGGTGAGGCCACCGTGACGGAGTTGGCCGCACCGTTCGACATGAGCCAACCGGCGGTCTCCAAGCACCTCAGGGTGTTGGAGCGCGCCGGGCTCGTCTCCCGCAGCCGCGACGCACAGCGACGCCCGTGCCGACTCGAAGCCCGCCCTCTCAAGGTCGCCGCTGACTGGCTCGAGGACTACCGCAGCTACTGGGAGGAGAGCTACCAGCGGCTCGACGCCCTGCTCGACGAGCTCAAGGCCCTCGACGCCCTCAGGGCCGAAGACGAGAACCACAACCGATAGGCGGTCGAAGGTCAGTCATGACGAAGCCCGAACCCGTGACCGTGACGACACCGACGGACCGGCAGATCGTACTGACACGCAGCTTCGACGCCCCATGCCAACCGGTGTTCGACGCATTGACCAGACCCGAACTGCTCATCCGCTGGTTCGGTGCGCGTGGCTGGAATCTGGTCGTCTGCGAGGTCGACCTACGCGTCGGCGGTGCCTGGCGTTTCGTTTCCCGGGGCCCGGACGGCACGGAGATGGGGCACGGTGGCGTGTATCGGGTGATCCTGCCACCCGGCCGCCTGGGCTACACCGAGCGGTACGACGACCAGTCCTATCCCGGCGAGACCCTGATCAGCCACGAACTGGTCGAGCGGGACAACCGGACGACGTTGACCAGCACCGTGCAGTACGCCACGCCGCAGGGCCGTGACCGGGTACTCAGATACCCGATGCAGCGGGGCGTCAGCGAAAGCTACCACCGGCTCTCCGAACTGCTTGCCGAGTTGCTCGATCGACCGACCGGAACACTCGAAGGAAGGAGAACATCATGAACTGGACGCTGGAGGTGGTGGTGGTCCCCGTGACGGACGTGGACCGTGCCAAGGACTTCTACGCCCGACAGTTGGGCTTCAACGTCGACCATGACACCACGATCAGCGACGAGGTACGCGTCGTCCAACTGACGCCGCCCGGATCGGGCTGCTCGATCGTCATCGGGAAAGGTGCCGTCCCGGAGATGCCACCGGGCTCGCTGCGGGGCCTGCAACTGGTGGTCGCCGACATCCACCGCGCCCGCGCCCAACTCGTCGAACGGGGCGTGGCGGTGAGTGAGGTCCAGGTGCTGGGCGAGAACCCGAGCCCCACCTCGGACCCGCTCGACAACGTCGGCTTTGTCTTCTTCTCCGACCCGGACGGCAACGCCTGGGCCGTACAACAGATCTCCTCCCGGGGCTAGCGTCGCCTGGAATCTCCCACCTGGTGGGTTCGTGCCCCCGTGGCGCGTGTCCGCCCCGGAGGCACCGGGCTCCTGGGAGGGTCCGGACCCGGTGTCGACGGCGCGGTTGGGCACCGCCCAGATCACGGCCATGCAGCAGGCGTTCATGCTGGCCCGGCATGTCCACAACGACCGACTCATCGACGCCCTCAACCGTCTGCCCCTCAGCGGTGGTGGTCTTGGGGCAAACCCCATGGGATGCCTGTCGAGCTGATATCGCGAACGACTCAGGTCTGGACGGATCCGGGCCGGCAGAGTAGTCGACAGGTCTCCGATGCCGACGGTCGTATCCCTGGCCGGTTGTATCCCTGGGCCAGCTGAGCGGAGCTGCCCAACCCCGCTGAGAAACGGGAGAGCCCGCTGCGGAAGCTGTCGAGCTGCCCCGTCTGTGCTTCCGCTTCGCCCCGCCTCGGAGATCTCCTTACGCTTCTCGCCGAGTACTGCCTGGGCAGTGCTGGTGCCCTCGAGCCGGACCACGCCAGGTGTACCGACGTCGAACTGACCCGGTTACCGGTCGTCCCGATGATCCATCCCCGTGGCCCGTCCCCGTGGCCCGTCCCGGTGGCCCGTCCCGGTGGCCCGTCCGTCCCGTTGACCTGCCTCTTTTGCGCGCCCCGGGTGCCCCGTTTGCGTGCCCCGTTTGCGCGCCCCGTTTGTGCGCCCAGCTCGACAGTCTCGGTAGACCTTCCCCGCCGTGCGTGGATCCGGTGGGTAGCGACAACCAGTGCCCCGTGTCTCGGTCGGCGCCCGAGCTGTCATGCGCGATCATCGGCCGGCCATCGTCCGGCACGCTGCCACGGGCCGATGCTGCGGAAGCGCCCGCGTCACGGGTCAACGAACGAACGGCTCCAGCATCACCGACGCTGCCCGCAGCCACGCGTCCCGGGTGGACTGCTGCAACTGTCCGTACTCGATCGACGAACCCACCTCGAGCGCCGGGTCGTACGGCACCACCGCGACGGCCCGGGTCCGGGTGGCGAAGTGCTTCTCCAGGTCGTCCTGCAACGGCGAGCGCCCCGGTGTCGGGCAGGAGAGCAGCGTGACCGCGTTTGCGGCCAACTCCCCCATGCCCACCTCGTGCAACAGGTCGAGCATCCAGTCCGCGGTGAACGCGGCATCCTCCCGGGGCACGGTGGTGAGCACCAACTGGTCGGCCGCACCCAGCACGGTCTGCCAGTTGACGCTCTCCACGTTGTTGCCGGTGTCCACACAGATCACGTCGTGGGTACGGCGTAGCAGGTCGAGCACCCGGCGTACGGTGTGCTGGTCGAGTTGCTGCGCGAAGCGCGGGCTCTCCTCCCCGGCCAGCACGTCGTACGACCCGTCGGAGGCGTGCCGCAGGTAGTCGTCGAGTCGTTCGGTCAGCTCGGCACCGTGCCGGGCCTCGACCTCGATCAGGTCGGCGATGAGGTGCCGGATGGTCCGGGCATGCCGGGCGCTGCCGGCGCGTAGCCCCAGGGTGCCACGCAACTCGTTGTCGTCCCAGGCCAGCACCCCGCGCCCCCGGACGCTGCCGATGGTGGCCGCGGCCAGCACCGTTGCCGTGGTCTTGTGCACGCCGCCCTTGGGGTTGGCGAAGGCCAGCACCCGGGGCGACCCGAGATCGCGACGCAGTACGCTGACCGCCCGGTCGACCTCGGAGTCACGGCGGGCCTCCCGCCGCTCCAGCAGCCGACGCGGATAGATCATCTCCCGGGCGGCGCTTCGCGGCTGTGGCTGCGGCTGCGGCTGTGGCTGCGGCTGCGGTGGTTGGCTCGGCTCGGCCCGATAGCCGCTGCTCTCCAGCGCCGCGTAGCGAAACTCGGTGGGAGCGGCATACCCCGGCTCGGCGTACCTGGTCTCGGCGGGACTGACATAGCCGGGCTCGGCCGGCGGGGTGTAGCGGGGCTCCACCGGCGCGGTGTAGGCCCGTCCGGCTGGCTGGGAATAGCCGTCGGCCGGCCCGGCATAGCCCCGCTCGGTCGGCGCGGACGGCGGCAGCGCACGCCGCGGCAGGGCGGGCGGTTGCGGCTGGGGCTGAGGCGGCACCGGTGGGACGTAGCGGGGTGCCCGGTAGCCGTTCTCCAGCAACGCGAAGCGGGACACCCCCGGCTCGGCCGGATAGGCGGAGGGTTCCCCGAGCTGGCCCAGGTCGGCTGGGTAGCCGATGCCCGTCGGCTGACCGGGCTGGCCGGCTCCGCCGGGCTGACCAGGGGCAGCCGGTGCCTCACCGGGTGCTCCCGCCGAGCGTCCTCCACCGAGCCAGCGACCGCCGCCGTCCCGGCCTCCGCCCTCGTCCTGTTCACCGCCTCGGCCCAGCCGTGCCCGGTCTAGCAACGCACGCCAACGCGGTGCCGGTTCCCCGGGCCGACTCCAGCCGGTCTCGGTGCCGTCCACGGCTCACCCTCCCCGCGCCATCGGTCCCCGCCTGACAGGCTACGAAGCAAACCCTATTCAGGCCACACCCCAACATGCACGTCGCAGTCGAAACAGCCGATCCACGGGGTGATCCCGGCCGCTCCTGCCAGGCCTGATCAGTCCTGCAGCAGCGCGAGCGCGTGCGCCAAGTCGTCCGGATAATCGCTGACGAAGCGGACCTCCTCCCCCGTACGGGGATGCAGGAAACTGAGTTCGCGGGCATGTAGCCACTGCCGGGTTAGCTTGAGCCGGGCAGCGAGGGTGGGATCGGCACCGTAGGTCAGATCGCCCACACACGGGTGACGCAGGGTGGAGAAGTGCACCCGGATCTGGTGGGTACGCCCGGTCTCCAGTCGTACGTCGATCAGGCTGGCCGCCGGGAACGCCTCGATCGTGTCGTAGTGGGTGATGCTCGGCTTTCCACCCGAGACGACCGCGAAGCGGTAGTCGTGGGTGGGGTGCCGGTCGATCGGCGCGTCGATGGTTCCCCGCAGCGGGTCGAGGTGCCCCTGCACGATCGCGTGGTAACGCTTGTCCACCTCGCGCGCCTTGAAGGCCCGTTTGAGGAGGCTGTAGGCCTGCTCGCTCTTGGCCACCACCATGATGCCCGTGGTGCCCACGTCGAGCCGGTGCACCACCCCCTGCCGCTCGGCGGCCCCGCTGGTGGCGATGGTGTGCCCGATGGCGGCCAGTCCGCCGATGACGGTCGGGCCGGTCCAGCCGGGGCTGGGGTGCGCGGCGACACCGACCGGCTTGTCGACCACCACGATGTCGTCGTCGGCGTACACCACCTTGAGGCCGGGCACCGCCTGCGGTGTGACCCGGGGGGCAGTTGCCGGGGCCGGCAGCGTCACCTCCAGCCAGGAACCTGCGGTGACCTTGTCCGACTTCGGCCGGGGCGTGCCGTCGACCAGTGCGTCGCCCGCCTCCACCAGGGCTGCGGCCACCGTTCGGGAGAGCCCGAACAGGCGGGACACCGCCTGGTCCAGCCGCATTCCGTCCAGGCCGTCGGGGACCGGCAGGGAGCGGCGGTCGCCCGCCGGGCGTACCTGGTCGGGTCCGTATGTCGAGGTCACGCGCGCTCCCGCTCTTCGTCACCGGCGCTCGTCTCGGCGGCGGCCTCGCCGTCGCCCGATCGGATCCTGGTGCCGTCGCGCTGCCGGCCGGTGAATTCCAACAGGACCGCCAGCACGACACCGCAGACCAGCGAGCTGTCCGCGAGGTTGAAGATCGGGAAGACCTGCCCGTACGGGTCGAACACGCTGACCATGTCGACGACGTGTCCGACCAGTACCCCGGGGGCCCGGAAGATCCGGTCGGTGAGGTTACCGAGCGCGCCACCCAGCACGAGTCCCAGCGACACCGCCCACGGTATGGACCGCAACCGCCAGGCCATGAAGCCGATCCAGCCGAGCACCACCGTCGTGATCAGCGGGAACACGAAGGTGTAGTCGGATCCGAGGCTGAACGCCGCGCCGCTGTTGCGGGTGAGGGACAGGTAGACCGCCCCACCGAGCAGTCGTACCGGTTCGCGATCCTCCAGCGTGGCCAGCGCGAGGTGCTTGGTGCCGAGGTCGGCCAGCCAGGCCAGCACCGCAATCACCGCAAGGATCGAAACCGCACGCCGTCGGGACGGACGGCCCGGTTCGGTGGGGTCGGGTCCGGCGTCGGAACCGGCGGGCCGTGCTGCCGTCATCTGCTCCCCATCGGTGTTCAGCGGTCGTACCTTCCGTCCGTGTCGGAAGGCTCGCCTCCCGCGCCTAGCGTCGCTCCTCCAACTGCTTGCAGGTGACGCAGAGCGTCGCGGACGGGAAAGCGGCGAGCCGCTCCACCGGAATCGGGTTACCGCACTTCTCACACCAGCCGTAGCCGCCCTCGTCGAGCCGCTCCAGCGCCCGCTCCACCTGCGTGATCCGTTCCAGGATGCTGTTGGCGAGAGAGATCTCCTGCTCACGCTCGAACGTCTTGGTACCGGTGTCGGCCTGGTCGTCCCCGGCCGAGTCGGTCAGCCGGTCGCGCTGCAGCTCGGCGATCTCGCTCAGCGTCTGATCGTACTCGGCTCGCAATTCGTCGCGCCGTGCCGCCAGGGCAGCCCGGATCCGCTCAGTCTCCGCGACACTGCGGGAGGCCTTCGTCGCCGCCTTGCGGCTGGCGGTGTTGGTGTCGGCTGGCTTCGCCATCGTCGCTCCCTTGGCCGCGGACTCCGCGGCGATCGGCGGTGCCTGGACAGGTTCGCCGCCTGTTCGGCAGCCGGCCGGCGAACCCTGTTGGACAAGGCCACGCCGGCTGACGTGGCCCCATGGTGGTGACGTCGGCGGCGGTACGACCCCGTTCGCGCCCGGTCCCCCGACTGGACTGCCCTGGTCCGCTTGGCCATGGCGGCCCCAGTTGCAAAACGGCGCGCGGCGGGAAGCCACGCACTCCGAATTGGCAAGAATACGGAACGTACATGAATCCGACAACATGCCGCACCGATGTGCCCCGGAAAGCCCGAAGTAATTCCCTAAACCAGGGCAAAGCGAACGCTAGCAGATCAATCGCCGCGGTCGTCGCCATACTCTCCAAACCACCGCGCCAACCGTCCCCGCCGACTGACCGCCCGGAGCCGACGCTCGGTGGCGTCCCGCGCCTCGAAGGTCGCCACGATCAACAGGCTGTCACCGGTCCGGAGTCGGGTGTCCATCCCCGGCACGAAGCCGACCTCGTCACGCAGCACCAGGGTCACCGACGCTCCGACCGGCAGCCGCAACTCGTCGAGGTGCACCCCGGCCAGCCGGGAACCCGGCGGTACGTCCAGTTGGAGCAGATCCGCCCGCATCCGCTCCAGTGGCGCGGTCTCCACCCGAAGCTCGGTGGCCTCGGCCGGTGCGGTCACCCGGAGCCACCGGGCCACCGGCGCCAGCGTCCAGGCCTGCAACAGAGTGAAGATCACTACGAGTACGAAGACGACGTCGAAGAGGCGGGCTGCCTCGGGCATCCGCTGGGACAGCGGGATCGTCGCCAGCACGATCGGTACCGCCCCGCGCAGTCCCGCCCACGACAGGAACACCTGGTCCCGCAGGCCGACGCCGAACGGGGTCGCGGACAGCCCGACCGACAACGGCCGGGCCAACAGGACCAGTGCCAGCCCGGCCACGATGGCCGGCACCAGCGCCTCGTCCAGCCGGCCCGGGGTGACCAGCAGGCCGAGCAGCACGAACAGACCGATCTGCGCCAGCCAGGCCAGCCCGTCGGCGAAGCCGAGAATTGCCTGGCGGTGTGGCAGTCGGGCATTGCCCAGGAGTACACCGGCGACGTAGACGGCGAGGAATCCGGAGGCATGCAGTACCGCCCCGACCGCGTAGGCGAGAACGGTCAGCCCCACCGCCGCGATCGGATACAGGCCCGACGATGGCAGAGCGGCCCGGCGCAGCGCCCACCGGCCGCCGACCCCGACCACGAAGCCCACCACGGCACCGGCGGCAAGCTCGTAGACGGCCAGTAGAGCGTCCTGCCACCACGGATGCACGGTGTCCGCCGCCATGGTGGACAACAGGACCACCAGCAGCACCACCGGGGCGTCGTTCATGCCGGACTCGGCCTCGAGGGTGGCCACCAACCGGGGCGGAAGCCGCAACCGGCGCAGTGTGGCGAAGACCGCCGCCGCGTCGGTCGAGGAGAGCACCGCGCCGTAGAGCAGGGCCAATCGCCAGTCCAGTCCGAGCAGGAAGTGGACCGCAACTCCAACCGCCACGATGCTGACCACCACGCCGACGGTCGACAGCACCGCCGCCAGGCCGAGTACCGGCCGCAACGTACTCCAGCGGGCGGTGAGACCGCCCTCGGCAATGATCACGATCAGGGCGCAGAAGCCGAGGGTACGGGTCAACTCGACACTGTCGAAGCGGATGCCGAGACCGGACTTGCCGATCGCCATGCCGAGGGCCAGATAGACCAGGAGGCTGGGCAATCCGAGCCGGGTCGACAGGCGTACCGCCGCGACTGCGACCAGCAGCACCGTCGCACCGAGCAGCAGGGCGATTTCGAGGCCGTCGGTCATGGTCGCCCCGGCCGGACCGGCTCAGTCCACGGATCCGTCGCGCAGTTGGCGCAGCCGTACGTCGATCGTCGCCCCGGGGCCGTTCACGTGGAAGAGTTTGTCGCGGCTGGCCGCCCCGGCCCGTAGCTCCACCGCCCGGGGCCGTACCTCCAGCGCCTCGGCCAGCGCCCGGCGGGCCGCCTCGGTGGCCCGGCCGTCGACCGCCGGTGCGTTCACGGAGATGACCAGGGCGGGTCCGTACGGCCCGTCGAATCGTCCGCCGACCCGGGCCCGGGCCGCGCCGGGCTTGACCCGGACCGCGACCGTCGTCACCTCGTCACCTGCGCGGGACATGTGGCGGCACTCAGCCGTGCTTGAGGTCGGCCAGCAGCACGGCGTCCGGCTGGCACCGACCACACGGGGTGAAGCCCAACTCGACCGCTTCGGCAACCGCCAGCGGTTCGCTGTCGCGTCCGTACAGATGCGGACAGTCGGCCAGGTGGTAACGCGGCCGGCCGTCGACCACCAGCACCTCGGCGGACAGCCGGGCCACCCGGGCGGCGTCAGCCGGCGAGACCTGCTGTTGGGCCGGTTCGTCGGCCGGGACCTCGTCGTCGACCGGAGCGGTCTGGTCGGTCCACTCGGGCACCGATCCGGGCGGTCGCTGCTGACGGTCGAAGCCAGTCCCGGCCGAATCAGGTCGCTGCTGGCTCGGCACGGTCACCTCGACCGTCTCCGGCCTGTACGGCGGGGCCGCCTCGCTCATTCCGGCCCCGGTCCGACTGTGGGACGGCGACCAGGTGTGGTCGTCACCATCCACGTCGGTGGGCCGGGCACCGGAACCGTGATCAGCGTCGGTACGCGCGGCGGCCCGACGGGCGCCCACCACCAGTGCGACAGCCGCCAGCAGGCTGGCCGCGATGGAACTGATCAGCAGCACGCTCGAACCAGCGGCCAGACCGGCTACCAGCAGCGTGACGGCGACGAGGATGAGCAGCAAACTTCCGACTATCACGGCTCACCCCCGCCGCATCGTTCCGGCTCTCGTGGTGGTCGGTGGATCAGCGACCGGCTTCGAGTGCGCCGGACCGGCTGCCACCGTAGGAGTTGGCTAGTCCCGCCGCCGCCAGGCTCGCGGAGCTGCCACCGGACCGATTGCCGTCAGCCCGGGTCATCTCCACCTCCAGCCCCTGGCCACGGCCGTCAAGGTCACGCAGCTGGCTCTCCAGGTACGCCTTGAGCCGGGTGCGGTACTCCCGCTCGAACTGCTTCAGCTCCTCGATGTGCTTCTGCAGTGCGGTGCGCTTGGCGTCCAGGCCGCCCATGGCCTCCTGGTGCCGCTGGCGGGCGTCGCGCTCGAGCGCGTCGGCCTTGGCCCGCGCCTCGCGGGTGACCTCGTCGGCCTTGGAGCGCGCGTCGGACAGCAGCTTGTCGGCCTCGCGCCGGGCGTCGGACACGTGGTCGTCGGCCGTACGCTGCGCCATCATCAGCACCCGGAGGGCCTGCTGCTCGCCGTCGCCGCCCGGCACCGGGCCGGCCTGCGCACGCACCTGCTCCAGCTCGGCCTGCATCGCCCGGGCAGCCTGCTCGGCGGCTGCCTTGTCGCGCTGGACCCGGTCAAGCTGGGTCTTGACGTCGTTGAGCTCAGCAGCCAACCTGGGGTCGGCACCCGGGCCGGCTGGAGCGCCGCCACGGCCACCGCGCTCCACCTGGGCGCGAAGCTCATTGTTCTCTTCGATCAGACGGGCGAGCTCACGCTCGACCTCGTCCAGAAAGGCGTCGACCTCCTCCTCGTCGTACCCCCGCTTGCCGATCGGCGGCTTTTTGAAGGCGACGTTGTGGACGTCGGCCGGGGTAAGCGGCATCGAAACTCCTCGGGTCAGTTGCGGCCGCGTAGCGCGCTGGTGTCACCAGTTGTTCGACTGGCGGATCAACGGCTCTAACACGAACTCCATCAGCACGAACAGGATAACCAGGAGCACAAGGGAGGCCAGGTCGATGCTCACGGTACCAATTCGCAATGGTCGGAACACACGCCTCAACGCCTTGAGGGGCGGATCAGTGACGCTCCACACGGACTCCAGTCCGATCACGGCTCCCCGACCGGGCTGCCAGCGGCGCCCGTACTGCAGGACCGCACCTAGGACAAACCTGGCCAAAAGAACCAGCAAAAAGACGTAGACAAGCAGATACAGGACTTGGAACAGGATCGAAAACACGGCAGGCAAGATCCCTCGGTCGACTAACTCAGGCTGAAGAAGCCACCCTCGGCAATCTTGGCCTTGTCCTCCGCGGTGACCTGGACGTTGGCCGGCGAGAGCAGAAACACCCGGTTGGTCACGCGCTCGATCGTACCGCGCAGCCCGAACGCCAACCCGGCGGCGAAATCGACCAGCCGGCGGGCATCGGCCTCATCCATTTCGGTGAGGTTGATGATCACTGGTACGCCGTCGCGGAAGTGCTCGCCGATGGTGCGGGCCTCCCGGTACGTGGTGGGGTGCAGCGTGGTGATCTGGTAGCGCTGCTCCTCCTCCACGACCACCTGGCGCTCCCGCTCCCGCACCGGCGGTTGCGGCGCAAGCGCCAGGTTGTCCCGGGTGTGGTAGGTCAGGGCCGACGAAGGCTCCGGGGTGCTCGGCCGGGTGATCGAGCGTACGCTGGACCGCTCGACCCGATCGGCCCGCTCCGCGCGGTCGACCTCGGTCCGGTCCAGCTCACTCGCCCGGCTGCTCGACCGCTCGGACAACCGGCTGCGCTCCCCCGGCCGGGCCCTCGGGACCGCCGGCGGCTCGTCATGGTCGTCGTCCTCGTCGGCGAACTCCTCGGCGTACCGGCTCTGCCGGTAGCGCGACTCGCGGTAGCTACCCTTGTCGTAGCCACCCTCGTCGTAGGCCCGCTCGTCGTCCTCCTCGACGAGGCCGAGCCAGACCCCCGCCTTGCGCAGTGCACCCATCCGCGCCCCCTCCGTCCCCGCCGTGCGGCACGCGCCCCCGTGCCCTGTCGCTGTCGCGCGGGTGAGCATTGCAGTGCCCACCGGCTTGAGACATCTCCCCGGGCGCGGCTTTTGAAACACCGCGCCAATGACCCCCGCCACCGGGGAAATGCCGCAAACAACACTGATGTAGTTTGGTCTTTCGCGGGTCAGGCTACCGCAGCGTGGGGCGCTTTCCGAGCAAGGCGCTGCCAATACGCACATGTGTCGCGCCGTGCGCGATGGCAGCCTCCAGGTCGCCACTCATCCCGGCGGAAAGCGCGGTGGCCGTCGGATGGTCCACACGGAACCCGGCCACGATGTCGGCCAGCCGTCCGAACGCACGCTCCGGCTCCCACCCCAGCGGCGCGACCGCCATCAGCCCGGCCAGCCGTAATGGCTGGTGGCGCGCCACCTCAGCGGCTACCAGGTCCAGTCCCCGGTCGATGTCGACGCTCCCGGCGACCGCCCCACCCCGGGCCGGGTCACCATCGATGCTCACCTGGACCAGCACGTCCAGTGGACGGTCCCGGTGCCGCCGGGCCGCTTCGGCCAGGGCTGTCGCCAGTCGGACACTGTCCACCGAGTGGACCACGTCGGCGTACCCGACCACGGAACGGCACTTGTTGCGCTGGAGTTGACCGACGAAGTGCCACCGTACGTCCACTCCGGCCGCCGCCACCTCGGCGGCCTTGCCGGCTGCCTCCTGGTCGCGGTTCTCCCCGACGTCGGTCACCCCCAACCCGGCCAGCAACGACACGTCGCTGGCCGGGTAGGTCTTGGTGACCCCGATCATGGTGACCTCGGAACGGTCCCGGCCGGCGGCGGCACACGCCGCTGCGATGCGGGCACGGACCCGGGCCAGGCTGCCAGCCAGTTGCGCGCGACGTTCGTCTCCGGTCGCGGCGTCTTGATCGGTCATGAAGTTGACTCAGGAACCATTCTTGAGGAAGTCGGGAACGTCCACGTCGTCGAAGAGCACCCGGCGGGGCTGCTGGACCGGCGCGGGCGGCGCCACCGGGGAACCACCGACCGGGCCGCCGTGCGTCGCGGACACCGATCCCTGGCTCGTCTTGCGTGAATCCACGGCCTTGTAGGCCGGCGCACCACCGTCGAAGCCGGCGGCGATCACGGTCACCCGTACCTCGTCACCGAGTGCGTCGTCGATCACCGCGCCGAAGATGATGTTCGCGTCCGGGTGGGCGGCGTCGGTGACCAACTGGGCCGCATCGTTGATCTCGAAGAGCCCGAGGTCGGAGCCACCCGCGATGGACAGCAGCACCCCACGCGCACCGTCCATGCTCTGTTCCAGCAGCGGGCTGGAGATGGCGGCCTCCGCCGCCTCGACCGACCGGTTCTCCCCCCGGGCACTGCCGATGCCCATCAGCGCGCTGCCGGCCCCGCTCATCACGCTCTTGACGTCGGCGAAGTCCAGGTTGATCAGACCCGGGGTGGTGATCAGGTCGGTGATGCCCTGCACACCGGAGAGCAGCACCTGGTCGGCCTGCCGGAAGGCGTCCATCATGCTGATGCCGCGGTCGCCGAGGGCCAGCAGCCGGTCGTTCGGAATGACGATCAGGGTGTCGCACTGGTTGCGCAGCTCGTCGATGCCCGCCTCGGCCTGGACCTGCCGCCGCTTGCCCTCGAAGGAGAAGGGGCGGGTGACCACGCCGATGGTCAGCGCGCCGAGCTTACGGGCGATGTTCGCCACCACGGGCGCGCCACCGGTGCCCGTACCGCCGCCCTCACCACAGGTGACGAAGACCATGTCGGCACCCTTGAGCACCTCTTCGATCTCGTCACGGTGATCTTCGGCGGCGTTCTTGCCGACATCCGGGTTCGCGCCCGCGCCGAGGCCCCGGGTCAGCTCCCGTCCCACGTCGAGCTTGACGTCGGCATCGCTCATCAGCAGCGCCTGCGCGTCGGTGTTGATCGCGATGAACTCGACGCCCTTGAGCCCAACCTCGATCATCCGGTTGACGGCGTTGACGCCGCCGCCACCGATGCCGACGACCTTGATGACCGCCAGGTAGTTGTGCGGAGGTGTCATCGGGGTCCTTTCCCTTCGAGATTGGCGGGCACCGACCGTGATGCGGCCCGGCCAGACCGCGATCGGCGTCCCCTCGGTACGAGGAGAGCGAAGGGTAACCCTCACCCTCTACTAGAGGCTTACAGTTATGTCAACCACTGAAATCTCTCGGGGCAACGTAAGCGCACGTACGGCGGGAACCAAGTAACTCACCGGCGTGTCGCTGCCCCTCGATCACATTCCCGACCCCGATGGGCCGACCGGTCACCGCCCGACCGCTGACCGTCCATGGTGCCGGTACTGACCGTCCATGATGCCGCGCTGACCGTCCAGCATGTCCGGTCAGCGGATCGTCACCACGTCCGGGGCACTCACGTCGATGACGTCGCCCTTGCGGGCCAGCAGTGCGGTCGCCACCCGCGCCTTGGTACCGCCGTCGGTCGGATCACCCCAGATCACCGTACGGCCACCGTGCAGCAGCACCTTGATCCGTGCCGGCCCCTCCACCAGCACCTCGACCAGCCGCTCACGCAGTTCCGGGGTCAACGCGGCGAGTACCTGCAACGCGGACCGGGTCGCGCCGTCCTCCGGCCCCGGCGTCGCGACCCGGATCAGGGGCAACTGCTCCGGTCGGCTGGGCAGCGTCTGGAACACCACGCCGACCGAGTCGACGACGGCGAACCGCTCGCCCTGCGGCACCACCGCGGCCGGCGTCCGCTCGACCACCTCGACCAGCACGGTGTCCGGCCACTGCCGGGAAACCGTCACCCGGCCCACCGGGGCCAGTTCGGCGACCCGACTCCGGACCGCCGCCAGGTCGACCCGGGCCAGCGGAGTGCCCGCGGGCACGTCGGCGGCCTGTCGGACCTGGTCCGGGGTCACCAGTTCGGCGCCGACCACCCGTACCTCCCGGACCCCGAACACGCCGGTGCCGACGACGATCCAGGTCAGCAGGGCGGCCAGGGCCAGAACGGCACCGATCAGCGCCCACGGCAGCGCCGCCCGTAGCCGTCGCTGCCGGGCCCGCTGCGTGAACCGGCGTACCGACGGGGGCACCGCGTCCGGGTTGGCAGTCCAGTTCCCGCTCCCCGGGGCTCGCCGACCGGGGAAGTCGTACGGTCAACTCCCCGACATGGACGGT
>NZ_JBHTMP010000107.1:0-14904 GCF_042679305.1 Micromonospora sonneratiae | reverse complement strand
CCCCCCCCCCCCCCCCGCCCCCGGGCCCTTCCGCACCCGCCAGGCGCGCTCCGCCGGCCGGCACCGTCGCGGGCCCCGAGCCGTCGCGCGCCCCGCCCCGTCACTTCCCCGTGCGATCCTCGACGGGGACGTCCGCCCGCCGCGTCCGCCGCGTTCACTTCACGGCGTTGGCCAGATACTCGTTGATCTCACTGGTCAGCCGGGCCTGCTCCGGTCCGGACAGGAACGACGCGGTCACCGCGTCACGGGCCAGCCCGGCCAGTTCCGCCGGCCCGTAACCGAGCAGCCGGGCGGCGACGGCGTACTCGTCGTTGAGCGTGGTGCCGAACATCGGCGGGTCGTCGGAGTTGATGGTCACCAGAAGCCCGGCGTCCACCATGGTCCGTAGCGGGTGCTGCTCGATCGAAGGCACGGCCCGGGTACGCACGTTGGAGGTCGGACACACCTCCAGGGGAATCCGGTGCTCCGCCAGGTACTCCATCAACCGTGGGTCCCGCACCGCGGAGGTGCCGTGCCCGATCCGTTCCGCGCCCAACTCCCGCAACGCATCCCAGATGGTCTCCGGACCGGTGGTCTCCCCGGCGTGCGGAACCGATCGCAGGCCAGCCGCCCGCGCCTGGTCGAAGTACGGCTTGAACTGCGGCCGGGGCACCCCGATCTCGGGGCCACCCAGTCCGAAACTGACCAGAGCGTCCGGACGCTGCTCCAACGCGATGCGTAGGGTCTCCTCCGCCGAGAGGAGACCGGCCTCCCCGGGGATGTCGAAGCACCAGCGCAGCGTGATGCCGAAGTCGGCCTCGGCGCGGACCCGGGCATCCTCGATCGCCTCGCAGAAGGCCGGGGCCGGAATACCCCGCCGTACGTGCGAGTAGGGGGTGATGGTCAGCTCCGCGTAACGGACCTGCTGCCGGGCCAGCTCCCGGGCCACCTCGTGGGTGAGGATCCAGACGTCGGTCTGGTCCCGGATCAGGTCGACGACGCTCAGGTACACCTCGATGAAGTGGGCGAAGTCGCGGAACGCGAAGTAGTCGGCGAGCGCCTCCGGGTCGGCCGGCACCGGGGTACGTCCCTCGTGCCGGGCCGCCAACTCCGCCACGATGCGCGGTGAGGCGGAGCCGACGTGGTGTACGTGCAGCTCCGCCTTTGGCAGTCCGGCGATGAAGGCCGACAGGTCGGTCACGGATTCTCCCTCTGGTCAGGCACCGGTCCGGGCCACGAAGAAGACCCGGCGGTACGGAAACTGGACCCTGCCACCGTGGACCGGGTACGCCTCGGCGAGCCGAACGCCCAACTCGGCGCGGAACCGGTCCCACAGCGGTCCGGGGCCACCGAGCGCGGCGCGTACCGGGCGCAGGGCGGTCCCGTCCAGCCAGGTGAGGACGGGATGCTCGGCGCGACCGGGTTGCTCGACACGACCGGAGGGCGGGACCGGGCTGGCCGCTTCCGGGGCCGGCAGCAGATGCACGTAGGTAGTTTCCCAGGCGTCCACCGCACACCCGGCACCGGCCATCAGGTCCACGTAGTCCCCGACCGCCCGGACCGGGTCGGCGCGCAGCACCGGGGCGACCAGTTCCCGCCATCGGGCTTCGGCGGCGAGCTGTCGTAGGGTTCGGTGCGAGGCGGCGTCGAAGTTGTTCGGCATCTGGACCGCGATCCAGGAGCCGGGGGTCAGTTCGCCGGCCCAGCGGGTCAGCAGCGTCCCGTGGTCGGGCACCCATTGCAGGGCGGCGTTGGTGACCAGCACGTCGATCTCCGGACCGGGGGTGAAGTCGCGCAGGTCGCCGATGGTGAACTCGACGGCGGAGCCGAGGCTGGCCGCCCGGTCGATCATCTCCGGTGACGAGTCGACGCCGACGATCCGGGCGTCGGGCCAGCGGTCGGCCAGGGTCACGGTCAGGTTGCCCGGACCGCAGCCGAGGTCCACTACGGTGGCCGGCCGGTCGGCGGCCACCCGGGCGATCAGGTCATGGAACGGCCGGGAGCGCTCGTCGCCGTACCGGAGATAGGTTGCCGGATCCCACATGACCCCTCCCAAACCGTACGTACGTCTTGTTAAAAGGAACGTAATGCAGGCCGCGCGTCCACCGCAAGCTAGGCTCGGTGACATCCGGCCAAGAACAGCACACCCGGCCGTACGCCGAAAGGGAACCGATGAAGGGTTGGCTACCGCTCACGCTCGGCCTGCTGGCCGTGGTCATCGGAGCGGTGTGGACGTTGCAGGGACTGGGGCACGTCGAGGGCAGCATGATGACCGACGTGACAGCCTGGGCACTGATCGGCCCGATCGTCGCCCTGGTCGGACTGGGCACCCTGACCTTCGGGCTACGCGCCCGGCGTCGCCGTACGCCGTCCTGACCGCTCCCCCACGCCCACCCGGGACGGCTACCACCCGGGACTCCCGGCACCGGCGCTCGACGGCGGAATCAGCCTCCGGACGGCATCAAGCCCCGCACTCGACCGAGTACGGGGCTTGAATGTTGATCCGTATGTGGATCCTCAGCTGGCCGACAACCGCCGGCCGTCACTGGATCAGAGGGGGCGGACCTGCTCAGCCTGCGGACCCTTCTGGCCCTGAGCGATCTCGAACTCCACCCGCTGGTTCTCCTCCAGCGTGCGGTAGCCGCTGGTCTGGATGGCCGAGAAGTGGACGAAGACGTCAGCACCTCCGCCATCGACGGTGATGAAGCCGAAGCCCTTGTCTGCGTTGAACCACTTCACGGTTCCCTGCGCCATGTGTATCTCCTTCTAAAACTGGCGGCCGAGCACGCCGTGCGGCCGATTGGCCGTTTTCGAGCAGCGGCGCCTGAGTCGGCCCCCACGAAGGAGGACTTCTCTCAACCCACGCCGTCTCTCAACAGCGTGGAACAGCAAACCACGTACGCAAAAACTTCGCACAGCCTACCCGACGAAATTCTCCGACATGTGACCTGAGGGCCCACGACTTTTTCGCTTCCCGCACTCGCGAAGGGCATCCAGCGGGCCCCGGACGACGCCGTAGGGCCGAGCCGTGACCGGTGCCCGCGAGATCAGCGGCTCATCGGCGATGGTCATGTGCCAGCGGCCTCCCCGTCGTGTCCCCGACCGGGAGGCCACTTGATCTCTGCGTGACGCGGTCAGCTCGGCCAGTGACCGGTAAGGCGACGCACACCGACCGCGCCACCCCGGTCGACGGCCGCCCGGACGACCGCGAAGATCGCACCCTGCAACGCGGCTGCGGCGAGGATCTCGCCCCAGCGTCGGTCCTCGTCGGTGGCGTTCGGGGCGTCACCGTCACCGGCTGTCAACTTCCAGACCTGCCGGAAGAGCGCCCCGGCAAGCACACCGGCCCCGATGCCCAGCAACATGCCCACCGGCTTGTAGGCCGCCCTGTTGATGGCCTTGTTCACCTGCGCCTCCCGCGCTTCACCAATATCACGATCACCATAGTCAGAACGCCCGCGACGGACGCCCCGACGACACCCCAGGGGACAGGGTTGCGCCGGGCGGACGAACCGGCGTCCTGTAGGGGGCCGCGTACCGCCCCGGCCGCACGACCGGCCCGCTGCCGCAGCTGTGCCCTGGTCTGGAGCATCGAACTACGCAACCGGCCCCGCACGTCCGCCCGGGCGGTCAGCGCCTCGACCGTCTCGCCCAGTTCGGCCCTGGTCCGGTTGATCGACGCCTGCAACGCCGCCCGGTCACCCGCGCCGTCATTGCTGATCATGTCGACCGGGCCCGGTTCTGGTCCCGCAACGCTGAACTGACCGCGGCGATATCGGCCCGCACACTGTCGGCAGCCGCCTGCGGGACCAGGGGCGCTGCGCGTTGGAGTTGTCTCCGGCCGATCAGGGCGAAGATCGCCGCCAGCACGAAGAGCGCCACGGCGACGACGAGCGCAGCCGCCCAGGCCGGCAGCACCAGCGCCAGCAACAGTACGAACGCGGCGACGAGGGTGCCTGCCCCGAAGAACGCGAGAATCCCGCCACCGCCGAACAGGCCGACGCCCAGCCCGGCATGCCGCCCCTTCTCGACGAGTTCGGCGCGGGCCAGGGCCATCTCGTCACGTACCAGCCTGGAGATCTGCTCGGCAGCGCGCTGTACCAGTTCCCCCGTGGACTGTTCAGCGACCGGCCGGGCTGGAGCACGGTTGACGACGTCCGCCATCATGGCCTCCCTTCCCGTACCGTGGACCCGTTCTCACGTACCCGGTCCGGTTTTCCCGTACCCGTGCTGTATGCCCCTGTTTTACGCTGGCCAATCCTGTGACCTGACCACTCCGTCCGGACGGCGCCAGCCGACCGCCGGGCGGTCAACGTGGTGCCTCCCCCGGGCGGTCAACATGGTGCCCGACGGGCGGTCAACGTGGTGCCTCCGCCGGCTCCTCCGGTCCGACGAAGGTGGTTCCCCGGGCGTCGCCGTCGTCGGAGCCGCTGAACACCCGCGCGTCGTCCGGTGCCTCCTCCGCCGGGGACGGTTCCGGACGCCGGGGCTGGACCCACTGCCAGGCCAGGTCCCCGGCGGCGTCGCCGATCTCGGCCCGCATCCGGGGCAGGGCGGTCGGCCGCTGGTCACGGACCCAGCCGACCATGTGCTCGCGGACGAAGCAGCGCAGGTCCCAGAGGCTCGGTGCGTCACGGGCGCTGACCAGCGCCCGCAGTCGGATCACCCCGCCCACCGCATCGGTGACCTGGAGTACGCAGACCCGACCGTCCCACAACTCGGTCGTTTCGACCGCATGCCGCAGTTCCTCGCGCATAGCCTGCACCGGCACCGACCAGTCCACCTCGAATTCGGCGGTTCCCAGGACATCCGACTGGGTACGGGTCCAGTTCTGGAACGGCTTCGTGGTGAAGTACGACGTGGGCAGGATCAGTCGTCGATCGTCCCAGATCTGCACCACCACATAACTGAGCGTCATCTCCTCGATGCGGCCCCACTCCCCCTCGACGACCACCACGTCGTCGAGACGTACCGCGTCGCTGAAGGCCAACTGCACCCCGGCGAAGACATTGGCCAGCAGGCTCTGCGCGGCCAGCGCCGCGACGGCACCGATCACGCCGGCGGAGGCCAACACGCTGGCCCCGACCCCGCGCACGCTGGGAAAGGTCATCAGCGCCACGCCGATGGTCAGCACCACGATGGCCGCCACCGTCACCCGGCGCAGGATGCGGATCTGGGTCTTGATCCGCCGGGCCTGCCGGTTGTCCGGCACGTCGGTACGGAACCTCGCGAGGGCGGTGTCCTCGGTGACCAGCAGCAGGGAGGCCACCAGCCACGCGGTGGTGACGATCACCACCAGTACGAGGATGTGCAGCAGGGCCTCCCGCCACGTCGCCCCGGCAGCGGGCCGGGTGGCGGCCCGGAACGCGATCTGCACCGCCAGCACGGTGACCGCCACCCGGAACGGTCGGTGTGCATGGTCGGAGAGTTCGCTCAGCAGGAGTGAACGTCGGCCGAGCGAGCGGGTGAGCCGGTGGACCACCTCCACCACGACGAGGGCGACCGCCGCCGAGACCAGTACGGCCACGATCGTCCAGAGGTAGTTCTGCACCGGGTTCTCCCTCCAGGTTCCGGCGGGCGGTCAGCAAGAACCGGCTGATCACCGACGAAAGCTAGACAGGCGCAATCTTGCCCGGTATGGGGCTGCCAGACCCTGTATTGCTTCGACTCCCCGAAGCCGAACGGTGAATGCCACTTCTCTCACGTCGGGAGGGGAGGCGAAGGACGAACAGCCCGGGTGGTACGGGGTCAGCAGCATGGCGTTCTCAATCACCGGTCGAGCCGGTTCCCAAACCCCGTCCGGTGGCGTCGACCTCCTGGCGACGCCGGCCCGTCACCGGGTGGTGGGTGATGACGGGCCAGCGTCGGCCGTACCGCTCAGTTCCGGGAGATCCGTACCACCGCCTGGTCGTTGGTGACGCTCTCCAGGGTCACCATCAGCCCACCCACCTCGGTGCCCTGCTGACCAACGGTCAGCGTCAGCCGCTCACCGGCTATCTCGATGGTCGCCTTGTCGTCCTGCACACCGACGAGCTTGGCCTCGACACCGAGCACACTGGCGCTGGCCTCGACACCCTGGCTGAAGGTGACGGTGCAGGCGTCGATGCCGCAGTCGGTCGATGCCCCGTCCGAGCTGCAACCAGCCAGCACGGCGACGCCGAGGGCCAGGCCGGCGACGAGACCAGCGGTACGACGGAGGGAAGGCGTCAGGGGGAACGCACGTCGAATCATCACGCCCCCCAGGGTACGAGGGAAGCCTGAATGCCACCCGGGACCGCAGACCGGCATCGATGTCGGCGACCAGCGGTCGACGGGGACGGCTCTGTGCCGGGACCAGCGGGCACACGCCCTCCCGCCAGGGGACAATGGGTCGGTGAATCTCCTGGTCGAGGACAATCCCGCCCGGCGGCGCTTCGAGATCCTGATCGACGACGCACTCGCCGGCTTCACCGCCTACCAGCCGCGCGCCGGGATCGTCGTCTTCACCCACACCGAGATCGAACCGGAGGTCAGCGGCCAGGGGGTCGGTACCCGGTTGGTCCGGGAGGCCCTCGACCAGGTACGCGCACGCGGCGACCGGGTCGTCGCGCGCTGCCCCTTCGTTGCGGCCTTCATCGACCGGCATCCGGAGTACGGCGACCTGCTGGCCACCGACTGATCGGCAGTCGGCGGCCAGCATCCCCTACCCCCAGGATCCGCAGGCCCGCAGGATCCGAATGATCCACATGATCCACATGATCCGCAGGCCCGAGCGTGGCCGGTCCGTGATTCGAACGGCTCAGGACCGTCCGGTGAGGACGTCGACGGCCGCCCATCCGCTGGCCCGGGTCGCGCCGAAGGTCGCGACGTGCACGCTGCCCACGGTGAGTGCCGGTACGCCGAGTTCGACCACGATCGCATCCGGGCGGACCGCCAGCGCCCGCGAGACCGCTACGGTCATCCAGTTGTGCCGGTGGAGGTCACGGACCACCAGGACCAGTGGCCGCCCCTGCGCCTGGTCGACCAGCTCAGCCGGCAGCCCGGCGTCGATGGGCAGGTCGGCACTGGTCAGCCGGACCGTCGTGGTGCCGGGGAGCAGCTCGGCCAGTGGCGCGCCGACTCCCCACGGGGTTTCCGCACCGATCGCGATGTTGCCCGGCGGCGCGAACTCCACCACGTGGGCCGGGCCGGTCAACGGCAGGACCCCGCCGCCGGACGACGTGGCGGTCACGCGTACCGCCCGCCGGGCAGCCACCGCGCCGATGGTCGACCTGCCCGGTGTGGTCTCCCCCCGCTCCGGCCGGGTTCCGCGGGCCTGCATGGTCCAGGCGGCCAGTTGTTCGACCCGCTTGGCCGCCTCGGCCAGCCGCTCCTCGGGCAGGGTGCCGTCGACGACCGCCGCCACGATCGCGTCCCGCAGCCGCAGGGCCGAGCCCTCGTCGTAGTGGTCGCCACCGACACAGATGGCGTCGGCTCCCGCAGCCAACGCCTGCACGGTGGCCGCCTCGAACCCGTACCGGTGGGTGATCGCCCGCATCTCGATGCCGTCGGTGATCACCGCGCCCTGGAAGCCCAGCTCGTCGCGGAGCAGGCCGGTCAGGATGCGCCGGCTCAGGGTCGCCGGGCGACGTGGATCGAGAGCCGGGACAAGCAGGTGTCCGGTCATGATCGCCTGCGCCCCGGCGTCGATCGCGGCCCGGAACGGTGCCAGCTCACATTTCACGAGCTGGTCCCAGCTGGCCACGATGTGCGGAACGTCGGCATGCGAGTCGACGCTGGTGTCGCCGTGCCCGGGGAAGTGTTTGGCGCAGGCTGCGACGCCGGCGGACTGTAGGCCACGAATCCAGGCGGCGGTGTGCCGGGCGACCAGGTCCGGGTCCGCGCCGAAGGAACGCACCCCGATGACCGGATTATCGGGGTTGGAGTTGACGTCCGCATCCGGGGCGTAGTTCAGGTTGATCCCGGCGGCAGCCAGCTCGGCACCGAGGTCCCGGGCGACCCCCTCGGTGGTCGCCAGGTCGTCGAGCGCACCGAGGGCCAGGTTGCCCGGCCGGGAGCTGCCGAGGCGGGACTCGAAGCGGGTGACGTCGCCGGCCTCCTCGTCGATGGCGACGAGGACGTCCGGCCGTTCCGCCCGCAGGGCCTCGGTGAGTGCGGTGACCTGTTCCGGGCTCACCACGTTACGGGCGAAGAGCGCGACACCGCCGAGCCCCTCACCGAGCCATCGACGTACCCACGCCGGCGGCGTGGTTCCCTCGAAGCCGGGTTGCAGGACCGCCCCGGCAAGGTTCGTCAGGGCAACCAACGATGTGCTCATCCGCGCCCGTACCCCCGTCATCCACAGTGGATCTCATCGCCACGTTCGCGGCGAACTGCTGCCATGGTCACACCGGGAGCGGAAATAGTCAAGAAACCTTTCTATTACCGTCGGCGCGCTCCCATCGAGATCAACCGTCATACTTCCGGCCCGGTACGGCCGGTCGGCGGCACCGAAACTGACCGTCGCGCCGGGGCGACGGGGCATGGGACAGTGCCAGGATGCGACAGATCCTCCTGGCCGCCGAAGAGGTCGACTGGCACGAGATCCCGGGCGTACGACTACTCGGAGCGGTACTCGGCACACTGTTCCTGATCGCGGCGATCCGCTCGATGTTCGGCCGGGGTGGCCGCTGATCCCCACCCTGATCAGGGCTGATCCCCACCTGATCAGAGCTGATCCCGCCCTCGGTCAGAGCTGGTCGTCGACTCGATCAGGCATGTGCCGTCGGCGACCGGGTATGACAGTCGGTATCGCGCTACCCGCGCACCTCGGCGGCGAGGAGGATCAGATGCGGATCGGCTACTTCCTGTCCAGCGAGGAATTCAGCCCCGCCGAGCTACTGGACCAGGCGCGTGGTGCCGAGCGGGCCGGTTTCGAGGCGCTGTGGATCTCCGACCACTACCACCCCTGGAACGACGCCCAGGGGCAGAGTTCGTTCGTCTGGTCGATGCTCGGTGCCCTCAGTCAGGTGTGCCGGCTACCGGTCACCACCGCGGTCACCTGCCCGACGATACGGCTACATCCGGCGATCGTCGCCCAGGCGGCGGCGACCAGCGCCGTGCTTCACGAGGGACGGTTCATCCTCGGCGTCGGCAGCGGTGAGGCACTCAACGAGCACATCCTCGGCGACGCCTGGCCACCCGCGGAGGTACGCCTCGAAATGCTCGAAGAGGCCGTCGAGGTCATGCGCAAACTGTGGACCGGGCGGTTCGTCAACCACCGTGGCCGGCACTACACCGTGGAACAGGCTCGCATCTACACCCTGGAGACCCCGCCACCGATCTACGTCTCCGGGTTCGGCCGCAAGTCGGCGGCCCTGGCCGGGCGCATCGGCGACGGTTACCTCTGCACGATTCCGGACCCTGACCTCGTACAGCGGTTCCGGGGCAGTGGCGGCGGAAGCAAGCCGTGTCAGGCCGGGTTCAAGGCGGCCTTCGCCGACAGCGCGGACGAGGGCGCGCGGATCGCGTACGAGCGCTGGCCCAACGAGGGCATCCCGGGTGAACTGTCCCAGGTGCTGCCCTCGCCACGGCACTTCGAGCAGGCCTCGCAGCTCGTCGGACCGGAGACGATGAAGGAGGTCTTCGTCTGCGGCAACGACCCGACGGCACACCTGGCGATGATCGAAAAGTACGCCCGAGCGGGCTTCGACGAGGTCTACGTCGCCAACATCGGCCCGAACCACCAGGGCCTGTTCGACCTCTACGCCCGAGACGTGCTGCCCCGCGTGCGCTGACCGGCGGTACCGGTACGTGCCGGCCGGAGTGAGTGGGCGTACTCATGGCTGCCCGGGACCGGTTGGGAAGAATTGCAGCCGTGACTGACACCGGCAGTGCGCGGAACAGGCCCGACTCGGCCCTCCTATGGATCATCCTCGTCGCGCTGGGCACAGCAGCCGCCTACATCGGACTGCTCGGCTGGGACCAGCAGAAGGTGGAGGACCCGGTGACCGGGTCGATGTCCGGGCCGTACGAGCCCTGGCAGGTCATCGCCTGCGTACTCGTGCTCGCACTGATCGCCGGCGTCGCGGGCTGGCGGGGCCGTCCCTGGGTGGCCACCGCGGTGCTGCCGGTCGTCTTCACCGCCCTCTTCGCCGTCGACGCGGCGACCGACCCGGATGCCGACGGCCTCTGGATCATCGGGACGGCGCTGGTCGCGATCGGCTCGTCCGCCGGTACCGCAGTGGTCGCCGGGCTCTGCGCGTACCTGCGGAACCGCGCGCTGCGCAGCCGGACCACCGGCTAGCCATTCGGGCTGCCCCGGCACCGTCCCATGTCGAGCGCCCGGCCACCCGGCCGCCGGTCTCCGCGCCGCCCGGTCTCCGCGCCGCGCTGCGCCAGGAGATTCGGGGCTCCAGCCGGTGGGTACTGCGATTACGGCGTCGGCATCCGCACAGCGCGGAGCGGCAGTACGGATACGGACGCCGGGTGGGACCGTTGACGCTGCGACACATCGAGCGTGTGAGCCTGCCGGGTCCAGCCCCACTAGGGTTACCGTCACGAGAAGTTCAGGCACGCGGATCGCGTCGCCATGAAGCTGGAGGGCATTACCGTGGTCGAACAGCCGGTGTTCACCGAGTTCGGTTTCTCCGACGAGGAGTGGGGGCTGCTCGTCGGCCTCCCGCAGTCGGTGCTCACCGCCGCGAGCGCGGCGGAGTCGGACGGTATCCGGCGGACCAGGGCGGAGACCGCGGTCGGCCTGGAGGCGATGGCCGCCGGCCGCGAATCGGCCAGCCCCCTCGTCGCGGCCGTCGCCGCTGAACTGGTGTCCCGGGTCGGCGACCCGGACGCCGGCGAGGAACTCCCGGTGATCGAGCCGACGGACCCCGAGGCGATGATCGCGGACGTGCTGGAGCGGGCCAGGATCGCCTCGGACCTACTGGCCAGGAAGGTCGACGAGGGCGCGTCCGGGGCGTACAAGCACTGGCTGGTCGAGATCGCCGAGCAGGTGGTGACCGCTGCCAGCACCGGAGGCATCCTCGGCATCGGCGGTGACATCGTGACCGCCTCGGAGCGCCAGTTCCGTGACAAGCTGGCCGGGGTACTCAACGGCTGACCCGTCGGCACCGGACGGGCCGACCGCACGGAGCAGCGGGCCCGCAGCCGTCGCCCGTCCACAACGGATCGACGACGGCTGCGGGTGGCACAACGCGACCACGCAGCCGGACAATGGTCGCCGTGACGAGCGAAACCCCTGAGCCGGAAACAACCGCGTCCGAGTCCTCCGTACCCGCCCACGAAGCGGCTGAGATCGTCGAAGCGGCCGGGCCGGATTCCGAAACGTCGGCGTCGGAGACCGAACCGGCCAAGTCGAAGTCCAAGGCCAAGTCCCGGTCCAAGGCCAAGACGGAGTCGGATTCCGAGCCCGAGCCCGAGCCCGAGCCCGAGTCCGGCGTCGCTGAGCCGGATGCCCCCACGACGCTGTCCATCACCACCCCACCGACGGCGACGAAGGTCCGCCTGGACACCCCCGGCGTCACCGTGGAGATCGAGGCACACGAATCGCTGGAGACCGTCGTGACCACGGCCATGCGGCTGTTCCACGAGGCCGGCGGGTGGCCGCGCGAGATCCGGCAGTCAGCCGGATTCGCCCAGGTCGAGCGCCGGGACAGCGCTCCGGTGCAGCCCAGTTCCATGCCGTACGCCCCCGGCCCGTACCCGGTGCAGTTCCCCTGACGCTCACCGCCGGGGTGTGAGCAGGTCGAGAACGGCCAGTTCGGCCTCCTCACGGGGCGCGTCCGAGCTGGTCCGGGCCACCACTCCATCGTGGTAGAGATCCACCACGCGAGGGTCGACATAGGAGGTACGGGCCACGGTGGGGGTGTTGCCCAGCAACTCGGCGACCTCCCGCATCACCCCCGCCACGACCCGTTTGCGACGGGTGGCCGAACTCTGTGGGCCGGCATCGGCGAGTTGCGCGCCGGCCAGCACGGTGGCATGCCAGGTACGGAAGTCCTTCGCCGTCATCTCGCCGCCGCTGGCCTCCCGCAGGTAGTCGTTGACCTCGTCGCTACGTACGTCACGCCAGGACCGGCCGTCCCAGTAACCGAACAGCCGGTCCGCGCCACGCCGTCGCAACCGCAGGTCACGCAGCACCAGGCACAGGTCGGGGTCGTCGACCCGGCAGTTCTGCTCGATGCCGCCCTTGGCCGGGTACTCGAAGACCACCCGCCCCCGGCTCGACCGGACGTGTTCCGGGCGCAACGTGGCCACGCCAAAGGTGGCGTCGTCGCCGGCCGCGTACTGGTCACTGCCCACCCGGAACGTGCCCATGTCCAGCAGCTTCGCCACCGTGGCCAGGATCCGCCCGCGACACAGGCCCCGGGCGGCGAGGTCGACATGGACCCGCTCCCGCAGCACCGGCAGCCGGGTGGCCACCTCCAGCACGTGGTCGAACTTGGCCTCGTCCTGTTTACGACGCCACAGCGGGTGATAGAGGTACTGCTTGCGGCCGGCGGCGTCGATGCCCGTCGCCTGGATGTGGCCGCCCGGATGGGGGCATATCCAGACCTCCCGCCACGCGGGTGGGATGACCAGGGCGGTCAGCCGGTCGATCTCCGCCCGGTCGCGGATCGGTTGGCCGTCGAGGTCGAGGAAGGTGCTCCCACGACCGCGTCGGCGTCGCCCGTACCCGGGGCCACCGGGATCACTTCGCCGTAACCGCACTACGTTCCCGCCCTGCCCGGTCGGCCTCCCCGACGGCGTCCAGCACCGACTCGAGGCTGATCGACGCCAACGCCGGCGTGTCACGTCGCCAGGGCTCCGGTCCGCCTGCCCCGGCCGCCCGGGCAGGTGCTGAAGACCCGGCAGGCACGGTCAGTTCCTGGGTCCACAGGGTTCGGTGCCACGGCCGGTCCGGTGGCGGCCCCCACCGGTACGGCGACACCGGGCCGAAGAGCACCACCGACGGTGTCCCGTACGCGGTGGCCAGGTGTGCGATGCCGGTGTCGGCGCTGACCACCAGCCGGCCATGTGCCACCAGTGCGGCCAGTTCCGCCAGGTCGATCCGGCCCGCCAGCACACTGGTGCCCGGGAGCCCGGCCCCGCTCACCACCCGCTCCGCCAGGCCCCGCTCGGCCGCTGATCCGGTGACCACCACCCGATGCCCCTGGCCGGTCAGCTCCCGGGCCAGCGCCGCGAACCGTCCGGGCGCCCACCGCTTGCCCACCGCCTTCGCGCCCGGGTGCACGATGGTCACCCCGACCGGCACCCGGTGTGGGCTAGGCCGGCGCAGACCCAGGTCGGTCGGGTCGGCTGCGATCCCGTACCAGGCCAGCAGGCGGCACCACCGCAGCACCTCGTGCTCGTCCGGATCCCAGTGCGGCCCGTCGTGGTGGTCGGCCGCCGGGCAGGCGAACGCGCCGAGCCGCTGCGGGTCGGCGGCCAGCAACAGTTGGTGCGACTGCGGCCCCTGCCCGTGCAGGTTCACCGCCAGGTACGGCGACGGGATCCCCCACTCGCGGGGAGTGAGACCGTCGGTCGGGACGACCCGGTCGACGCAGCCGATCAGGTCCACCAGCGGCGCCAGCCAGTCCGGTACGGCCAACGCGACCTCCTGGTCGGGGAACGCGGCCCGCAGCCCGCGTAGCGCCGGCACCGCCGTCGCCAGGTCACCGACGCCGAGCGCCCGCAGCACCAGGATCACGGGTACGACGTCTCCCGGTCGGCGCAGACGACCAGTTCCCGGACCGCGCAGCCGATCGGCTGGCCGAGGGCGAACAGTACCGCCGAGGCGACGTTGGCCGGGTCGTTGAGGGAAGCGTCCGCCCCTGGCCGGTACTGCTCCTCCCGTTCGTCGAAGAACGCCGTACGCATGCCGCCGGGCACCAGCAGGGTGACCCCGACCGAGCCGGCGAGTTCGGCGGCGAGTGCCCGGGTGAAGCCGACCACACCGAACTTCGCGGCGCAGTACGCGGTCGCGTCGCTGACCGCCTTGACGCCGAGGGTCGACGCGACGGTGACGATCCGACCGTGCGAGCGTTCCAGATACGGCAGTGCCGCCCGGATGACCGCGACGGTGGCCAACAGATCGACCGTGACCACCCGTTCCCACGTCTCGGCGGGTATGTCGGCCAACCGGCCGGGCACGTCCACCCCGGCGGCGGTCACCACCGCGTCCAGTCCACCGGCGTGCTCGGCCAACTGCCGGGTCGCCGCCTCGGCGGCACGGGTGTCGGACAGGTCGCACTCCGCCCAGGGCACCCCGTCCTCGGGTGCCTTCCGGTCCAGCACACAGGGTCGTCCGCCGGCCTTGACGACGGCGGCGACCACGGCTGCGCCCAGACCACTCGACCCGCCGGTGACCAGGATGGACGGGCCGGTTCCCGGTTCGGTGCTCGTCATCGGCTCTCCCCCACCGGATGGCGGCCGGTCGACCGGGCCGCGTCGATCATGCCGGTGGTCGACCGGCCGTCCAGATAGGGCACCACCACGGTGTGCCCGCCCCAACGCTGGAGAATCTCCGCCTCCGGCAGGTCGGGCCCGTCACCGCCGCCGGTGCCGTAGTCGCCCCCCTTCACCCAGATGTCCGGTCGCAGCCAGGACAGCACGGAGTGCGGGGTGGACTCGTCGAAGATCACGACAGCGTCGACGCAGCCCAGCGCGGCCAGCAGTCGGCCCCGGTCGGCCTGCCGGACCAGTGGACGGTCCGGTCCCTTGAGGTTGGCGACGCTGGCATCGGAGTTGAGGCAGACGATCAGACAGTCCCCCAGACGGCGGGCGGCTTCCAGGGTGGCAACGTGCCCGGCGTGCAGCAGATCGAAACATCCCCCGGTGGCCACCACCGTCCCGCCGGCGGCGCGTACCTCGGCGACCACCGCGCCGGTCGCGGCGACGCCGATCCGTTCCCCCGGACCGGTCACCGGCACCGCCACCGCCGTCCCGAGGGCGGGCGCGGGCGTGGCGACC
>NZ_JBHTMP010000106.1:0-15038 GCF_042679305.1 Micromonospora sonneratiae | reverse complement strand
GTGCGGTTGAGGGGGTGATCGAGCATCCGTCGAAGGTGTTGGGTCGTGGGGTGAAGTTGCCGTTGTTCTTCCGGTTCTTCGATTTCGATTTTGGCGAGCTGTTGTGGGACACGTTCGCGAAGATTCCGGATTTGGTGGCTTCGTTGCGGGGGCAGGACGGGGCGCTGGACGATTCGAAGGATTCGTTGAAGGGCTCTTCGGACGGGTCGTGGAAGTTCGATGATGACGGTGCTGGTGAGGGGCTGCCGCAGTACGTGGAGAAGTCTGAGGACGATCCCGCGACCAGCCCGCCGAAGTATTCTTCCTCGGATTCGGTCTCGGAAGGGCCTGGGGGTTCGTCTTCAAACTCGTCTTCGAATTCGGACTCGTCTTCGTCTTCGAGGTTGGGTGGGTCGTCTTCGAATTCGGGCGTGGGTTCGGGGTTGGGTGGGGTCGGGCGGGTGGATGGGTTTGGTGGGGGTGAGGCGTGGCAGCAGTTGGCGTCGGGTGAGGGGTTGTGGGGTTCGGGGGATGGGGCGGTGCAGGCACGGCAGGACTTGTTCGACGAGTTGCGTGTCGAGGAGTTGGGTGGTTTCAACGAGGTTCTGGCGGGTGGTTCGTTGGGTGCGGATGTGGTGGCGCCGGAGGGGGTGATCCCGTCGGCGAAGGTGGAGGCGGAGTGGTCGGCTCAGGCGGGTCGGTTCTTTGATGAGGTGTTCGGCCCGTTGAAGACCGGTGATGTGTCGCAGGTGGACGTGGTGGGGATGCAGCAGCGGTGGTCGGAGTTTGTGCGGGATGTGCGGCAGGTTGCGGAGTTGGGTGGGGTGTCGCCGTGGGCGGGGTTGTTGTTCACGCATGTGGTGACGGGTCGGGATGTGGATGAGGTTGTTGATGGGTGGTTGGCGCAGCGTCCCGGGATGGTGGTGTCGGAGGCGGATCGGTTGGCGTTGCGGGACACGGTGGTGGCGCAGGCGCGGGCCGGGTTGCTGGCCCGTCTGGTGGCCGGTTCGGGGCCGGTGTCGTTGGACCGGGTCGTCGACGCGATGCCGGTCAGGAATTCGGACAGGTTCCGGGAACGGATCCACGAGAAGCTGGCCGAACTTGCCACCAGCAGCACGACCACGGACGAGACCACCACCACGACCACGGATGAGACCACCACCACGACCGCGGAAGAGACCATCACGGATACGTCCGCCGATACCGGCAAGGCCGTAAACGTCAATGTGGTCAGTTCACCGGTTCTGGTGGATGTGTCTGACACGGTGGAGTTGTCTGAGCTGGACGCGGCCACCTCGTCCAAGAAGGCGGCCACGGCAACCACGCCTCGTCTGCTTCAGGCCCAGGCGGTCCAGGTCGGCTCAACGTCCATCGTGCCGGTGTCTTCCCAGCCGGTCTCGTCAATCTCGTCGGGTTCGTCGTCCCAGGCGTTCGCCACGGATGCGCGGTCGTCGGTCGTGGACGTGGTCGGGCTGCCGATTCCGGCTGGCTGGTATCTACCTGGGCCAGGCGACAGTGCGCAGATGCGGGCCAACGCCGAAGCGTTGCCACGTTACCGGTCGAACAGTGGTGCCACCGAGTGGATGACGGTCGTGGCCCATGGTGATCCGGCCACCGGTGGGATCCGGGTCAACGATCGGGTCCTGGACGCCGACGGGTTCGCGGCCTGGGTCAAGGCCCAGCCGGGCTGGAACCAGCGACCGTTGGTGTTGACGATCTGCGGGGCCGCGGTCCCGGGCCCGAACGGCACGGACTCGTTCGCGGCGCAGGTACGCGACGAGTTGGGTGTCGAGGTCATCGCCGCGAACGGGGACGTGTGGACCGCCCTGAACGGGATGGCCTACACCGGTATGGCAGTCGACGCCAACGGCTACCCGGTAATGGACTTCACCGGCACGCATACCTGGCAGTACTTCCCGGCCACCGCCCAGACGAAGCCGGCACCGCTGCACGCCGACCTGACCACCGCGATGGAACAACTCCGCACCACCGGCACCACCACCGGACACCAAACCCCCAAATCCACCAACCCGTTCGACCGACCCAACCCACAAACCTGGACCAGATGGGCAGGGGGCGAAGGTGGTCACCCGGCCGGGCTACGACTTGAGCTGATGGCGCGGGCTGACGGGCAGGTCATCGCTGAGTTTGCGCCCGGCGGCCATGCGGTGACGCTGCTTGTCGAGGGACCAGAAGGACGCCCCTCCCCGGTTGTCCGATCCGAGGACCTGTCACCCCTGGAAGACGCCCTGGTGGTGGTCGTAGATGAGAGCGTCGTTGCCGGTGCATCTCATGTGGCGAGCGCGGTGGCGCTGGAAGAGTCTCTGCGCCGGCTCATGCAGGGGCTACCGGAGTTGCCCGCCGTAATGGTGGTTGCCCTGAGGTCCGCAGGCATCGACTACCTTGCTGCGCTTCAGAATCTCGCGGACGACTATCCGAACACCTGGATTGTCGCACCCACCGACGAAATATCTGTGTCTGATGGTCAGATAGTCACCGGTACGGATCAGGCGCCTATGACATGGCTGGAGTTCCGCGGAGGCTATCCGCCGGAATCGCAGATCCGGGGGCGGTTCACTCAGACGGACGTATCGGATCTGCATGAGGCGGCCACGCAGGATATTTCGGCGCGGATCGTGGAGATGGCGCAGCGAATCGCTGCTCTGGAGGGCACGCTTGGAAAGACCCCCTTGGACGAGTTCGTGCGAGCCGACATCAGGTGGGCCAGGGACTATCTAGAGTTGGCTGAAAGTGCTAGTGGACCGGTTGGCCGCTTGCATTGGCTGCACCGCACTGATGCCGCGTTTGCGAGAGCGGAGGCCAGGGCGGCTCAGATTCGACCGCTGCCGCCGCAGGTAGCGGCTGCGTCCATCCCCGCAACGTTGGCGGAAAAAGACAAGTCTGAGGTGCGCCGCGAGGCGGACGGTAATCCAGACTCAGTTAGCGTAAATTATGACGAGACGATCTACCATCAGATCACCTCAGGGAATGATTCGTACAGCGAGGGGCAGGTGGTGTATGCCTGGACCTCGAGCAGTAAGACGAACACGGTAGGTGTGTTTCTCTCTGCCGGATCGCCGGAACTGACCACGGAATTCCGGGATCAGGTGGAGACGACCGTCGCGCCGGACGGGGTGGCGGTTCTGATGGTACGCCCAGGGCTCGGCAGTCGGATGCTTACCGCTCAGGAGTTGGCGGAGACCCTGGAATGGCTCGTGCGTCCGGACCGAACGGACCCGTTGACCAACCCTGTCGAGCAACAAAGTCCACGGGTTGTGGTGCTGGCGATGGACCAGTCCGGATTCATGATGGCCGACGCATTGGCGGAGATGTCGCAGCTCTACCCCGACACGGTCTTCGTCGCCCCGGAGGGATCCTGGTCGGTAACGAACGATGGACTGCCGTACGCCGGGTCGGAGGGGCAGCCTGAATACTGGCATGTGTTCCACGCCGGACAGGAATTGTCCTATGCGATGCACGGGCAGCTCGAACCGGAACAGCTGACCAAGCTTCCTGACCGACTGGCCTTACAGCTGACCGACGATCAGATCGGAACGGTAAAGTCGGAAGCGGTGGCACTCTCCACATCGTCGCTGGAGGATCAGGTTGCCCAAACTCCCGACAGCAGTCAATCGAGTCTTTGGGAGCGCTTGGTCCGTCCCGTACGGGATATCCTTCCACCCTTGTCCTTCAACGGCCTCGGAGGCTTTCGGTATCTCTACCTGGAGCCGCTTCCAGGGCATTCGGAGTTGACTTCGATTCGGGCAAGGCTAAACGATTCCTCGATCCGCGCGATACCGACGTACGGGCATCGTCAAGAGGCCGGAGATCGTATCGAGGTGAAGATCAGCAATCGACTGATCGGATCTGTCGTCGGATTGGGTGCATCTCTCTGGGGCGGGACGGTCGATTTTGCCGATGCTGCGTCCGCACCGTGGAACCTCACGGTGCGCCCTGATGCGGAATATGTGCTGGAAGTTGCGCTCCCGCACCCATCCGCAACGATGGACGAGACCGGACTGACGTGGGCTTATGGGGGAACTTTCCACCCCAGCCTGCGTCGTTTGAAAGAGGCCTGGCCGGTCGGGCAGTCCAAGTACTTCCCGGTCTTCGTCCACAGCACGAAGGATGTCGTCGGTCATGACTATCGACACGGGAGGGTGGACACTGCCGGTCTCATCGCTGCTCGCCTGCGGAGTAACCGGAAGCTGTGGAGCGGAAAGCAGATCGTCCTCGTGGCGGACTCGCTGTACAGTGCAACGAACGTGCTAGCCAGGCGCCTGGCCGACCTGCTTCAACTAAAGGTGCTGGGGGCTGTTGGCTCGGTTGGCGTGATCGGGAACGACCTCATCGTTTCGGGTGCGCCGGCTGTCTTCGAGTCGGCGAACAAGCTGACGATCTCGCCGGTGCTCGCACGGGGGCGGGGCTGGCAGTACTTCGAGCCGTCCAACGACGATTTCTTCGGCGTCGAACGTAACGTCAGCTCCTTTGGCCCAGAGCTCCACGGCAGAGACGACCAGGCGTTCGTAGTGTCGAGCCACGGCAACCAGATCCAGTTGCTTCCGACCATCGACAATCGGGAGGCGCGGCGTACGTCGGTTTCCCACCACAGGGAGCCTGGGCGGAGGTTTCCAGCGACGGTCCAGGCTCAGGAATTCCTATCCGCGAGCATCGCCGTGCCCGGAAGGCGAATGATTCTCGGCAATCCGGTATCTGTGGACAATCTTTCGCTCGTGTTGGCAGGTGTTCGGTCGGAGTCGATCCCGGGGCTCTATGCGATAGAGGTGCATGGTGGCACTCTCGGGGTTGGTGTCACCCTTGGTCGTGTCTTGCAGGGCAGCCGTCAGTTTGATGCAGCCACAGTCGCGGATGCGATAGCGGTCGACCCGTACTGGATCGGTGATGACGGCGGTGTGCGTCCTGAACTGCTGTTGCTGATATGTAACCCCTATTCGCAGCTTGCCGGGGCGGTGCCGTTCCTGCCGGTGGCCCAGTTGATAGCCGATGCGTTGGTGCATCGAACCGGCAAGGCGGTTACTCTGCTGGCAGCCGGCGGCAACGTGTACCACAACATGACTGCTGATACGTGGTATGTCGCAGTCGAGACGTCAACGAGCCCGTCAACGGGCAAAGTGACGATGGACCCGAAACACTCGGCAGCTCGCTTCTATCGAGTGTACGGTCGCCGGGTAGGTGACAGGCTACGGATGCCCGAGCCAGTGCAGAAGCGATTCCCGCAGGAATCCAAGCCCAAGTCGAAGCCATGGTCGGAGACCGGAACATATCATCCGGTACCGGCAGCGTTGGAGTTTCCGGTTTCCGCTGGTTGGCAGATCAGCGACGCCGATGTGATGGCCACCGAGCTTGTCGGTCCGGGGCGTCAGTATGAGTCGGACATCAGTAGGCTTGCCGGTTTGTTGTCGTCCTACGAGTCGTCTGACAGGTTCCACGAGCAAATGTCACGTGCCGTATACCGATATTTGCGGCAGTACGATCAGATCGCGGCACTCACGTTGTACGACGTGTCGAAACCCGGAGCCAAGGGGCTCACCACGAGGACAGATTTTGCGGCATTCGAGGCAAGTCTGTGGCGTGGGTTGGTGCGTACGGCGGTCGCGGCGGTGGATGCGTTGCCACGGCAACAGCCGCAGTCGCCAGGGACTGGGTGGGGTTATGTGACAGTGTCGGTGGCGAGGGGGGCAAACGTCTATCGGCAGGTCAGACGTTGGCTGGCTGCTCCAGGGCCGGGGCCGGTACGGACCGTGGGCTGGGCGCAGCCGGGGCCGAACGAGGTGCTGGTTGCGATCAGTCCGGAGTTGGTCAGGGACGTGTCGGCGTTGGCGCCGGAGGGCTCTACCCAGCCGGTGGGGTTGGCCAACCTGCTTGGTGCGGACGTCGTGGTGCGGCAGGTCGACCAGGGTGATGGGACGCCACCGTATTTCAAGGTGGTGCCCGATATCGAACGGGCGGCAGCGTCTGGTTACACGTTGTGGTTGGGGAGTCGGGGGGAGCAGGGGTCGGCGGCGGAGCGGGCGGCTGTGGAGGTGGTGCCCCGGGCGGCGAACATGTTGACGGTGGCGAGTCATTTTGATTCGTCGGGTCAGCGGATTCAGGTGGGTGAGCGGTTCCTGACGGCTGGGGAGTTTGCGGCGTATCTGCGTACGGAGTATGGGTGGCCGGAGTCGGGTGGGCCGGATGTGTTGTTGGTTGGTTGTGGTGCGGGTCGGCGGCCGGGTTCGGGGCAGGGGTCGTTTGCGGAGCAGTTGCGGGTGGAGTTGGGGGTCGGGGTGTTGGCGTCGCCGGCTGAGGTGGCGTCGATGGTCGACGGGCGGGTGTTGGCGGTTGCGCCGATGGTGAGTGCTGCGGGTCAGATCCAGGTTGTTCCGTTTGTCTCTGCGGCTCCGGCGGTTTGGCAGTGGTATTCGTCGGATGGTGGCGAGCCGGTGGCGCTGGAGTCCGAGCTGGCCCCCAGCCTGCAACGGCTGGAGAGGATACGTGGCATCGAAGGGGTGACTACACCCCCGGTAGCCAAGCCGCTGACTCCGGTGACCTGGATTCGCGAGCCTTCGGGGTCGGCAGCGCTGCTGCCCAGGAACGTGCCGCTCACCGGGCGGTCCCTACCGACGCCGCCGGCTCCCGAGTATGACCAGAACAGCTCGACAGCAGACCAGGCAACCTCAACCTCGGTGGATGAGTCGGAGGGCCCGTCGACCGAGCTGAGCGATCCGGCCTGGGCGGCGGTGGTCGGCGCCAGCCCGGAGGAGGTTGCCAAGGTACGTGAAGCTGTTGTCGCGGTGCCTGAGCTGCTGAACAACCCTGCCGACCTCTTCGAGATAACCGACTGGTCGAAGCCGTTGGTAGTGGCGACGAAAACTCTCCTCGCGCATTTTGCGCTATCCGTGGAGAGCGCTGGTGAACTGCTGGAAGAGCTGTCGACCGTACCCCAGACCTTTCTACACACCACCCGCGCCTTCGAGATCAAGCTTGCCTCCGGCTCGCTGCTCGGTAGCGAGTCCACCCGGACGGTCTGGGTCGAGCTGGTTCCCAGACCTACCGACAACGACGTTGTGCAGAAGGAGTTGGGGCATCGACTCAGCCACTTCCAACGGGCGCAGGAGAGCACGTCTGTCAGCAAGGCCGGAAAGCAGCCTGGCTCGATGATGGTGAGCCTGCCGATGGAGTTTGCCGGGATCCCCCTGAATGTTGGGGGCGGCGTCCTGTCTGCCAGCCAGGGGCACACCGCCAGCAGTGCCACGGTGGTCACCGACAACTACATGCTCTTCGGTGAGGACGATTCATACCTGATCGAGTCGACGATCGATATCAGGATGACCGTCGGCCGGGCCGACGAGCTGGTACCACCGGAGGACGGTGAGTCGACCAGGACCGAATCCGCGATCAAGCGCTTCTTCCGACTTACCGCAGGGCTCGGTCTGATGACACCGAGCAGAGAACCCGAACAGACCCTCGACGCGGCAGCGGCGGCCCTCCTGAGGCCCAACCTGTATCCGATCCAGGTCGTCGATGACGGCGAGTTCGCGGGCAACGTCCTCAAACTCCTGGGCAAGCAAAGGGTTGCCGAGGTCGGCAGCACCGGGCGTCAGGAGGTACGAAAGGTCTGGTCGGGTCCGAATCTGTGGCGGCACCTCAAGGGCGATCAGGCACCCCAGATCGTGCTCGGTCCACATCGGCTCGGCCTCCCCGGCTACATGGCTGGTGTGTACGCCAGCTTCCGGCTGGTCTCGATCGAGCAGGTGGGTCTGGTCGGGAAAGAGTCGTGGTTGCGATACCAGCCGACCTCGGCACATGACTCGGGTATCGACGCGACGACCACCACCGGATCTCGGTTCGCCGCGCTCAGTGGTGCCAACTTCGGCCTGCTCAGTTTCCTCACCGGCCCGACACTGCAGCTTGGTGGCTCATCGACGGTCACCGCGACCATGTCCGCCCTCAGCCGGGTGACCCAGGAGACCAACCGGGTGGCGATGGGTCTCTACCGAACCACCTACGAGGTGACCCTGCACCGTGCCTCGTACCGTTCACCGCTACGTTTCATGACCCGGAAGTCCCCGGGAGCCAAGCCGAGCACCTTCCAGGTGAAGGTGGTCGAGCGCGCCCCGATCAATCTGGTGAGAGCGGCGACCGCAAGACTCGGGTCCCCCGAATCGCCGTTGAGCCTGCCCACCCCCGCAGTGGTCGAGCCGGTCGTAACCGCGGTCGAGCCCGTCGTAACCGCGGTCGAGCCCGTCGTAACGGAGATCAAGGCCGCCGTTCCGGAGACCGGACAGTCGAATGCCATAGTCGGCACACCTTCGATCGTTCGGCCGGACGAGATGCTGATCGAGCTGTTGAGGGACAGTGCGGACCGGACCGGGGGCAATCGGCATCTACCCCGGTACATGTGGCAGAACGGCCGACTGCGTCCCGGGCAGATGGTAGCCCATGGCCTGGAATTCCTGACAGAAACGATTGCCAAGCGAATCCAGCAGATTCTGGCCCTGCCGGACAACCGTGACAACAGCGAGTTCCTGCCGGTGTGGGACACCTCGTACATGAAGAAAAAAATCATGCGGAACGTGGTCCAGGCGCTGGAGAACGCCGGAAGCCTGACTGCGCAGACCGGAACGACACGCCTGGCGGCCGACCTTCTCACGCTGACCTCGGACACGCTGGTGGTCTACCTGCCCCATCTCGGTGCGGCCAGTCGACATGGACTCGTGCTGCTGCTGACAGCGGAACGGGTCAATGCAGAGACCGGACCCGAGTACCTCGGCTCACGTAGTGAACCGAGCACCGGTAACGATGAGAATGCGCTCCGCCGTACCCCGATGCGCTTCCTCCGCGCAATTGCCAAGACCCACCAGCACAGGTCGGCCAGGAGCAGGACGTACGGGGTCAGTGCCCATCTGACCGTTGGGGGCAACCTGCCAGTCGTCGGAAGGCTGCGCTATACCCGCCGGCGGGCAGTGGGTTCGGTGAACATGGCGAACGAGACGTACCTTGACGGTGGGGACAAGCGTACGGACATCTTTGCCGACCGACTCCGGTTCAAGATGGAGCTGTTCGCACTGAAGGAGCCGACCGACTGGTTCCGGAACACCGGGAACCTCATCATGGACACCGCCCCGCAGGCGGCGAAACTGTCCACCGCTGTCACCCTCGCTGACAGTGGACGGGTCGTCGACCTGGGACAGTTCGAGCAGTCATTGGCATTCACGGTCTCCCGTGACCGGACATTCGATGACAGCACCGAGGGTACGAAGAGCGTGAACGCGATCGCACTGGAAAAGTTGGACGCGGTTGCTGTCGACATCGATGCGGAGTTGCTGGCCGATCTCCGTCTGACGACGGAGGAGAGCCAGGTAACCCATTGGGATCACGTCTACTTCCTGGATGGTGCGGAAGCGCTGCGTAGCGCCATAGTGTCGGCGCTGGAAGAGGCCCGGGAAGCGATGATCAAGGCCGATCCGTGGCGGCGGTTCGTGGCGAGCCGAGGCACGAAACCCGGTGTCGGAGTACCCGGTTCCTTCGGTCACCTCCAACTGCTTCAGCAGATCAACGCGGACCGGCTTGCCGCACTGCTGCCGTCGATGTCGCGTCAGGTGATCATGCTGCACAACCTCGGCGAGGTGCTGGGCGACGAGTCCATCGTTGCCGGGGTGTTTCTGCGGGCCCTGGTGACGGAGGCGAAGCCCGGCCTGGAGGGGATCGTGCAACACGACATCGAGCACGGTACCTCCGGATCCCAGGGGATACTCAGTTCCCACAGTCGATCGATAAATGGCGACCTCTTCGTGGGCGCGCGGGCCGGTGGTACGACTGCTCCCTGGCTGACCATGCAGGGGCAGGGAGGTCTGCGGCAGGGCACCGAACGCCAGCGAGGCCGGCAGGCGATCGTGACCGGTGAGGTCGAACGCAATGAGACCTTCAGCGGCGAGCGGGGTGTCCAGCTCACCGTCAACGCCACGGTGCAGTTCATCGTGCACGTGGTACTGATCGAGCAACGGGACGTGGGCAAGGACCTGGTGACACGGGCATCCCGCCAGGTCTCCGGTGCCAGGCTTTTCGGCTTGATGACCTCGGATCTCGCTCGCCGGATGAGCATCCTGGACCCCACCATGCCCCCGACCGCGACCGAACCGACCCTGGTCGTACCCCGGATGTTCAATGCGAAGGCGAACCTGCCGCTGGCCCTCCCGCCGACCCTGGTGCGCCCGGCGGCGAACCTCGGCACCGGCCGCCCGCTCAACCCACCTACCCTGGGCAACGAGGTACTGAAATGGTTGAGCAAACAGAGCATCCCGGCACAGGCCCTTGGTAGCGCGACGCCGCTGCTTCGCGACAACGCCGCAAACCTTGTCAACATCGACACGGTGCTGGGGCACACAACCGCCGAGTTCCTCGCCGCCCACTGGGGCGAGCTGATCGATGGCGGTGTGTCGCTCATGCTGGAGTACCCGGGCGTGGCCGGTCGCCAGTTGGTCCAGCTCGTGATCGAGGTCATCGCGGTCGACGGCCTTGGCGAGGCGACTGAACCACAGTTGACCGCCGTTGTACCGGCACCAAAGACCCTGGAAATGAACGTGACGGCCGTCGCGACCAAGAGCAGGTCAGAGAGCGGCACGAGCCGCTTCGATCTGTCCGGCACCCTGCAGGCACTGGGCCAGGGGAACGATGTCGTCGGGGGCGGCGAACACACCGATCGACTGGGCCACGCCAGTACGGTTGCCGCCACCGATTCCACGAGTTCCCGTAACTACATGGTCGTCGATTCCGGTGGGGCATGGGCGCGGCTGGCGCAAACCGTCACCTTCCGGGTCACCGCCTATCACCAGGGGAAGCAACTGGGTGCGCCACTACAGGAAACGCGTGATCTGAACTTCGACCGGGTGGCCAACCACCTGTTGACCACGCCCAGTGGACAAACTCCCGTCGAGCTACCGGCTGTGCCCACGCTGCGCCCGCCCTCCCGGACCACGAGCAGCAACGAGGAGCTACAGACGTGGCAGGGCGAGTCGCCGGTGAAGCTACCGGTGAAGTACCAGCCGACAGACTTCCGCGGAGCGGCACTCGTTCAGGCAGCGGTCGCGCGGACGCTGGGTGCGGCCTCCGGTGACGTCGACCCGTTTCGGCTCGGCGGAATGCTGGCACATCAGATCATGGCGGCATTCAGCCAGACCACCATGTGGGGCAGTACCCGAATGCGGTTCGCCAGGCCGTACGTCGTCGACCTGATCGAGCCGAGCGCACTGGGCACACGAGCCAAGGTCACCATCTACAGCCGGGTGGTCAAGTCCCGGCTGGCCGTCATAGCCCCGCCGCACCTTCGTGACCTGAGGGATGGTCGAGTCGAGAGCAGCACCAAGAGCACATCGGTGGCCCGGATCGGCTTTCCAGTATCTGCAGCCACCCTTACCGGGGGCGACGCTGCGACGGTCAGTAGCGATGCAACGCAGGAGAACCAGCAGGTCGCGGGCGGTACCTGGGGCACGATGAAGATCGCCAACGTAGCCAACAACGAGGGTGGCGTGGCCGTCACCGGGTACGGCGACACCCGGGGAGGGGCAGGTGAGAGCGCCAACAGCAGCGTCACCACGGACGTCGGTGTGGTCAACAAACTCCAACCCAGCGCGATGGTCGAGTGGACCGAGGAGATCGTCGTCGTTGCCGAGGTGCACCACGGCGTTGGAAAGAGCACTGCCGAGTCAGTGCTGACCATTCCGGACTCCACACCCGTTTGGATGGACCTCCTCGACCTCGCCCAGCATCTCACCTTCGCCGAGAACGAAGCCGCGATGGCACTGCTGGCCAGAGCGAATGCCCAGGCCATGACCGTGACCACGAGATTCCAAGAGTGGCAGGCCATCGACGCGGAGCTTGAGCGGAATCGAGTGCAGGACGAGATCGACCGGCTGCGGAAGAGGGGCGATTCCCAGGCATCGAGCTCCAGAGCGAGGAAAGCACCTAACTGGGACGAGTTGGATTCTCCGAAGCTGGCCTCCCTCAGCCAGCAATGGCGTCAGGCGCAGCAGGCCTGGCATCAGGCGAAGCTGGCGCTCGATGCCACAACCCGCGAGCTGGCTGCCCTGATCGCCCTGGTCACCCAGCAGGTCGATCAGAACCGTGAGGCGGACCTGGCCGTTACGTCGACTGTCGAAGCCGCGGTCGTCGATGGTCAGAGCGAGGTCAATGATCAGGTCGAGGTCGAGGTCGAGGTCGAGGTCAATGATCAGATCGAGGTCGAGGTCGAGGTCGAGGTCAATGATCAGATCGAGGTCGAGGTCGAGGTCGAGGTCAATGATCAGGCCGAGGTCGAGGTCGACGTCAATGACCAGGTCGAGGTCGAGGTCGAGCCGAACGCAAGTGTCCTCCCCGTCGAAGGACAGAACGATGAGGAGGTGGACGTCAAGTCAGAGACCGGCGTGGTTGGCGACGTTGTGCAGACGGAGACCCGTGCCCCTGTGGTCGACGATGATGCCGTCGATGCTCTCGACGCGGTGGTCGTCGAGGCCGGCGACACGGTGATCGTCGAGGCCGGCGATACGGTGATCCCACCGAGCCTGGCAGAGCAGGCCAGACACGGCAACGCGATGCTGTGGCAGGACGGCTGGGAAGCGGGTGCGCCGACGGAACGGGACGGGACGCAACCGGGGCGGAGAGAGCTGGCGGCCCGAGCTGTGCCCCGGGCTGAGGGGATGTTGACGGTCATCGCCGAGTTCGATTCGGAAAGCCAGCGTATCCACATCGGCGGTCAGCTCATGTCGGCGCGGGAGTTCGCTGCCCATCTCCGTACGGCTCATGGCTGGCCGGAGGCGGGAGGACCGGACATCGTACTGGTCGCCAGCGACGCCGGACGGTCGCCGCGTTCGACGTTCTGGGCTTCCGGTCCCTCCTTCGCTCGGCAACTGTCCGCGGAACTCGGGGTCGGTGTCCTGGCACCTCGCGGAACGGTGCTCACGACAAGAGAAAGAACCATCAGCGGGAATCCCGAGCGGAGCGGAGGAGCGAATGGTGCCGCACACTTCGACATCTATTCCGATGCGTCATCCGGGTGGAAGTGGTACTCGCCGAGGGGAGACGTACGGCGTGAGCTCGGTGTCGAGCTGGGCGAGGCACTGGGCAACGTCGGCAAGCGGGTCGTTCCGGTGCGACCCCCCTCGGAGATGAGGAACTTCGTCTGGACCTACGGTGGCTTACGGGGTGGCCGCAGCCGTCCGCAGCAACAGGACAGGGTGACCAGCAGCACGTGAGCCTCTGGTCGTTGGGCGGCAATCGTGATTGGTGTACCAAAAATCGAGTACGGCTATCGTCTCGGGCACTTGATGATGAAGAGGAGCTAGCGTGACAGGTCCTTATGGTTCAACCCTCGAGGTAGACCGGATTGCCGGTTGCCATGACATGTTGCTGCGTCTGGCCGGTCGGCTACCCGATGACCTGCTCACCCAGGCTCGGGCCTGGCTGGCTGAGGAAACACTGACCAAGATCGCAGAGGCGGTGGTCGCGACCGCCGTGACGCAGAGGCTCACTGTCCATCCAGCTGACGTCGAGTTGCTGGCCAGCCTGCTTCCCGAGACGGGCGAGGGCAGGCGGCAGGTAGCGGGGCTGGCAACGAGCGAGCAGGATGTCGTACCGCCGTACGTGTTCCAGCCGGTCAGCCCGGAGGAGGCCAACAAGATTCGCCGGCGGGGCGGCACCGTGCCGGTGGCACTCGATCTGACCACCGGGGCGCCGCTGCCGCTGGACAGCGTGGACGCCGCAGCGGTTGAAGCCGTCGCAGCCAGCAGCGGAGTACGTGGTCTGTGGCGGTCCTGGCGGTTGGCCGCCGACCGGGCCTCGTGGCCGTTGCCGCGCCGGGTCTATCTCGTGGAGGTGGACGATCCGGGACAGCGCCATCGGCTGGCAGCCGACCTGCAGGGTCTGCTCGCCGCTGCTGGTGAGGCGACGCCTCAGGTGGAGGTGACCGCGGTTGGTGCGGCGGCAGCGTACTACCAGCGTACGGCTCGGGGAGGCGGTGCGTTGTTGTGGGCACGGGAGGCGGCGCCGGCGATCGAGAACGTATCCGTGTTCGACCTGGTGGATCCGGTGTTGGGGGCTACCTTCGCGCCCGACCATCCATTGGTCACCGACCCGTCGATTCGTGCGGAGATGCTGGACTACCTCGACAACGGGCATCCGCTGATGTTCACCACCGCGACGATCGACGATGTCGTGGACGTTACCCGGGGCTCGGTGGTGCCGCTCAACTTCCGTACCGACGGAACCTGGCTCTGGCCCGAGGCGGTCACATACTACCTGCGGGAGCACAACCTGCGACCCGACGACCGACTGGTCGAACACATGGAGCGTGCCGGCTACCAGATCTCCCCGTTGGACGGGGTGGCCATCTTCCGTACGTTGACCAAGCTGCAGGAGCCCCCGGAGAGTGAGCCGGTCTGGCGGTTCCACGACGATGAGCCCGACGACGTGGAGTCGCCGAGCTAGGACGGAAAAATCGGCCGGCCTGTTCGCCGGTCGACGTTTGAATGCGCCGGGTTCACCCAGGTACATGTGTTGAAGCGCTCGCCTCCTGCCGGGGCGAGCGCTTCAGGTTTGTTGCGGTCGGTGGGCCGATCTTCGTGTCGACGGCGGGCCCTTTCGTGTGCCGCAACCGGATGCTGAGTTCCCGCCAAGGGCCTGGCCTCGCGATACGGAAACTTGCGTAATCGGTCTGAGATGTCAGAGTGGTCGGAATTCTGGCAAATCTGTCACGGCATCTTTGGCATGTAGTGAACGCAGGTGTGTCCGTACGCGTAGTCGTAGCATGTTCGACCCAGACCTGAAACAGCCACATGCCGCTGTGTGCGTGACTGGTTACAGCGGGCGGTCGTCAGTGGTGGTGTCGTGGACGGCGGAGGTGGTTCCTGACGCCGTTGGTTGTCGGTCTGTTTCGGGCGAAGTCTTTTCTGTTCGGCGTGGTCGTTGTGGAGGTGTGTGGTGAGTATTCCGGGTCCTCCGAAGGAGTTGGAGTGGATCACGTTTGTGTTGGTGGGTGAGCGGTGGCCTCAGGGTGATGAGGACAA
>NZ_JBHTMP010000105.1:0-15105 GCF_042679305.1 Micromonospora sonneratiae | reverse complement strand
ACCGGCTTAGCCTCCAGCGACGTCACCGCCTGGTCGGCCAGGGCCGGACCCGCGAACACACCACCGGTGAAAGCCAGACCAGCAGCAGCAAGCACACTCTTACGAAGAATCGTGTTCATGACAAAGCTCCAATACAGGGGGGAAAGAACGCCTCCCACAGGGGGAAAGGAGAGACGCGGAAGCAACCCGCGCACATCAGCGCGCGCCGCTCACCAGAAAGGGGGAAGAAAAAGGAACGCCACACGCAACCCCCGGATCACCGGGGTGCGGGCGTAGACAAGATGTAACGACCAGCCAGCCGCCAACATTCCAGCCACCCGAAGACCATCACCGCCGGGCCAGCCGAAGAGGCCACGCTACTCAGCCGTACGCGATATACAACGCCCCCACCCCCGCCAGCATTCCGCCGAGAGCGGCCGATCAGCTCTTTACCGAACCGGTCACGACGCCCAGACCAGCGGATTCATGCTCCGGCCAGCCGACAGGGCACGGCAACCAGATCAGACATAGGCCATGAGATCGGACATCGGTGGCCGGAGCCGGCAGTCGGGTGTCAGGCTCCCGCTGCCGGACGATTGACTGGAACCGCCGTGACGACGACCGAGCCGACCAGCCGGTCGTGCAGCCCCCGACGCCGGTCATCCATGATCAGCGCCGGCACCACGAGACACAACAGTGCACCACGCAACAACCCTCGGATGACCCCGATCCGCCCGCCGTCGGCGTACGACACGCAGCGGACGCGGGTCATCCACATGCCGGGCGTCTGGGCGAAGAGTCCCACGAAGAACCCGTACTCGAGGATCAGCACCAGTACGGGAGGCCAGCCGTCCCGCAGCGGATCCCCGAAGAAGTTGGCGACCAGCAGACAGAGCACCCAGTCGATGATCAGGGCACCGAACCGGCGACCCAGGCTCGGCGGAACGAAGTCGGGGTCGGCCGAGGGAGAACCGGGCACTGCGTGCTCACGTTGTACCGCCACGGAGAGTCAGGGTATCCGCCACCTTGACAGACCCGACCACCGGCCGCCCACGCCGCCGTCAGGCAAGGCACCGACACGGTTTGCCTGGTCATCAGCTCCTTCAGCGACAGATTGGGCAAATTCCGACAAGTGTCATCAAGCGGCACTCCCGGGTAACTGTCGAGAGGACGCCACGCAGGGCCGACCGGCAAAGATGACGCTCCGCGAGTGACGTAACACGACAGAAACACTCAAGACATGCCCGGGCAACCGCATCGCCATAGCGTCGCCAGCAGCCTAGCCACCAGTGGAAGTGCCAGGAGGACGTGTGTTCGCCAACCCCGAGGAACTCCTGCGATACCTCAAGAACGAGGACGTGAAGTTCGTCGACGTACGTTTCTGTGACCTGCCCGGCGTGATGCAGCACTTCAACCTGCCGGTCGAGTCGTTCGACGACAGCGTCTTCACCGATGGTCTCGCCTTCGACGGATCGTCGATCCGCGGCTTCCAGGCCATCCACGAATCGGACATGCTGCTGCTGCCCGACGTCGCCACCGCCTTCATCGACCCGTTCCGGGCGCAGAAGACGCTGGCGCTCAACTTCTTCATCCACGACCCGTTCACCCGGGAGGCCTACTCCCGCGACCCGCGCAACGTGGCGAAGAAGGCCGAGACCTACCTCGCCGCCAGCGGCATCGCCGACACCGCCTACTTCGGCGCCGAGGCGGAGTTCTACATCTTCGACTCGATCCGTCACGAGACCTCGGCCCACCAGGCGTACTACTACATCGACTCGATCGAGGGCGCCTGGAACACCGGCCGCGAGGAGCCGGGCGGCAACCGGGGCTACAAGACCGGGTACAAGGGTGGCTACTTCCCGGTGCCGCCGGTCGACCACTTCGCCGACCTACGGGACAGCATCGTTCGTCGGCTGATCGACACCGGCTTCACCGTCGAGCGCTCGCACCACGAGGTGGGCACCGGCGGCCAGGCCGAGATCAACTACAAGTTCTCGACCCTGCTGCACGCCGGCGACCAGATGCAACTGTTCAAGTACCTGGTCAAGAACGAGGTCTGGGCCGCCGGCAAGACCGCGACCTTCATGCCCAAGCCGCTCTTCGGCGACAACGGCTCCGGTATGCACACCCACCAGAGCCTGTGGCTGAACGGTGAGCCGCTGTTCTACGACGAGACCGGCTACGCCGGCCTGTCCGACACCGCCCGCTGGTACATCGGTGGTCTGCTGCACCACGCGCCGTCGCTGCTGGCCTTCACCAACCCGACGATCAACTCGTACCGCCGTCTGGTGCCGGGCTTCGAGGCACCGGTGAACCTGGTCTACTCGCAGCGCAACCGCTCCGCCTGCACGCGGATCCCGGTGACCGGCAGCAACCCCAAGGCCAAGCGGGTCGAGTTCCGGGTACCGGACCCGTCGGCCAACGTCTACCTCGCCTTCTCGGCGATGTTGATGGCCGGACTCGACGGCGTCAAGAGCAAGATCGAGCCGCCGGAGCCGATCGACAAGGACCTGTACGACCTGCCGCCGGAGGAGTGGGGCTCGGTCAAGCAGGTGCCGGGCTCGCTGCCCGAGGTGCTCGACGCACTCGAGGCCGACCACGACTACCTGCTCGAAGGCGGCGTCTTCACGCCCGACCTGATCTCCACCTGGGTGGACTGGAAGCGGGCCAACGAGGTCGACCCGGTCCGCCTGCGGCCGACCCCGCACGAGTTCGCGATGTACTTCGACTGCTGATCCGAAGACCAGCGGTCACGACCGGGCCGATCCGCCGAGTGCGGGTCGGCCCGGTCGCTTTTGATGGACGATAGATCAGTCGAATACCGATATAGCTTTGCTAGCGTTATATTGCCCTTCATGACGTCCCCACTCCGGGAACCAACCTTCCTCATCCTCACGGCACTCGCCCGCGAGCCGATGCACGGTTACGGCATCATCGGCGAGGTCAAGGCACTCTCCACCGGACGGCTCTCGCTGCGTCCAGGCACCCTCTACGGTGCCCTCGACCGGCTCCTCGACGAGGGCCTGGTCGAATCCGACCGAGAAGAGATCGTGGACGGCCGCCTCCGGCGCTACTACCGACTCACCGACCTCGGCGGCGACATGCTCACCGCCGAGACCGAACGCCTCCGCCGCAACGTCGATGCGGCCACCCAACGTCTACGTGCCCGGTCGGAACGCGCCGCTTCACCGGTCGACAGCACGGACAACCCGGCGGGTGGAGCGGCAGGCACGACGGAAGCACGGGGCGGAACGACGGGAGCACTGGGCGGCTTCGCCCAACCGGCGGGAGGCCTTGCATGAGCCATCCGCCGTCCAAACTTGAACGCCGCTATCAGCGACTGCTGTGGGCGTACCCGACGAACTACCGCGCCGAGCGCGGACCGGAGATCGTCGGGACGTACCTGGATCTGGCCGGGCCGGGACGCCGGTGGCCATCGTTGGCCGACGCCGCCGACCTGCTCGGCGGTGGCCTGCGCCAACGGCTACGAGCCGCCGGCGCGCTCGGCCTACTGACCGGCGTACGGACAGCGGCGACACTAGCCCTCACCACCGCCACCGCCCTGGCTGCTGTCTGGTTCGTACTGGTGGAGGCGAAGCCGGAACACGAACTCTTCTACAGCTTCGGCCCGTTCCACTCACTCGGGGCGGTGGTCTGGCTCGGCTGGATCGTCGCCTCGGTTCTCGTCGCCACGTTGCCCGCACCGTGGCCCCGGATCGCAGTCACGGTCGCGATCGTGCTGACCATGGCGGTCGCGCCGGCCAGTGCACTGACCGGATACCCCCGCCCAGCGCTGTACATCTTGCTGCCTCAGGTTGCGCTCGGCGTGGTAGCCCTGGCCCGACCCGACCATGCCGGGCCGTGGCATCGATTCGCGCCCCTGGGCGGTACGGCATCCGCCACGGCCATCAGCATGGTCACGGGATTGAGCGCGGCGAACTACGGATGGTCCTCCGGCTCGATCGTCGGTGGTGCCGCTTTTGCACTGATCATCTGGGCCGGTGTGCTCACCTTCGGCTATCTGATGCGGGGCGACTCCCGTGGGCTGTGGGCCGCGCTGGTGCTGCTGACTCCGGTAAGCCTGCTCATGGTCCGACCGCTGGCGCCGTACCACCAGAGTGAGGGCTCGCCCTCCTGGTTGGAACTCGCCGGCAGCGCCGTCATTCTCACCGTCGGTTCCGTGGCGGTGCTGCTGTTGGCGGTCGTCCTCCATGACCGCCTCCGCCGGGTCCTCCTGCCAACGGCACCCAGCCACTGTCCGACCTGCGGACGCAGCGGTGGACAGCACCCGTCAGCTCGCTGATTCGACATTGGCCCGCTGCTTCGACCGCGCCGACCGCACCAGGCGTACGACGACCACGATCACCAGCAGCGTCATCAGTGGCGCACCGGGCATCTTGGTGTACCGGGTCAGGCTGGTCCCGTCCGGCAGCACCAGGAACGACACCGCGGCGGCGACACCGGCGAACCAGTCGGTGCGTACGACTGCGGTCGCGGCCAGCACCGCCAGTGGCCAGGTGGCGTACCAGGGGTGGAAAACCGGTGACAACGCGACGGTGGCGGCCAACGCCAGTCCGGCACCGTAGAGGGGATTCCGGTTCCGGGCCCGCCACCACAACCAGACCAGGACCACGGCCAGCGCGACCAGGCCGATCGTCCGGGTGACCGGCAGCGCGTCGATATGCCAGCCGAAGATCCGGGCAACGTAGCCGGCGGTCTGGCCGACCGCCGTCGGCGGAGAACTCCACCCGATCGAGTCACCGCTGCTGGACAGTCCGGCGATCCAGCCGAAGTTGAGACCCGCGGCCAGCGTCACCCCGACGACGGCAGCCAGCGACCCGACGACCACCCAGCCACCGTCGCGTACCAGGGCCCGCATCCGGTACGACCCGACGACCGCGGCCAGCGCGGCGAACGGCACCACCACGGCAGCGGTCGCCTTGATCGCGACAGCGAGTCCGAGCAGCACTCCCCCGGCCAGCAGCCAGGCAACTCGGCCGGAGCGGCCGGGGCTGGCCACGATCACCGCCAGGCCGGTCACCAGCAGCCCGATCATGAGCGCGTCGTTGTGCGCGCCGGAGACCAGGTGCACGCCGACCAGGGGGCAGGCCAACGCCAGCCACAGGGCCCGTTCGACCGGTACGCCGCACCGACGGGCCAGCACCGGCAACGACACGGCGGTCAGACCTACCCCGAGCACCGCGATCAGTCGGAACAGCACGACGATCGTGGTGAGCGAATCGGTCGAGGCGACCACCCCGCCGGAGATGAGGACGAACAGTGGTCCGTACGGTGCCGGAGTGTCCCGCCAGATCAACGAGATCGAGTCCAGCCAGGGACAGGGCAGCGCCGAGACGCCCTGCTCGTACGGGTTCAACCCGGCGGCGTAGGTCGCCCCCTGGCAGGCGTACGCGTAGACGTCCCGGCTGCCCAGCAGCGGCGCGACCAGCAGCGGCAGCAACCACAGTCCGATGGTGACCAGTGCCCAGCGGACCGACGGGATCCGGTGGCGCATCTTCCACCAGGCACCGACCATCAGCCCGGTACCCACCAGCCACGACACGATGATCAACGGCCCGTGTTCGCCCTGCCAGATACTGACCGGCGTGACATCGTCGCCCAACTCGGGAAACGCGCCGCCCAGGAAGGCAGCCACCGACAGCAGGAGCGAACCGGCCAGGCCGGCGTAGCGCGCTAGGTGGTGAGGCACGCCCAACATGCTGCCAGTACCGTGGTCGCGGTTACGGAGGTGGGCATGCGGCGCAGTCGGGTGGTGGCGATGACCACCGGGTCGGCCGCTGTGCTCGGCGCGGTCCTCCTCGTACTGCCCCGGATGGGTTCCGACCTGTCCGCCCAGGTGGCACGGGCCGAATTCTTCGCCGCGCACGGATACCGCGCCATCGACCTGCGCTGGTACGGCGGGGTGAACCAGTTCGGCTACAGCCTGGTGTCACAGCCACTGATGGCCGCGCTGGGCGTACGGGTCACCGGGGTCCTCGCGCTGCTGGTGGCGGCAACGGCGTTCGCCGCGCTGCTGGCCCGTACCAAGGTGGCCCGACCGCTGCTCGGCAGCCTGGTCGGGGTGGTCTGCATCGCCGGCAACCTGGTGTCGGGCCGGGTGACGTACGCCCTCGGCGTGGCGTTCGGCCTGGTCGCCCTGCTGGCGCTCACCGTCCCCGGGGACAGCGGTCGACGGCGGTTGGTGCGGTACGGCGGCGCGGTGGTCGGCACGGCGTTGGCGTCGGCGGCCAGCCCGGTCGCCGGCCTCTTCGTCGGGCTGGCCGGTGCCGCGCTGCTGCTGACCCGCCGGTACGCCCCGGGTCTCGCCCTGGGAGTTCCCGCAGCCGGGCCGATGCTGCTCACCGGCGTGCTGTTCGGTGAGGGCGGTTGGATGAACATCAGCCGCACCGACACCGTGCATGCCGTGGTGACGAGCCTGGTGGTGGCCGTACTGGTGAATCACCGCGCGGTACGGTTCGGTGCGCTGTTGTCGGCGCTCGGTGTGCTGCTGGCCGCCCTGGTACAGACCCCGGTCGGGCTGAACGCGACCCGGCTGGTGGTGATGTTCGCTTTGCCGCTGCTGGCCGCCGACGCGCGCCCGCCGGCATGGCTGACCGAACAGCTACCGGCCCGGCTGTCCAGGCGGCTACCGACCATGCTGCGTGGCCGGACCGCCCAGGTGACGGCGCTGACGGTGTTGCTGGCGGCAGTGTTCTGGTGGCAGCCGCCGGTGGTCGCCGCCGACCTGCGCAGCGCGGGCGACCCGACCGGCGACCGGGCCTACTTCACACCGCTGGTGGCCGAACTGCGACAGCGGAACCTGACCGGGCGGGTCGAGATCCCGCCCACCCGCAACTACTGGGAGGCCGCCCACCTGGATGAGCTGCCGCTGGCCCGGGGCTGGCTGCGCCAGGTGGACATCGACCGGAACCCGCTGTTCTTCACCACGGTCCCGGGTGCCGCCGGCACCGGGGTGCCCCTGACCGAGTCGACCTACCGGGACTGGCTACACGACAACGCCGTGCAGTACGTCGCCGTACCGGATGCCGAACTGTCCTGGATCGGCCGGGCCGAGGCCCAACTGGTCGGGGACGGGCTGCCCTATCTCAGCCTGGTCTGGACAGATCCGCACTGGCGTCTCTACGCCGTGACCGACCCGCAGCCGATCGTGGCTGCCCCCGCCAGCGTGGCCCACCAGGACGCCGCCACGCTCACCTTCGACACACCGGTCGCTGGCCAGGTCCGCGTCCGGATCCGCTACAGCCCATGGCTGACGGTCAGCGACGGCGCCACCCTGACCGCCGAGGATGGCTGGACGCTCGTGACCACACCACAACCCGGCCGCTACACCGTCAGTAGCTGAGCTGCGGATCGCGGCCGGACAGGGGTCAGGCCTCGAGGACCCGTTCCACGGCGGTACGGGACCGCCGACCGGCCCGCAGGTAGTCGTCGAGGAACTCGCCGGGGTCGTCGCCCCCGAGCAGCCGTACCACGCCGGCCAACTCGACGCCGTGCCGCGGCAGTTGGTCACCGGCCCGCCCCCGGACCAGCATCAACGCGTTGCGTACCTGGGCAGCCGTGGTCCAGCCGGTGGCCATCGCGGTGGCGTCGGCCGCGTCGATCAGCCCGGCGTCGCGGGCGGCGGCCAGGGCGTCGAGGGTACGGGTACCCCGCAGCGCGGGAATCTGTCCGGCGTGCCGCAGTTGGAGCAGTTGCACCCCCCACTCGACGTCAGCCAGTCCACCCCGGCCGAGCTTGGTGTGGGTGGCCGGGTCGGCGCCCCGGGGCAACCGCTCGTTCTCCACCCGGGCCTTGATCCGCCGGATCTCGACCACCTGCTCCCGGGTCAGCCCCCGGTCCGGATAGCGCACCGGGTCGACCATCGCCTCGAACTCGGCCCCCAGGTCGGCATCCCCGCCGACGAACCGGGCCCGGAGCAGGGCCTGCGCCTCCCACACCTTCGACCAGCGGGCGTAGTACTGGGCGTAGGCGGCCAGGCTCCGCACCAGCGGCCCCTGCCGGCCCTCGGGGCGCAGGTCGGCGTCCACTCCCAGCGGCGGATCGGGCGCGGGCATGCTGAGCAGCCGGCGCAACTCCTCGGCGATCGCGTGCGCGGCGGCACTGGCCGCGCCTTCGGCCACCCCGGCCGGCGGGTCGTAGACGAAGAGCACGTCGGCGTCGGAGAGGTAGTTCATCTCGTACCCGCCGAGCCGGCCCATGCCGATGATGGCGAAGCGTAACCCCGGCATCGGTGGTTGCGCGGCACGGGCGATCTGGAGCGCGGCGGCGAGGGTGGCGTCGGTGACGGCGGAGAGCGCCTCCCCCACAGCGGTGATGTCGAGGTCGGCTGCGGAGGCCGGAGCCAGCGGGCCGGCGTGGCGCAGCACGTCGGCGCTGGCCAGCCGGACGAGTTCCCGGCGGCGCAGGGCACGCACCGCATAGATCGCCTCGGCCGCGTCCCCCGGGCGGGCACCACCGTTGCCAGCCGTACCAGCGGCAGCAGAACCGGCACCAGCCAGGTGCCGCCCGGCCGCCGCACCGAACCCGTCACACAGCACCCGGGCGTCACGCGGGACCAGTTCGGTGTCCCCGGCCAGCAGCCGCAGCGCCTCCGGGTCCCGGGCCAGCAGGTCCGCGACGTAGCGGGACAGGCTCAGTTCCCGGGCCAGCCGGCGGGCCACCGGGCCCTCGTCACGCAGCAGCCGCAGGTACCACGGGGTGCCCCCCAGCTTGTCGGAGACCTGCCGGTAGTTGAGCAACCCCCGGTCCGACTCCGGCGCGTCCGCGAAGTCCTGCAACAGCACGGGCAGCAGCGTGCGTTGGATCGCCGCCGTACGGGTCACCCCGCCGGTGAGCGCCTGGATGTGTCGTAGCGCCCCGGCCGGGTCGGCGAAGCCGAGCACCTCCAACCGGGCACGGGCCGCCTCGGGGGTCATCCGCAGCCCGTCGGCGGGCACCCGGGCCACCGCCTCCAGCAGTGGACGGTAGAGCAGTTTGGCGTGCAGCCGGCGTACCTCGGTGGAGTGGGTGACCCAGTCGGCGCGGAACGCTCCGACGGCGTCGCGGCCCGGCGTGGCCGTGTAGCCCAGCGCGTGCGCCAGCCAGCGCAGCGCCACCGGATCGGCCGGTACGGTGTGCGTGCGCCGCAGTCCGCGCAGTTGGAGCCGGTGCTCCACACCGCGCAGGAACCGGTAGCCCCGCAGCAGCGCCTCGCCATCCGCACGGCCGACGTAACCGCCGGTGACCAGGGCCTTCAGCGCGGGAATGGTGCCCGGGGACCGCAGTGTCTCGTCGGCCCGCCCGTGCACCAGTTGCAGCAACTGCACGGCGAACTCGATGTCGCGCAGTCCGCCCGGCCCACGTTTGATCTCCCGGTCCTGCTCGCCCGGTGGGATGTTCTCGATGATCTTCCGGCGCATCGACCGGATGTCCTGGACCGCCTCCGGCCGTTCGGCCGCCGACCAGACCAGCGGGGCGAGCTGATCGATCCACTCCCGGGCCAGGGCGAGGTCACCGGCGGCCGGCCGGGCCTTGAGCAGGGCCTGGAACTCCCAGGTGCGGGCCCACCGCCGGTAGTAGGCCAGGTGGCTGGCGAGGGTACGCACCAGCGGGCCGCGGTTGCCCTCGGGACGCAGCGCGGCGTCCACCGGCCAGGCGACCAGTCCACAGATGTGGATCAGCCGGGTGGCCACCGTGGTTGCGGCAGGCAGGTCGTCGTCGGTGGCGGCCACGAAGATGACGTCCACGTCGGAGACGTAGTTGAGTTCGTCGCCACCGCACTTGCCCATCGCCACGACGGCCAGTCGGGGCGGCTCGGTGCCGGCCGGCAGTTCGCTGACGGCCAGGTCGTACGCGGCGGTGAGGGTGGCGTCGGCCAATGCCGACAGCGCCGACATCGTCTGCTCCAGGCTGCGGGCACCGGTCAGGTCGGCCGCCGCGATCCGCAACAGCGCCAACCGGTACGCCCGGCGCAGTTCGGGTATCCGCGCCGAGGGGCGACCGGCTGCCTGCCCACCGATGCTCGGCTTGGCCGTCCGGTCCGCCAGCGGGGCCGTCCCGTCGGTCATCCGGGTCGTCCCAGCCGTCAGCGGGGTCGTCCCGCCCACCGGCCCGAGCGTCCCGTCGGCCGGTGGGGCCGATCCGTCCGTTCCGGTGACCAGCGCCTGCCACTGGTCCGGATTGGCTGCGAGGTGGTCACCGAGCGCGGACGACGTGCCGAGTACGGCGATCAGCCGACGACGCAGGCCGGGATCCGTCCGCAACGCGTCGAGCAGCGCTCCGGCCCCCGGATCCGACCGGCGTTCGGCCTCGACGATCCGGTGCAGTTGGCGCAGGGCCAGGTCGGGATCGACCGCCCGCCCCAGGATGGTGAGCAGCTCGGCGGCGGTCTCGTCGACCGGCTCCTGGGCGGCCGGCTCCCACCAGCCGAGACCGGTCGGGCCGAGCAGGTCGGCGGCCCGGCCGCCATCGTCGCCGTCGGCCACCCCGAAGCCGTACCGGGCGAGCCGGCCCTGGGCGCTCGTCGGTCTGTTCATCGTCGTGCCGCCTAGTGGCCGAGCAGCGGAAGGTCACGTCGGGGTTCCGCCCCGGCCAGCTCGCCCCGGGCCAGGGCAGCGAACCGGATGGCGAACGGCTGCCACACCTCTTCGACGTCGGGCATCACCGCGGCGCACGCGGCGATCACCATCTCCGGGTCGTACTCCAGCTCGGCCAGCAGGTCCGAGTCGGTGGCCCAGGTGGTGATCATGGCGGTGTCCGGCTCGATGTGGAACTGGAGTCCCCAGGCCCGGTCCCCCATCCGGAACGCCTGGTGCGGATAGCGGGTCGAGGCGGCCAGCAGTACGGCGTTCTGCGGCAGCTCGGCGATCTCGTCGGAGTGCCACTGCAACACGTCGGGAATGAGTGGCACCCACTTGAAAAGTGGGTCACTGTCAGCTGCGTCACGCCGGCCGACCAGTCCCGGTCCGACCTCCGGGCCGGCGGCGCCACGCTCGACCTGCCCGCCATGCGCGGTGGCCAGCAGTTGTGCCCCGAGACAGATCGCCAGGGTCGGCACCCGGTGACGGACCGCCTTGCGCAGCAGCCCCTCCAGCGCCGGGAACCAGGGGGCACCGGGGGTGCCGTCGGGCAGCGGATAGGCCCGCTGTTCGCCGCCGAGGACCACCAGCGCCGCGAAACCGGCCAGGTCCGCAGGCAGTTCGTCCCCGTTGTACGGCCGGAGAATGTGCAGGTCAAGGCCACCCTCGGTCAGCCACTCCCCTAGCCGGCGAGGGTCGTCCGTCGGGTCGTTCTCGATCACCAGCGCGGTTGCCACGAGTCGAGGCTATCCCCTGCCGATCGGTCGCCCGCTCGCACCGGTCCATGTTCCGGGCCGGCTCCCGGTGTTGGAGCCGGCCCGGAACCCAGCCTTCGAGATACAGGCCGGCTCCCGGTGTTGGAGCCGGCCCGGAACCCAGCCTTCGGGATACAGGCCGGCTCCCGGTGTTGGAGCCGGCCCGGAACCTGGCCTTCCTGGTACGGGGTACGGAATCAGATCCAGGAGGAAGTCCGGCCGGCGAGGGTGAACACGATGACGACATCCTGGATCAGGCCGTCGGCAAACCACTTCCGGACCTGTGGGGTGTCCTCGAACTGCAGGTCCCACGTGCCCATCGGATGCGCACCCAGCAGCGCCTGCCACTGCGCCCCGCCGGACCGGCGGGTGGTGGCGATGCCACGCACCGTGCGGGTGGCGGCGGTACGGGTCGTCACACCGGCTGGCGTGGTGTGGCTGAGCGAGACGAGCGACACCTCGTCGAGGAGGGCGTCGTCGCGGACCACGAACACGGTCAGCTGGGCGACCTCAAGCTCATCGATGTGGGGCGGCAGGTCGAGCTGGTCGATCGGGACACGTGCCCGCATCCGTCGGCTGGGGTCCTCGACGGTGTCGGGGTTGCTCAACTCGAACCAGACGTCGGGCAACTGGTCCCGGAGGCTGATCGAGCGGTCACCGCTGAAGGACCGGTCGAGCGATCGAATCACCTGGTCGCGGTACTCAGGGCTCTCCAGCGCCGTGTATTCGATGGTGAGCAGGACGTCGGCAATGCCCCGATAGTCGAACAGGTTGGCCGCCTTCGGCAGGTGCAGCTGCCAGACCGTGTCCACCCCCATGCCCTCGAACGGCCGTAGCAGCGCGCCCTCCGGCTCCAGGACGAACAGACCGTTGGCGTTGATGGGCGCGGTGAAGGCGATCATCTCGGGTTCGCGGCGAAGGGTCACGGTCTCGAACGAGTCGCGCGAGACGACGGCCCGGGACACCCCGGACGCGGACATCGTCGCCCGCAGGCCCCGCCCGGCCGGCACGAGCGCAATGATCGACACGCTCACCTGCCGGATCAGCCGCAGGTACTGGCCAGGGAAGTCCCTGTCGAAGTACGACTGCGGCGTGGCGACCGTCAGTACGCCGGTCTGGCGGAACTGCTCCAGTTCGTACGCGGCCACCTGCGCCATGGAGAACGTCTGCGACAGGTGCAGCTTGCGCCGGTCCGTCTCGAACGCGTGTTGGTCGAGCCGGAAGATGTCCTGCAGCAGCCGGGCCGAGCCGGTGATGCCACGCCGGTCCGGCGCGCCCTGGCCGGACTGTGTCGGCTGCCAGTAGTCGGTGAGGATGATCCGGCTCGACACCTCCTGCCGTTCGAAGGCCAGTTGCGCCTGGGCCAGCAGCGCCGCAGCGGTCGCCTGTTGGAGAAAGAACGCGTACACCCGGGCGAGTACGCCGCTCATCCAGTCGTACAGCTCGGCGTTGGTGAACTTGGTGGCCAGGAACTCGGCCACCGCCCGGGCATGCGCGAGCTGCTCGGCGGCGACCTGCCGCTCCTGCTGGGCCACGGCGTGTTGGCCACGGGCACCGATGATCTGCCGCTGGGCCAGTTGGACGTCCACCTCGGCCACCCGACGGTTGAGCCGCCATTCGTCGGCCCGCCGCTCGAAGCTCGCCTTGGTCTGCTGGATCTGCGCCTCGGTCGAAGCCACGGCGGCGGCCTCGGACAGGGCGCCGGCCAGCGTACCGGCGGCATCCCAGAACTTCAGGGTGCCGCCGAGCTGAACCAGCGCGGCGAGCCCGTGCAAGCCCTCGGCGACGCGCAGGGCGGTGAGCTGGTTGTCCTCGGCGTCGCTGAGCCCGGCCTCGATCCACTCGTGGTACGTGTCGAACTGGACCTGCGCCCGGTCACGTTGCAGCAACGCCTGGTCGATACCGTTGGCCGCGAGGTCGACCCGCAGATCCTGGATCGCCAGCGTGCCGGCGGCGATCCGCAGGTCCCGGCCGGCCTGTAGAAGTGCGTAGTTCTCGCCGTCGAGGCGCTCCAGAGCCGACAGGTACGCGGTCTCGACCTGCTGGGCGATGCCGACCAGGGTCTTGGCCCGCTCGATGAGCACGGCGTACCGGTGGGGGCTGGGCAGGCCGTTACCGGGGGCCTCGTCGGCGATGACCGGCTGGCCGGCGATGTCCAGGCCCGCGTGCACCTTCGCCAGGCCGATCTCGGCGAGGCGGGCGAGCGACTCCCGGGCCGGGTTGCGGGGGAAGGGAACCAGTGGCCCCTCCTCGGGCCTGACCTCCGGCAGCTCCAGCAGGTCTCGCGCACCCTGGTACAACGCCCGGGCCCGGGCCCGGGAGTCAGGTGTGTCCTGGGCGAAGACCGAGTCGGCGAAGTCCAGGAAGCACTCCACGACCGACAGGACCGTCGCCCGGGTGTACGTGCCACGCCGTTTGCGGGCGGTGAAGTGCGGGTTGAGCTCGCGTACCTGGGACAGCCACTCGGGCAGGCGGCCGTAGTCGGACTCGGTGTTCTGTTCGAGGACGAGGCCGTAGTAGATCGGCCGGCTGGCGGCGGGCAGGTGGTAGGCGTACACGGTCTGGAACCAGTCCAGCGCGGCCACGAAGTGACCGGCGGCCTGGAGCTTGCGCGCAGCCGCCACCGGTACGAGCCAGAACAGCTCGCGCAGGTGCTGCGGAATCCGCGACTCCGTCTGATAGGGGGTGCTGCCCTCGGCCGCCCGGACCAGGTCCCGGCACAGGGTCTTTCGCGCCGCCAGGCCGGCGTTGTCCAGTTGCTCGGTCAGGACCAGCCCGGCCGGCGCGTTCGACAGCTTGTCCGTATAGGACGTCTTGATGAGTGCGCGTACGTCGTCCGGGGTCGGGTTGGTCAGCCCCGCCAGCGCCTTGAGGAAACCGGTGTAGGCCTCGGTCGGGAGAAGCACCAGGCCGCCGCCGGCGTTCTCGGGAACGTACAGCTGGGGATGAAGCTGGCTCTCCGGATACGCGAACGCGCGCATCGCCGACAGCCAGCGCTCGTACGTCTCGAGCCACTGGTACTCGAGGTCGAAGTTGTTCTCGTTGGCGACCTGCAGCACGGGCACGCCCAGCTCGGGCCGGTAGCTGCCCGACCGCGCGGTCGTGAACAGGTTCTGCAGCGACTCGATGGCCTGCCCGACCCGCGTGGTACGGGCGTCCCGCTGCGCCCGCAGATCGAACGAGAGGGCACGGCTGAGTCGCTCGGCGGCGTCGGCGAACGGCTCGGGCTGCGGCAGGTTGGCACCGATCCGCGTGATGAGCGCGTCCCGCAGCTGCGGCAACACCCGCGCCTCGGCCTCGGCGACCGCGTTGGCGAGGCTCCCGGTCAGGCCGGCGTAGTCGGCCGAGCGAGCGGCCAGTTCGGCGCGCCAGTCGGGGCCGGGCGGGGTCGCGTCCACGCGGACCGCGAAGATCCCTGGGTCCAGCACGATACCGGCCGCGACCTCCTGCTGGCGCCAGGTCGCATACTCGTGTCGGGCGTTGACGGTCAGCAGGTGCCGGGTGATCTCGGCCCACTCCTCGTCGCCGAGCGGGCCGGCGGCGAGCGTGCGGAGCCGGTCGAGCCGCCGCAGCATCGGCTTGTCCAGCCCGACGGCGCGCAGTTCGGCCGAGACGTCCTCGCCGGCCCGGTCGTGCTGGGCGAGTACGGGCAGGTCGATGGGGCCGATGAAGCTCTGCACGGCCGCGTCGAACCCGGCCTGGGTGCGGCTGGTGCCGGCCAGGGCGGACTCGATCTCCGTGTGCCGCGCCGCCCGCCACGCCCCGCGCGCGGTCAGCAGCGCGTCAGCCGGCGC
>NZ_JBHTMP010000104.1:0-15347 GCF_042679305.1 Micromonospora sonneratiae | reverse complement strand
GACCGGGCTCGACGGCCGCGTCGGCCGGGGCCAACTCCACGGCGGCCAGCGCCGCTGCCGACGGGGTGGGCGTGCCGTCCGGCTGGGTGGCCGGCGGCAGTTCGCCCGCGTCCGGCTGGGTGTCGATCGCGAAGATCGGCGCGCCGACCTCGACGACCGTGCCTTCCTTGTGGAAGATCGCGTGCACCCGACCGGCCCACTTGGCCGGGATCTCGACCGCGGCCTTGGCGGTCTCGACCTCGACCACGGGTTGGTTCAGTTCGACGATGTCACCGACCGACACCAGCCAGCTGATGATCTCGCCCTCGGTCAGCCCTTCCGCAAGGTCGGGCAGCGGGAACTCCTTGATCCGCGACATCCGGTCACCACCCGAAGGTGCGGTCGACGGCGTCGAGCACCCGGTCGAGGTTGGGCAGGTAGTCCTCCTCCAGCCGGGCAGCCGGGTAGGGGGTGTCGAAGCCGGTCACCCGCAGTACCGGGGACTCCAACGAGTAGAAGCAGTTCTCGGTGATCCGGGCCGCCAACTCGGCACCCAGCCCGACGTTGCTCGGTGCCTCGTGCACCACGACGCACCGGCCGGTGCGCCGTACCGAGTCGTAGACCGGCGCGAGGTCGAACGGCGAGAGCGTCCGCAGGTCGATGACCTCCAGGGAACGCCCGTCCTCCTCGGCGGCGGTGGCCGCGTCGAGGACCGTACGCACCATCGGGCCGTAGGCCAGCACGGTGACGTCGTTGCCCGGCCGTACCACCCGCGAGGCGTGCAGCGGGTACGCCGTGGCGACGTCGATGTCGGTCTCGACCTGCCCCTTCTCGTGGTAGCGCCGCTTGGGCTCCAGGAACACGACCGGGTCGTCCGACTGCACCGCCTGCTGGATCATGACGTACGCGTCCTGCGGGTTCGAGCAGGCGACCACCTTGAGGCCGGCGGTGTGCGCGAAGTAGGCCTCCGGAGACTCGGAGTGGTGCTCGACCGCGCCGATACCGCCACCGAACGGGATCCGGATCACGATCGGCATCTTGACCTGGCCCTTGGACCGGAAGTACATCTTCGCGACCTGGGAGACAATCTGGTCGTACGCCGGGTAGACGAAGCCGTCGAACTGGATCTCACAGATCGGCCGGTAGCCCCGGATGGCCAGACCGACGGCGGTGCCGATGATGCCGGACTCGGCCAGCGGCGTGTCGATCACCCGGTTCTCGCCGAAGTCCTTCTGGAGCCGGTCGGTGATCCGGAAGACGCCGCCGAGCTTGCCGACGTCCTCGCCCATGATGATGACCTTGGGGTCGTTCTCCAGTGCCCGACGCAGGCCGAGGGTGAGTGCCTTGCCCAGGGTGAGGGTCTCGGTAGCCATCAGTGCGCGCTCCCCTCGAACGAGTCCAGGTATTCAGCCATCTGCTGGCGCTGGGCGTCGATCTGTGGCGCGCCCTCGGAGTAGACGTGGTCGAACAGGGTCAGGGGTTGCGGATCGGGCATGGCCAGCACCCGCTCACGCAGGTTGAGGGACTCCTGCTTGGCCTGCTCGTCGACCTCGGCGAAGAACGCCTCGTCGGCGATCTTCTGCTTCTCGAGGAACGCCCGGACCCGGGCGATCGGGTCCTTGGCCTGCCATGCTTCGACCTCGCTGGCGATGCGGTACCGGGTCGGGTCGTCGGTGGTGGTGTGCGCCCCCATCCGGTAGGTGTAGGCCTCGATCATCGTCGGGCCCTGGCCGTGCCGGGCGTTGTCCAGCGCCGCGCGGGTGACCGCGTACGTGGCCAGCACGTCGTTGCCGTCCACCCGGATGCCCGGGAAACCGAACCCGGCGGAGCGCTGGTACAGCGGGATGCGGGTCTGCCGCTCCAGTGGCTCGGAGATGGCGTACTGGTTGTTCTGGCAGAAGAACACGATCGGGGAGTTGAAGACGCTCGACCAGACGAAGGCCTCGTTGACGTCACCCTGGGAGGTGGCCCCGTCACCGAAGTACGCGATGACGGCCTCGCCGGCGTCCGTACCGGTCTTGCCGTCCATCGTGATGCCCATGGCGTAGCCCGTGGCGTGCAGCGTCTGCGCGCCGATCACGATCGTGTACATGTTGAACTTGTACTTGTTGGGATCCCAACCGCCCTGGTCAACGCCCCGGAACAGGCCCAACGGCATGATCGGGTCGATACCCCGGCAGTAGAGCACGCCGTGCTCGCGATAGGTCGGGAAGGCCATGTCCTGTGGCCGCAGCGCCCGGCCGGAACCGACCTGAGCGGCTTCCTGGCCGAGCAGGCTCGCCCAGATACCCAATTCGCCCTGGCGTTGCAGGGCGGTCGCCTCGGCGTCCAGTTTGCGGATCACGACGAGGTCCCGGTAGAGCCCCCGGTACTCCTCGTCGGTGAAGTCGACGGTGTAGACCGTGCCGTCCGGGCCCGTGGCCGATTCGATCCGCTCGCCCTCGGGGGTGAGCAACTGTACGAGTTCCGGGTCGCCGGAGCTTCCCGCTCTGGACCGCCCGGACCGGGTGGTAGCCCGCTTGCCGCGGACAGTGGTACCGCGGTCGCCCTTCGCCATCCGTTTCTCCCTGTCGTTCGTGCGTCGGCACCGGGGGTGTCCCGACCGCGCAGCTCCTACGCCTGTCCAGCTGCTGCCGGACCGGTTTTCTGGCGGCCGCGCCTAGCCCCGGTGGGGGTTGCCGCGCGGCAGTGAATCGGCTTCTGGAGGAAACCGGTTCGGGAGCGCTGGCGCCGCGCCGCACCCACCGCTGGGTACGCGGGAGGCTACGGCTGCGTTGCCGTGGAGTCCATATTCGCAGAGGAGACCAGTGACGCCACACCTCGGTATGCCACCCGCTGGCGGACCGATGTCGCCTTCGTGATATATGGGCCACTTTGTCGATACAGCTAAATCGACTTATCGGAAAAGTTGGCACGATAACTTGCTGTGTCGTGCTGGCCAACCCAGGGTGAACTGGTCACGCTGTCTGAGCGGAGCCACCGGTTCAGGCCGAACTGCCGACCGGAACATCCGTATGCCTTCCTACCTGCCCATCCGGCCGATAGCCGCCTGCGCGTACCGGCGTCGCCCGTGACCGAAGAGCCTGAGGAGCCGTCCGTGCCGGACCATGGTGACGAGTTCATAACGCCGCCACCGGCTCGACACCGGTGGCCCGGTACGGCCCCGGCCGGGCCCCGTCGGGTCGTCGGGGTGCACCGCGCCCAGGGGCTCGCCGGTCCCACCCGGCGGTACCTGTTCATCGTCGGCCTGCTGGCCGGCACGGCCTCGATGCCGATGCTGACCGCGATCGGAGCCGGGGCGGGCACGGGTGGCCGGAGCAACCTGTCCGACGGTACGAGCGTGTTCATTCCGCCGCCGTCGGAAGGGCCGATCCCCGTCGTACCTCTTTCGCCGGTGCCGCTGGCCTCCGTGCCGTCACCCATCACCGAGACCAACGACGAACCTGCGGCAACCGTTCGGCCCGAGCCCACCATGGCACGTGGCCCCCGGTCGCCCGGCGACGGTCCGCGTGACCATGATCCGTCGAGGCCGTCCCGCCCGGGTATCCCCACTCCGACGCCCCCCGGCGCAACCCCCGGCCCGACGTCGACCGTCGAGCCGTCCCCCACCCTGACAGCGGACCCGACCCCGACCGTGACCGCGACTCCAACCCCGACCGAATCACCGGGCCCCACTCCGTCCCCCGGGCCGACCACGCCGGGCCCCACCCCGGGACCGACCACACCCAGGCCGACGCCGACCACCTCGCGACCCGTACCGACCACCTCGCGACCCGTGCCCGCCACCCCGCGACCGGCACCGACGGCACCGACGGCACCGACGTCAGCGACGCCGACTCCCGCGCCGACCGGCACGCCACCTGTCGGTCCGGCCGCGACCCCCGGTCCGGCGCCACGACCGCTGCCCGAGCCGGTACCGTCCCCCGAACCTGCGCCGTCCCCCGAACCGGCACCGGCACCTGAGCCGGCGCTGGCCACGTCGAGTGGCAATTACGACGTACGTGCCAACCACGACGTACGTGGCGACCACGATGCGGCAGTGCTCGGGCTATTCCGCTGCCGGCCGCAACATCGGTGGATATAGCAGGCTCGCGGGTCCACGGTGGAACAGCTGGGCCGGTCGTCCCCGGTCGCCCTCGGTCACCCGCCCGGTGGATTCCACGAAGCCGGGCGTACCGGTGACCTTGCGATGGAAGTTGCGAGGGTCGAGCCGGGTCTGCCACACCGTCTCGTAGACGGCGCGTAGCTGGGCGATGGTGAACTCCGCCGGGCAGAAGGCTGCGGCCAGCGGGGTGTATTCGAGCTTGGCCCGCGCCCGTTCCAAGCCGTCGGTGAGGATCCGGTCATGGTCGAAGGCGAGGTCGCCCTCGGACAACCTGGACACCGGCTGCCACTGGGCGGAGGCTGCGTCGGAACCCGCCACCGGGGCCGGTAGGTCGGGCAGGAGGGCCAGGTAGGCCACCGTGACCACCCGACCCCGGGGGTCGCGGCCCGGTGTGCCGTACGTACCCAGTTGTTCCAGGTGCCCGGCCGGGTCGACCAACCCGGTCTCCTCGGACAGTTCCCGTACGGCGGCATCGACGAGGTCCTCGTCGATGTCCACGAACCCGCCGGGTAACGCCCACTGGCCCTCGTACGGCGGCACGCCTCGACGTACGAGCAGGGCGGACAGTTCGTCGCCCTGCACGGTCAGCACCACCAGGTCCACTGTGACCGCAAATGGGGGGTAGCTCGACATCTGAATTATCACCACCTTGACGATAAACTAGCACGCGAGTTATCGTCGGATTGACGAAAACAGGGGAGGATGACATGGCCGATGTGACGAAGCGGCTGTTCCTGCGGCACCTGCGGGGAGCGCCGACGAGCTGGCTGCGTCACCAGGTGAAGGGCCGGGTGCGTCGGGAGGGCGTTGCACTCTCGTTCTGGTACCGGCCACTCGGCGCGGTGCTCAGCGAGGTGCCGGTCGACGATCGCGAGTTGCCGCTGCTCTTCCACGCTCGGACCAGCGACTTCGCCGACGTGACCGTGCAGGCAACCGTGACCTACCGGGTCGCCGACCCGGCCGTGGCCGCTACCCGGCTCGACTTCTCCATCGACCCGAAGCGGGGTACGCCGCACGCCCGGCCACTCGACCAGGTGGCCACGCTGCTGGCCGAACTGGCCCAGCAACCCGCGCTCGACCTGCTGGCCCGGGTGCCGCTGGCGGAGACGCTGACCAACATCGCGCCGGTACGGGAGGCGGTCTCCGTCGCCCTGCGCGACGAGTCCCGGCTGGCCGACATCGGCGTGGCAGTGGTCAGCGCCCGGGTGGTCGCGGTCCGGCCCGAACCGGAGCTGGAACGGGCGTTGCAGACCCCGACCCGCGAGGCGGTGCAGGTCGACGCCGACCGGGCGACCTACGCCCGGCGGGCGCAGGCGGTCGAGCAGGAGCGGGCCATCGCCGAGAACGAGATGCAGAACAAGATCGAGCTGGCCCGCCGGGAGCAGCAGCTCGTCGAGCAGCATGGCGCGAACTCCCGGCGGAAGGTCGAGCTGGACGCCGCTGCCGAGCTGGCCGCCGCGCAGGGCAAGGCCGAACGGGAGAAGGTCACCAACCAGGCGGCGGCGGACCGGGCCCGGGTGCTGGCCACCGCCGAGGCCGAGAAGGAACGCACGCTGGCCGCCGCCCGCGCCGATGGCGTACGCGCCGTCGGGTTGGCCGAGGCGGAGACCGAGGCAGCCAAGCTGGCGGCGTACGCGGACCTGCCGGCCGGTGTGCTCCAGGCCCTGGCGATGAAGGAACTGGCCGGTCAGCTCCCGGCGATCGGGCAGCTCACCGTCACCCCGGACGTGGTCACCGACCTGCTGGCCCGGCTGGCCCCCACGCGATGAGCGCGACCCTGGCACCCCGGGTGGTCGTGGTGAGCCGCCGCAGCGAGCTGGACGAGCTGCTGAGTCGGCACGGCACCCGCGCGGCGGCTGCCTACTACCTGCGGCAACGTGGCCGCACCCTGGACGAGGTCGTCGACCGGCACGACGCCCTCCTGGCGGCGCTGACCTCGGTCAGCGCCGCCATCCCCATCGACTGGCGGCGCGGGCAGGTCGACCGGGCCGACCTGCCCCGCTTCCTGTTCTCGCCGGAGGACATCGTGGTCGCGGTCGGACAGGACGGACTGGTCGCCAACGTGGCGAAGTACCTCGACCGGCAGCCGGTGATCGGGGTGGACCCGGAACCGGGGCGCAATGCCGGCGTACTCGTGCGGTTCGCCGCCGACCGACTGGCCCGGCTGCTGCCAACGGTGGCCGCCGGTCGCAGCCAGGTGCAGGAACGCACGATGGTCCGGGCCACGCTCGACGACGGCCAGGTGCTGGTCGGGCTCAACGAGGTGTACGTCGGCCATCCGTCCCACCAGTCCGCTCGCTACCTGCTGTCCGCAGTGGATGGCGGTGCGGCCCGGCGGGAACGGCACTCCTCCTCGGGCGTGGTGATCGGCACCGGTACGGGGGCGACCGGCTGGTGCGCGTCCATCGCGCGCGACCGACCGGGTACGCCGGCGCTGCCCACGCCGGAGGAGGAGGCGCTGTGCTGGTTCGTCCGGGAGGCGTGGCCGTCGCCGGCGACCGGGGTCTCGCTGACCGCCGGCCGGCTCGGTGCGGGTGACGAACTGGAGATCACGGCCGAGGGCGACGGGCTGGTGGTCTTCGCGGACGGATTGGAGACCGACCACCTGGCGATGAGCTGGGGACAGCGGGTGACGGTGACCGTCGCCCCCCGCACGCTCTCCGTGGTGATGTCATAGCTGATCTTGCTGAAGGTTGGAACAGAAACGGTGGCCGTCGAAAATCGACGGCCACCGTTCCCTGTTGTTGCTTGCCCTGGTTACCTCGTTGCCTTGACGGGCTTCGGAAGCTCACCAATCGTGTAGGGCGACGGCGAGTTGCCGCTGGCAGCGCCCTTCAGCGCGGCTCCGCTGGCGGTGCCAGGGTAGAGCCAGTAGGTGCCCACGACGTCTGCAACGACGCCGGTGGTGCCCAGGCGGTTGTAGATGTGGAACTGGTTGGTCGGGCCGATCAGCGTGACGACCGCGTTGGCCACGATCTGTCCGGCCGTGAGGTTCAGGTTGCTGACATCCGGCTGCTCGATCCCGGAGATGCCCTGCGGCCACACCTTGAGGAAGGTGCTGGAGGTGGGCGTGACCCCGGTGACGTTGAGCGCGAGCGCGTGAGTGCCTTCGGACAGCACCGAGCCGGGCGTGACGACCGTGCCGGTCGCACTCGGACCGAGGTTGGCCGGCAGACCCTGGCCGATCCGGCTGTCCACGATCCGGGTCGGTGCCTTCGGGTTGAAGCGCAGCCCGTCGGCAAGCCCACCGTCGTCGATGAAGCCGACGATGTCGACGATCACGTGGGTGGTCTGCTTGGTGTAGACACCGAAGGTCGGTAGATCCGTGCCCCATGGGCAGTCGTAGCAGGACCGGGTTGGCACGACCGCCAGGTTCGGGGTGATCGAGCCGGCAGTGTAGTTGACGGTGGAGGTACTCGGCTGCGGCCATTCGCCGTTCCACGCGGTCAGGAACCCGTCGCCCGACGGCGTCACCGCGGTGATGTTGACGACGGCGGCCCGCATGCGCCGGTTGGCTTCGGCGCCGTAGTTCAGGCCGAGAAGGACGTACTCGCCGGCCCCCAACTTCTCGTTATTCCAGTCGCTGCGGCTGTCGAAGACCCGGTACGGAGACACGGGCAGGAACTGCCCGCCGAGGCCGTGACCGCTCGGAAGTACGTTGTCGATGGCGTAGAAGCCCGTGACGTCGACGACGGCGTGGGTGTAGCCGGTGAAGTTGTGGACGGCGACCTTGCCACCCGCACCGACGGCGACCGTCACCGAGTTCGAGCGGACCCAGCCCTTCTGGAAGTTGAGGGAGGAAGCCGTCGGCCTCGACTGCCCGGCCGGGAAAACGGTCAGGTAGCTCGACGCCGTTGCTTCGGCGACGGTCACGTTGAGCACGACCGCGCCCACACCGGTTGCTGGGACGCCACCACGCCCGGTGACCTGAAGGTTGACCGTGCCGTTCGGGCCCAGCTTCGCCTTCGGCGCACCGTTGCCAGTGCGCGAATCCATGATGCGGGACGGTGCCAGCGGGTAGTAGGTGCCCTTGGCACCCACCACACCAGTGACGCTCAGCGGCACGGTCTGCGGTGAGGTCGCACCGTCGTTCGGGAGTTGCAGGGTGGCGTTCTTGGTGCCCTGGCTGGTGGGCTTTGGAGCAACGTCGACCTTGCAGGTCTGGTTCAGGGCCAGGGCGACACCCGCGCAGGTGTCGGCCGTGATGACGAACGAAGACGCACCGGTACCGGCGATCGAGGCGGCGCTGAAGGTGACCGGGGTTTCACTGGTGCCGGTCAGGGTGACGGACTTGGGTGCGCCCGTCTCGGCGATGTACTGGCTACCGAAGGCCAGCGACGTCGGCGAGATGCCGACCGACTGCGCGGCAGGGCCGGCAGTGTTCGGAGCGGCGATGGCCGGGGAGGCTGCTGCCGTCACCGCGACCATCGCAGTTATGGTGCCGGCGGCGACACCACGAAAGCTAAGCAACAAGACCCTCGTTTCTACGTAGAGAGCGTAAGTGCCAGTGGACGGTAGGTCACTTATCTATCGACGAGCAAGGAGGTTTTCAAAGGACTGTCCGAAAAGACGCAAAGATCACACGCTTGCTCGAAGGAAACAGCGGAGTGCTCGAGCCGATCGCAAGCGACCGTGGCTCGCCGCCCATCGTACGCTGCACGAAGCGGGGCGCGACAGGCGCGGTTACCCGTCGGTCCCTGAAAGCTCTGAGTTGCTCCGTTGCGGCAATCGGACCTCGCTAGACCATGGCGACAAGGGGCGTTCGGCATGGCCGCATGCCTATGGTGACGTTCAATGCGGGAGTCGAATCGTTGACCTCCGGCCGCCGTGATTGCCCGGTCGGCGAGGTCGGGTAGAAGGCCTCGTCGTCCAGAACCAAGGGAGATCGTCCGCTACCTCCGCGTAGGCACCCCCGGTCGCCATTGCTTCGGCGGCTCTCGTGCTACCTGGCACAGCTCACATCCTTGTCACCTCCACATCGCCGGGTTACGTCGGCGCGGCCCCGAGTTGTGGCGACCGTCCGATTCAGACAGGACGACGCCGTGCGGATCCGGTTTGCCGCCGGGGGTCTGGTCGGATCGGCGGCGTGGATGGTCGACCGGCATGCGGCGGGGGCAAGGGTTCCCGGCGGAGATGGTGACGACTGGGCGCGCTGCCTCCGCCGGTCCGACTGCTAGCCGCAGCAGACGTGGACTACGCCCTCGGTAATACTGTTGCTAACCCGGGATGGGCAGGTCCTGGCACCGCTCCGTCTTCGTTCACCCCCGCGATTACTACCAGGTCGACACCGCCAGTGCTCCCCCGCGCCGCCGGTCGCCTCGTCATGATCTTCGATGCCGTCGACTACCGCACTCCGCCTGCTCGTGCCTGCCACGACATCCAACAAGCCATCAGCGCTTCGGGAACCCAGACGGCGTAGCCGCCGGTGACATGTCTATCGATAGCCTCAAATCGTGTCACGTTAGGTGAGGCGTGTGCCCCTTCGTAGGTGGCTGGTCCCGTTTTGTCGTAGCAGTTAGCGCTACTAGTTGATGTCATTGCTGTGTTTGGTAAGGGCTATTTCTTCGATCGTCTGATTTAGTGTTCCGATCTGCCTTTGGCCTTTGTGGTATGGCTTTCCATGCCGCTTTCAGTGAATGCTGGACGCGCTATGTACGCAGTCGCGAAATGTTGGGAGTGTGGATAAGAGTATGTCAGGTGTGGCTTATTTGTATAGGGCGCTAGCTGTCACTTCGGCTGCTGCTATGGCTGCGGCCATGGCTGTGGCTGTTGTTGCCGAGTCAGCCAGCGCGCAGGACGTGCAGCCGATGGCGGTAGTCTGCGATAACAAGGGCCAAAAATGGTTTGAGTGGTCTAGTGTTACTTCGCCGAAAGATATTTCTCACGCTTCTCGGTATGTCAACGACACCGGTGCGACGATGAGCGGAACTCTGACAGCTGGGTACCAGAAGACAATCGGCGCTGAGCTCAGCTCCACTGTGGGCTCTACCGCTAGCGGAGACGTGGTCATCGCGAGTTTGGATGTGCAGACCAGTCACACGTTGAAGGCGTATGGTTCAAAGACGACGTCGAGCAGTGTGGGAGTGACCATCAGTATTCCTACTGGCAAGACGTCGGTGGCCTTTGGTGGCACGACCATTGTTACTGGCACCTATAAGTATCAGTATTGTAACTCGAGTGGAACAATGCAAACCCTGCAGTCGGGAAGAGCGCAGTCGTGGACCGTTTTTACCATCGGTGGAGTTCGGTGTGATTTGTCCACAACTGATCCACTGTCGGCGCTAGCGAAGTCGCGTTATTGCTAATCTCGTGGGGGTCGTGGCTGAAAGGTCACGGACCCACGATCTCGTGCTGGAAGTGAGAACTCTTAGGTGCATTCACGGAGTATGGTGTTCGCTGTAGCGTTAACGGCTGTTTTCGCTGCTGCTGCCTGTACGGAGTTGGGGGCTAGTGATCCCCCTTCCTCAGGGGCTGATGGTAAGAAGAGCGTTGCGCCGTCTGAATCGGCGGCCGTTTCGTGTAGCACGAGTGCGGCGAAGGCTGAGTTTAGTAAGCCAGCGTATATTAACGTAATAACCGGAGCCAAGATCCTTGCTGTCAGCAAAGAGGGGCTGCGGTCGACTGATGTTGTAAGGAATGATAAGTCAATAGCGGCGAGCATTGAGGAGGTGTCTCTCGATAGCGAGTGGACGGCATGGGTGTTCAGTCAAGTTCCCGCTGAGTACGGTGAAATTGACGACAAAGCAACTAGTCCTGCCATGTCTGAGATGGATCAGTTTTTAGAAGATATGAAGCGCGCCGACAAATATGTAGGATACGTCGGTGCCCGAGTGATCAGAATTCCGTTCGAAATTTTGTGTAAGGAAGATGAGAAGCGGCGCGGGACGCTGGTTGCTTGGGACAGGCCAACAGTCGGAATATTGGCCTGTAGTCGTACGCCAAGCGGCGAGGAGATTAGCGCGATGGCGAAGCAGTTCTGCTGAGTGGGACACTCTTGAGCTGGGCGAACTGGGAAACGCCAACAGGTCTTCGGCCACTTTGGTCAAGTGCGGGACCATTTCCCAGGTGGAGTGTTGCAACGCCCTCGTGCCGCCGCCGGCACGAGGGCGTCGTCGCGGATACGGTCAGTGTTGTTTGGCCAGGTCGACGAAGGCCTGCCAGGCTTCGGGGGTGAAGGCCAGGGTTCCGCCGTCGCGGTCCTTGGTGTCGCGTACGAGGATGGTGCCGGGAAGGTTGTCGGCCACCTCGACGCAGGCACCCTGATTGCCGTTGCTCTTGCTGCTCTTGCGCCAGATGGTGTTGCTCAGATCCATGTCTCCGCTACTTTCCTGATGAGCTGTACGGACAGGCTGGGCGTGAGCGCCTCGCCCAGGGTGGACTCCCACGCGTTTCGCAGGCTCGCGACGTCGGCTGCGCGCTCGACCACCTGTCCCTCCAGACAGTTGTCCAGGTACGCCACCTCGTCACCGTCGGACATAGTGGCGAGGATGAATGGGCCATCGAGGCCAGCGTACTCGCCGACCCCCTTGGGCACGACGTGGATCCGCACCCTGGAACGCTCGGTGGCCAACGTGGCCAGGTGTAGCAGTTGATGGTGGATCACCTTGCGCCCGCCGACCGGGCGGTGCAGGACGCCCTCGTCCATGATGGCCACCAGTTGTGGCGGGTCGGGCCGGTTCAGCACCTCCTGCCGGGCCAGTCGGTCGGCCACCCGCCGCTCCACCTCGTCGGTGCTGAACAACGCTCCCCGGCTGAAGACCGCACGGGCATAGTCCTCGGTCTGCAAGAGGCCCGGCACGTACGCGAATTCGTACCAGCGCAGCACCTTGGCCTCGCGTTCCAGCGCGTCCCGGCGGCGTAGCCATTCCGGACGTTCGTCGATTCTGAGCTGCTTCTCTAGGCGGACGAACAGGCCGCCGGTGTCCAGCACCCTGTCGACCAGGGGTAGGTAGTCCTGTGGTGGCTTGCGTCCACCGGTCTCCACCATGGCCACCAGGGATGGCGAATAGCCCATCCGGCGACCCTGTTCCTCCTGGGTCAGGCCGGCGCGCTTACGGGCGAAGCGCAACTCGGCAAGCAGAAATTCTATGGACGTGGGTGGCTCCTCCGTCACATCACACCTTCTTCACGGATTTCGAGCGATCGGGATGCGCGTCCTCACGGAAATCACGGTGCCGATCCAGATCGTCACGGATGGTGACTTCCTCTTTCGAGAGTAACTGGCGCAACACCAACATGTCTCTATCGGATGTGGTGGCTCGGCAAGGCCACACAAGGGACACATCCGGTCCGGGGCCGCCGTCGCCACTACCCGTCCCTCCTCGGCGGCGGCCCCGAATTCCGCCGGCAATCAGGAAAGGGAGTAGCCGTGTTCAGTGGTGACTTCGAGCCCATTCCACGTTCCGTTCGTCGCGTCACGACACCGAAGCCGAACGTCGAATCCGATGCGACCCGGGACACCGACGTAGAGGCAGGGGCGACGGTAGATCCGACCAACGATCCGGCGTCTGCTACTTCCGATCCGGTGACGATCGACGCCAACAGCGAGTCAGCCGCCGGGCGTCGGATGCCCAACCGCCGGTCGATCTGATGGGCGCGGACGATCCGATGGCCTCACCGGAGGAGACGGCGGCGGCCGATGAGAATGCCCTCGCCGATCTGGCCACAGCGGCGGCCTGGGTTCGTGAACAGGTCACTGTGGGCGACACGATTACGATTCCGGAGACGTACTACACGCCGGGAACAGGCACTCTGCGGATGCTGGTGGCCTCGGTCGGCGTGGTCATGCGCAACGGCCGCCGGACCCTGGTCGAGTTGACCGGCTGGGAGACGAGCCGGTTCATCCGTGGGAGATGGACGCGACGGGCGTTCGTGAACGTGGACGCGTTACGGCGTCCCGGTGCGGTGAGCAGGCCACTGGATGGCTCCTGACAGTCGGTCGCACCGGATGGTGCGGCCGTTGTGGCTCTGCCGGGTGTGCGCCGGACCGTGGCCGTGCGGACCCGCCCGGTTGGCCCTGCTCCGCGAATTCGGCGGGGACCGGTGCGGGCTCAGCATCCAGATGGCGACGCTCTACGTCTCGGCGCTGCACGACCTGAGCCGGTTGCACCCGTACGACGACGAACCCACCCCTGAGCTGCTGTTCCAGCGGTTCGTGGGGTGGGTTCGACAGTGACGGGCGGACGAGGTTCGGCACCGCGTTCGGCCGCGAGATCTCAGGCCGGCTCCTCGCCCAGCCGTTGCCGGTTGGCCTCGATCCAGGCGTCCAACGCCACCGGGTCGTTCGGGTCGATCCCGTCCGCCATCAACTGGGCGACTGCGGCGGTGGCCGGGCTGCGCCGCTCACCGGTGGTGTAGAGCCGGACGAACTCCGGCACCATCTCCTCGATCGCCGTGTCCGTCTGGGTGGCGGCCTCCTGCGGCAGCCGGCGTTGCCGTGCCGCGTACGCCGCCCAGCCGCGTAGCACCCGGGGCAGCATCGCCGCGTCGTCCATGTCGAGTACGGCCCGACGATGCACCCAGTCGAGCAGGAACAGACCGGCCACGGCCGGACTCCACCGCATCGGATCGGGTGGGCTGAAGCTCGCCGTGTGGTCCAGCACCAGGCTCAGGCAGAAGTGCAGTGACGCCAGATCGGGACCGTCCACCGTGTCCAGCCCGAAACGTACGGCCTCGGGCGAGGCGAGGAAGGTGCGTACCAGCACCGTACGCTCGGCGGCCGACAGCGGTGGCGGCTCGGCCGCCGCCCGCCTCGGAGCGATCCTCGGCAGTAGCGCCAGCCGGGCACCGGCCAGGGCACGGTCCGTGGCGAGGGAACCCTCCCCGGGCAGGTCGCTGAGGGCGTCGGTGACCGCCAGGTGGCGTTCCACGGCGTCGCGCAGGCGAGCCGGATCCTCCTCACGGAACCAGGTCAGTTCGTCCTGGGCGCACAACTGGCGCACCTGGTCGAGGACCTGTGCCGCCTGGCCGCCGACGAAGACGTCCTTGACGATGCCGATGTTGTGGTCGACCAGGGCCACCACCGCATGTTCCGGTCCGCCGGACTCGCTGTCGTCGTAGGCGAAGGTGGCGAGATAGGAGGTCTGGTCGCCGTACACGTCGCCGTAGGCGTAGCTGCCGGTGAGGTGTACCTGGCCGACGTGGTCGGACCAAGACGGCGCTTGCGCTCCCCGCTTGACCTTCGCCACGCCGTCCGCGTCGGACACCAGCTTGGCGAAGATGGTACGGATGGTGGTCGGCGCAGCGGCCCGGCGGCGCGTGGTCGCCGCGAGGAAACCGCCCACGAATTCCCGAACGGCTGACTTGCGGTCTTCGTCCGCGATTGCGTAGACGCTGCCCAGCAGCGCCGAGCCGAGCATTTCCGCATCCAGGGCGCAGTCCAGCTTGGTCACGTCACGGGCGGCATGGAGTACCGCGTCATAGGGGGTCTGAGGCGTGGCCATGGACCTGACCCTACGCCGGAAGCATCGACACAGCAGCAGGAGTGGGCGGCTCAAACCAGAGTGTGGTTCACAGTCAGCCGTTGATGGCTGTCCCGTCCCGACCCCTACCGTGCGGCCCGCATCGTCTCCAGCGCCTGATGGGCCTGGCCGTACGAGCGCAGCACCTCCCGTACGGGCGCGTGGACGTATTCCCCGGCGATCGTGTCGACCGCCTCCCTGAGGCGTTTCTCCGCGCGGCGACCCGCCTGCCGGGCGGCCCACCCGATGACCGGTTTGCTGGCCAGGGTGACCAGCATCCCGAGCAGCAACCCGCCGAGCAGCATCAGCGTGGGTACGGGAAACACCCCGACCGTCGGATGATCGAGGCTCGGCAGGCCCAGCGCCTGGATCACCCAGCCGATCGCCAGCCAGCCCAGCCCGGCCAACGCCGTGATGGTGACCAGCCACTGCATCGCGCCGATCAGCCGCCACCAGACCGGTCTGCCGGCCAGCCCCAGATCCGTGCCGGCGATCGCCCGGTCGAGTGCGTCGGGAAGGTCGGTGGCCCGGGACCGGGCGGCAGCGGTCACCGCTGCCGGCCAGGCGGCCGGCAGTGCCGAGCCGGCCCGCTCGGCGACGGACCGTACGGCCAGACCGACGGCGGCGCGCTGCGCGGCGGTGGGCGCGGGCAGGGAGGTAGCCCCGATCGGGGTACGGGTACCACTGTCGCCGCTGACCGGCGCTTCCCGCTCCTCGCCGGGGTCGAGGTGCAGTCGGCGGAGCGGGTCGGGGCGCAGCCGTCGCCAGGCCCGGGTCAGCGGCCAGCCGGTGGCGCTGACCGC
>NZ_JBHTMP010000103.1:0-15616 GCF_042679305.1 Micromonospora sonneratiae | reverse complement strand
GCCGGTCCGTCCGGCACCACCGCGATCGGTGCCGGGGCTGGCACGTCCCTCGCCGGTCCTGCGGAGCGGCGGCTGGTGGATCTGCTCCTGGCGTGCCGGGGTGTGGCTGCGGACAGCTTGCCGGTGCGGGTCGCCCTCGACCGGCAGGACGGCGTGGTGCGCGTGGCGGTGGTCGGAACACAGGCGCAGCGGCTGGTCGCGGCACTGTGTGGCTGGCCCGGGGACGCCGCCTGGCAGCCGCCGGACGAGGTTGACGTGCCGCCCGTTTGCTACCAGTACGGGCAGTACCGGCGGATCACACTGGACCCGGGGCGCGGTGCCCCACCGTGGCGGCCGGTACACATTCCCGACTGGTCCGGCCTCGATGCAACCGGCACCGATACGACCGTCCTTGATGCAACCGGCACCGATACGACCGTCCTTGATGCAACCGGCACCGATACGACCGGCACCGACCGGTCCGGCGAGACGTCCGGGTGCGACCGGATCGTGGTCGAATCGCCGGCCGACGGACTACGTGGGCTGCGGCTGATGCTGTGGCGTGAGCGGGTGGACGCTGACCTGGCGGTACGGCTGCGCGGCTGGTCGGGTGGCGTGGACGGGCCGCCGGACGTGGTCGTGCTGGTGCTCGACGGGCCAGTCACCGCAGCGGAGTCCGAGTTCGTCAACATGCTGCGTACGCCCGGTGGGGAGGGGTTCCTCCCGATGGTGATCAGCGCGTTGCGTGAGGGCGCTGCGGCACCACCCAGGTCGCGGCATTGGCTACGGACCGCCAGCGATGCCATGGTCGAGTGGCATCCGGGTACCGGGGGCGGCGGCGCGATCGAGGGCACACTACGTGCCGGGTTGTGCACCTCCGCAGGAATACTGGCCGCACGGTGGGCGCTGCGTGCCCTGCGGGCCTGCGCCGCCGCCGGGCAACTGGAGGGCAAGGTGGCCCGGGCCGTGGAGGCGGCTGCGGCCGGTGCGTACCAGATCGAGGAGCTGGATCTGATACAGGCGTTGCAGGGGCGGCGGATCTTCCTGCCCTCCGGCCAGCAGGAGGCACTGCGGCTGCTCGTCGATAACGGCCTGGATGCCCGCGCCCGGCTCGGGCTGGCTGACGACGCCGGCCCGGACGAGGTGGCGCGGGCGGCGGCCCAGGCTGTCGCATACTGGCGGGGGCGGGCCGTGGCGGCCGGTACGGGACCGGAGGAGCGCGGTGCGTGTGCGTCGCTGATCCGGGCGTGTGAGCGGCTACTGGCCGAGGTCTCCGGATGACGGCGGGATCGCGGCAGGACTGTGTGCATGGGCGGAGCCATGGCTCAGGCGGGACCGTGTGTGCGACGGAACCATGGGCTCAGATCGCGACGAAGCCCGCGACGCGGGTACCGCAGCCGGGATTCGATTCGACCGTCAACGTGCCGCCGACCGATTCCAGCCGGGCAGCGAGGTTGTGCAGCGGCGTACGGCCGCTGGTGTCGAAGCCCGGTCCGGTGTCGGCGACCTCGAAACCCAGACCTCGGGCGGAGGTACGCAGGCTGAGCCTGACCGGGGCACCCGGGGCGTGCTTGTGTGCGTTGCTGACCGCCTCCAGGCAAGCCAGGTAGACAGCAGCCTCCACCTCGGGCGGGTACCGCCGGTCGGCCAGCCGTGGATCGATGTCCAGGGTGACCGCCTCCAGCGGGTCCAGCCGGGCCACGAGGGCGGGTACCAGCCCGTGTTCGGCCAGGGGCCGGGAGAGCAGCCCGGTCGCCGTGGTTGCCAGCACCTCCTCGGTGCTGGTGAGCAGGTGGCGCAGCCGGTCGAGGTGGCCGGCCGCCTCTACCGGGTGTCCGGCGCCCAGTTCGTACTCCACCATGGCCAGCGACATCTGCAACGCCACCATGTGGTGCTGGGCTCCGTCGTGCAGGTCGCGCTCCAGCCGGTAGCGCTGTTGCTCCATCTCGCCCGCGGCCCGCAGTCGGGCGTCGGCGAGCGCGGCGGCGGCATGTCCGATCTGCTCGCCGGCGTCGGCAGCGGCCACCTGGTCCTGCACCCCGGCGAGCAACAGCCGGACCGCCGTGAGTAGTTCGGGCCACCGGCGCAGCCGCGCGGCGGCTGCCGCCGGACGTACGGTCAGGTCGGCCAGTACGTGCCCGCCGTCGCCCACCCGTACCACGTCACCGTCGCCCGTCGCGTCCCCGCCGCCCGTCCAGTGGTACGTCGACCAGCCACCCCCGGTGACCGGCGGGTCCGGGTCACCGCCGGAGTACGGGGGCGGCCACAGGACGATCGTCACCGAGCCGGCTCCCAGACACCCGCCGAGTGACCGGGCCAGTGTCTCGGCCTGAGCGGCGGGCGATGGCCGGCCCGGCAGGTCGAGCACCGCCTGGACCACCCGGGCCACGTCCTCCGGCGGGCCGGGGGTGGCGGGCGGCGGTGCAGTGTCGTGCATCACACCACTGTAGAGCTCATGCGACGCAGGGCGTCTAGTCGCAGAGCACCGCGCGGGCGGCGCGTACCGCGTAGTGGACGCGGCTCTTCACCGTACCCACCGGGACGCCGAGCTCCGCGCCGACCTCGGCCGCGGTCCGGCCGTGGAGGTACGTCTCCTCCAGCGCGGCCCGGTGCTGGGGCCACAGGCCGCGCAGTAGCTGCTCGACGAGCATCGAGTTGACCACGTCACCTATCGGGTCGGGACCGGCCACCGTCTCGGCGTTCTCGATCTCCACCTCGACCGGGCGTGCCTGCTTCATCCGGTACCCGTCCATCACCAGGTTGTGTACCACCCGGCGCAGCCAGCCCAGTACCGAGCCGTAGTCGGCGGTGAGCCGGTCGATGTGCGTCCAGGCCCGCAGGAACGCCTCCTGTACCACGTCTTCGGCACGCCCGGCGTCACCGGCGGTGAGCCGCATCGCATACCTCAGCAGCGGCTGTTGGTAGGTGACCATCAGGTCACGCAGGCGGGATTCGTCCTGCCCGCCGCATTGGTTGCTCTGCACTCGTTCACCCATGTGTTGACGGTGCCGGTGGGCACCGGCACCGCGACATGGTGTGTTCCCTGCTTCCGGTAGGGGATTCCCGCCAAGCGGGGGAGGGTTATCCCTACCGATGCCCTTGCGTTGGGCGGGTGCCGGACGGGGCAGGGAACGGGAGAAGGTACCTACCCGGACCCCTCCACCGCTCGGTCAGCGCCCGCTGCGCCTCCGTTCAGGAACGCGGTCAACTCACGACCAGCGTGTATGCGTTTCCCGACAAAGGGTTCGCGCCGTTCTGACCGGATGACGCAGTGCACGCGCATCGACGCCGGTTGTCTAGGATGTCCCGATGACCGACGATCGGGTGCGTCTGTGGGCATGGGTGGGATTCGCCGCGCAGGTGCTGTTCGTGGCTAGCTGGCTGCTTGCAGCCGCCTGGCAGGGCAGCAGCTACTCCACGTTGGAGCACACGATCAGCGACATGCTGGCCGTCGGCGCACCGGCCGCCGCGATACTCATCGTCGTGTTCACCCTGTGCGGCCTGGCCACGATCCTGTTCGCGTGGCTGTCGGTGCGCCCGGCCCTGCGCCCGGGCGGCCGTGCCGCCACCGTCGGTGCCATCCTGCTGGCCCTGTCCATCTTCGGCCTCGGCGACCTGCTCGCCGCCGCCGAGCGACAGGGATGCCGCCTGGCCGACGCGGGCTGCACCGGCCCCGACCAGCGGGCCAACCTCGGGGGCAAGATCGACACTATGATCACGCCGACCGGCATCCTGCTTTTCGTGGCTGCGGTTCTCGTGCTGGCCGCGGCCATGCGGCGCGCGCCCGGCTGGGAACGCTGGGCGTGGCCGTTCCGTGGGGTCGGCATCGGCTTCGCCGTTCTGCTGTTCGCCTTCGTCGGCGGCCCCGCCGGCCTGACCGGGCTGTTCGAGCGCCTGCTTGCCGCCTTCGGGGCCGCCGCGATCGCCGCCCTGGCCCTGGGTATCGCCCGCCGACCGAGCTGACCGGCCAGCCCGGTGCTGGTCTGGCGGGCGACATGTCGGCTGACCAGCAGGGAAGTCAATTGGCCGTGGTATGCGGCGAGGGCGGGGCCGTCCGACGCGACGATGGGCGTGGTCTTCCGCGTACCCGGGCGGTTTTTCGGTAGCGACCACCCGGTGTCGCCAGCCCTCGACGGTGTCGACCCGCCGTGCGCCGGTACCGGCGGCCCTGCACCGCGCCACCGCCGGTTCGCGTCGACCGGTGAACCCGACGGCACCGCGATCCCGTGCCTCATGTGGACGACCTCGCACCCGGTGGCGGTGTGGGCTGGCGGGCGACGGTCATCCGGGACCGTCGCGGCGGCCGGTACCTGGGCCGGGCGGCGGCTTCCGAGTGACGGCGCCGTGGCGCCCTGATCGAAGAGGTGGGCATGCAGGAGACGGACTTTCCGGCGGTGGGTATCGGGATCACGACACACAACCGCGGCGCTGTGCTCCGTACCGCGTTGGAGGCGATCCGCAAGTACGCGCCCAGCGGCGCCGCGATCGTCGTGGTCGACGACGCCAGCGACGAGCCGGTGGAGGAGGCGACGTTCCGCTTCGAGCACAACGCCGGTATCGCCCGGGCCAAGAACAAGTGTCTGGAACTGCTGGTCGAGCGGGGATGTACCCACCTGTTCCTGTTCGACGACGACTGCTGGCCCGTCGCGGACGGCTGGGAGCGGCCATACATCGACAGTCCCGAGCCGCATCTGATGTACATCTTCACCGACACCCCGCGCGGCCGGCTGACCGACTCGACGGAGATCTACCGGGATGCGCAGCTTCGGGCGTACACCCATCCCCGCGGCTGCATGCTCTACTTCGACCGGCGGGTGCTGGACCGGGTGGGCGGGTACGACACCCGGTACGGCCGGTGGGGATACGAACACGTGGACATCTCCAACCGGATCTACAACGCCGGCCTGACCTCGTTCCGGTTCGCCGACGTGGTGGGCAGCGAGGACCTGATCTTCAGTTGCGACGAGCGCACCAGGGTCGGCTCCAGCGTGCCGGACATCGAGCGCTTCCACCTGGTGCGCAACCTCAAGACCCGGTCGGAGGCCAGCTACAGCTCGACCGAGTACCGCGAGTTCCGTACCCGGCCGCTCGATGCGGCGGCGGCGCAGAACGTGGTGCTGACCACGTACCTCACCGCGCAGCCCGACCCGCAGCGCGGCACCGCCTGGACGCCGAACTACGCCGACCTGGACGAGTTGCGCCGCTCGGTCGAGCGGCACGGACGGCGGTTGGTGGTGCTGCACGACTGCCTGGACGAGCCGGACACCGACCTGGTCACCCATGTGCGGGTGCCGCCGGGTGGGGCCGGCGGCTCGCCGTACTTCCACCGCTGGCTGTGCTGGTCGCGTTACCTGCGCCAGCATCCGGAGATCGACCAGGTGTGGTGCGTCGACGGTACGGACGTGGAGATGCTGCGCGATCCGTTTCCGGAGATGGACGATCGGTTGTACCTGGGGGACGAGCCGGCACCGTTGTGCATCCCGTGGATGGTGTACCAGCATGGCGGCAGCGCCAAGCTGTTGCAGTTCCTGTCCGACAACCGGGGCGTCCCGCTGCTCAACGCCGGGCTCACCGGCGGCCGGCGGGAGACGGTGCTGGACTTCTGTCGGGACGTGTTCGACTTCTGCATCACCAACGCCCGCGAGGCCGGCGTGGTCGACATGGGGCCGTTCAACTACGTGGCCCGCACCTGGTACGCCGGGATGATCGTGCACGGTCGCCAGGTGAGCACGGAGTTCCGCAAGTACGACCGGGCCAGCACCCGCTCATGGTGGCGGCACAAGTAGGCCGCCCGCCGATTCTGGCAGTAGGTGAACCCGGCCGGTGTGCTGGGCGTGCCACAGATGAATCCGGTCGCGGCAAAGGAGGGGGTGACCGTGGACGTGGACACGGACCCGGACGTGACACCGGAGGCGTCGCGGGACGACCGTGACATGTCGGCCGAGACGACGATGCACGCGCTCCTGCTGCGGTTGGCCGGTTCGCTGTCGGACCGGGTGCTGACCGACGCGCGGGACGCGCTGGCCGCCGGCCGCCGGCTGGAGGTCGTACAGGCGGTCGCCTTTGCGGCGGTCTCCCAGCCGCTGCAGCTGGCCCCCGACGAGATCGTGGCGCTGCGCGAGGAACTGGCCCTCGGCGGCGGTGACATCGACCTCGCCCTGGAGCTGGAGGAGTTGCGCGGGGAACGTCCGCCGGCACCGTGGCTGTTCCTGTCCGCCCTGCCGGCCACACAGGACGACGCGGCATTGGTGGTAAGTCCGCAGGACCGTAGCGGCGACCCGGCCGACGTCCTCGACCCGGTGGACCGGGCGCTGGTGGAGGCGGCGTCGGCCGTCCCGGGGGTACGCGCGGTGTGGCGGGCGTGGCGGATGCCGCCCAGTGCCCAGCCCTGGCACGATCCGGTACGGGTGGCCGTGGTCAGTGTCGACGACACCGTGGACAACCTGCCCGCGCTCACCGTCCACCTGCGCCGGAGCATGGTCGCGGCCGGGGACACCGAGGCCCAGGCGGAGGTCTGCTGGGCCGGGCTGGACGCGCCGTACTACCAGACCCTGGCCCGCTCGTGCGGCACCCTGCTGTGGGCGGCGCGGCCGGTCGCGCCGATCACCACCGCTCGGGTCTTCGACGGTGTCGATCCGGTACGCGGCCCGTGGTTCGCCACCAACCGGCCGGTGGTCTCGGACACCACTGCACGTGACGACCTGCTTGCCGCCCTGCGCGCGGGGCTGGTCATCGCGTGGAGCAGTACTGCGATGGCCGACATTTTGGCCCCGGAGCGGGGCGACGTGGTGCCGCTGCACCTGCGCACCGACGGGACCTGGGTGTGGAGCGAGGCGGTCGCGTACTACCTGGAGAACTACGGCCTGGCACCGGATCCGGAACTGGCCGCGCACCTGGCCGGGCTGCCGGCCGGGGCCGAGCCCGCCGAGCCACTGGATGAGATCTCCGTACACCGTGCCCTGGCGTACCTGTACCGGTGCCCCTCGGAGACGGCCGTGTGGCAGGTACCCGGTGCCGACGACTCCCCGGTACCCCGGGCCGACGCCACCTCGTCCGACGCCACCTCGTCCGACGTCCCGTTGCCGGGCGACGCGGCACCGGCGAACCCGTGGCTGTCGGATGCGGCGCCTGGAGCCAAACTGGAGATTCCGTGACTGACCTGCTCGCTCCCTGGCAGCGGGTACCCCTGCCGTCCTCCTGGCGACGACCGCAGCCTGACCAGGGCGTTCCGGTCGGGCAGCACATGGCGAGGTATCTGCGCCAGGCGTCGCAGGCGGTGGGAGCTGCGTTGGGGCGCATCCTGCCGGAGGCCGGTTTGCGGGCACCGGTGCTCGATCTGGGACCGTGGGAGGCCGCGGGATCGGTCACTCCCGGTCCGGCAGGCTGGTTCGCGCTCGCAGTCGAGGCCGGCCGGTCCGGCTTCCGGCTGGGCGGCCGGCAGTTGGCCGCCGCCGACCTGGCCCGCGCCATCTGGCACTGCCCCCGGTGGCGGGGGCGGCCGGTGCTGCTGGTCACCCAGGCGTCCGCGCCGGCCGACGGTGCCGGGCCCGTTCTGCACCAGCTCGCGGTCGATCTGGGGGCACCGGTCTACGCCTCGGACGCCGGGATCCGGTTCACCTTCGGGCGTGCCTTCGCTGGCGGAATGTTCTGGTGTTGGCACCCCAGAGGTGGGGACGAACCGGAACCGGTCGGTCGCCTGCTGCCCCCGCTGGGGCCGGTACGCGCCCGACGCACCCCTTCCGGTCGCCACCCGTACCGCCAGCCGCCGTTCCCGGTGCCGTCGCCACCGCCCAGGGGGCGTCCGCCGTCCGCTGTCCGGGTGCCCGTCGAGCCCGTACCGCCGCCGGTGATCGCCGACCCGGGGACCGTCCCGGCCCCCACCGACCCGGGGAACGCCCCGCTGCTTGCCGATCCGGCGGCGAACGCATTGCCCGCTGCGGCACCGGAGTCGGTGGCCGGGATGTCTCCGGGGGTGGAGGCGGCGCTCGGGGTACACGTCCCGACGGTTCCGGTGATCGAGGTGCCCCGGCCGGACCTCGGCGTCCGGCCCATGGGGTTGCCCGACTTCCAACCGCCCCGGCTGGAGTTGGACACCTGCCGCCCGCTGGCCACCATCCCGCCTGCCGAGCCGGCCACCGTTGCCGCCACTCCACTCGCCGAGTCGGCCACGGTTGCCGCCACTCCACTCGCCGAGTCGGCCACGGTCGCAGCCACCCCGACTGCCAGTGTCCCGGCACCCGGTCCGGCCGCCGTCGACGCACCGGCGAACGGCGCGGACGCCGTCGATGTCCCGGCGAACGGCCCGCCGCCGACGCCGCCGACGCCGCGCGCCGACCGGAGGGTGGCAGCGTGGCTCGGGGTACGGGCGCGGACCGAAGAAGCGGACCGGGAGCGGCTGCGTATCGCGTTGGGCTGGAAGTTCCAGGCGCACTCCCGGGCGGTGGTTCGGGCGCTGTCGCTGCACCCGGGGCTGCGCAGTGCGGTCGGAACGCACGACGTGCTGGCCGGTCTGGTCGCGGTGCTGGCCCTGCTCGACGGGGTGGGCGAGCGGGTCAACGGTGCGCTGCGCGGCGGCGGCACGCCCGACGAGGAAGTCCAGTTGCTGGCCCGCTGCGCCTGTGCGGGGCTGGTACAGCTACCGGCCATCGGGGGACCTGTCTTCGCCGCATTACCCGCCGGGCTGGAAGTGACCGGCCGGTACCGTCCCGGGAAACTCGTGGCGGAGCCGGCGTTCACCGCGGTTTCGTTGACCGGCGGTACCGGGGGCGACACCGGCGGCGCGGGTCGGTACGCGATCTGGTCGGCCACCGCACGGCGGCTGGACCAACTCGGTACCCCGGGCGGACCGGGTGCCCGGTCCGGGCAGGCCATGTTCGCCGCGGGTACCCGCTTCGCCGTGCTCGGCGTCGATGACGGGCCGGACGGCGCGCCGTGCGTACTGCTGCGGGAGATCGTCTTCGAGCACCGCGACAGCGGGCTCGACGAACGGGTGGCCGGCAAGCTGCGTGACGCGCTCGCCGCACAGCTGCAACGCACGGCACCCGCGCCACTGCCGTGGCCGCTGGGCTTCGCGGCCGGCGACCGTCCGTTCGCGCTCCAGCCCGGCCCGGCCGGTGCCCTCCGGGCCGATTCCGGTGGGGCGGCCCGCCCCGCGCCGGCCACCCCAGGCGGCGACAGCCACGAAGGAGTGAATCCGTGACCACCAGCGTCCTGTCGGTGTCGGCCAGGGACACCGGATGCCTGACCGACATCTCCCGGGCATTGGACGCCGCGGCGCCCGGTGACACCGTTGCGGTACGCCCCGGCATCTACCGCGAGGCACCGATGTTCCGCCGGGACGTCGTCCTGGTCGCCGAGGACGGTACGGGCACCGTCACCATCGAGGTGCCCCCGGGCGGGGCCATCCTGGCCGCCGGGGGCGAGATCCTGATCCAGGACATCGCCATCCGTGGCGGGGACGAGCGGATGCCGCTGTTCCAGGTGGCCGCCGGACGGGTTCGCCTGGAGGCGTGCACCATCGAGGCCACGGCGCCGGCCGCGATCCACGTACGTGGCGGTGCCGTGGAGATGCGGGGCGGCGCAGTCAGCAACTCCGGCGGGGCCGGCGTCGTCCACGAGGCCGGCACGGGCGACTACACCGGCGTACGTCTACACGACATCGCCAAGTCGGCGATCCTGGCGGCCGGGCCGGGCGGCCCGGTGTTCCGGGACTGCACGATCACCGGGATCGCGGAGGTGGCGCTCCTGGCCGTGGGTGCCAGCGCCCCACGCCTGGAGAGCTGCCGCATCGACGAGGTCGGCCAGTACGCCGTCGTGGCGCAGCAGGCCGCCCGACCGTACCTTTCCGCGACCACGTTGCTCGGTGGCGAAGTCGGGCTGCTGGCCAACGACGACGCGGCCCCGGTGCTGGACCGCTGCGAGATCCTGGACGCCCGGGTGCACGCCGTGGTGACCATGGCGCAGGCGGCGCCCACGCTGTCCAACACGCTCATCACCCGGGCCCGCGGCCACGGCCTCGACTGCATGGGTACCTCCGCGCCTCGGCTGACCGGCTGTGAGGTACGCGACTGCGGCGCGGCCGGAGTACTCGTCACCGACGCGGCGGCGCCGCACCTCACCGGAGGCGTCGTGACGGGCTGCGCCGACGCTGGCGTGTTCCTGACCGGCCGGTCGAAGGCGCGCCTGGACGGGGTCGGGGTACGCGACGTCCCCATCGGCGTGGTGATCGAGCAGGAGGCCGTCCCGCGACTGCACGGCCTGTCCATCGAGGATGTCCGGTACGGCCTGCACGCGACCGGTGGTGGCGGCTGGTTCTCCGACGGCCAGGTCACCGGCGCGCGGGCCGCCGGGGCGCAGCTTGCCGAACGAGCGACCACCATGCTGTCCAACTCCCGGTTCGCCGGCTGCCGGGTCGGCGTGGAGGTGGCCGGAACCGCCCGCCCCGAGCTGTCCTCGGTGGCGGTGGAGGACTCGGCCGGGGCGGGCGTGGTGACCGGCGGCTCCAGTGCGGTCACCGTGTTCCGCAGCCGGATCAGCGGCAGCCGGGGCCCGGGGATCCGGGCCGGTGCCAGCAGCACCGTCACCGCGACGGACTGCGAGATCGTGGGAAACCAGGGGCCGGGTGTCCTGGTGGAGACCAACGCGCCGGTGCGGCTGCACGGCGGGGTGGTGCGCGGCAACGGCGGCGTCGCCGTGGACGCGCCGAGCCCGACCGCCGCGATCGAGCTGTCCGACGTGGACACCGGCCACAACGGGCGACCGGTTCCCCTTCCGGTGCCCGGGTCCGGGCGACCGGAGACGCCGGTGGCCGGTGACGCCCCGGGAACTGTTCCGGCCCCCACCCCCGGTGCCGGGCCGGGCGTCGCTCCGACCCGGAGCCCTTCCGGTCCCCGCCCGTCGCCCCCCGCGCCGTCCGATGGCGGGCTACCCGGTCCCGTGGTATCCGCCGACGGCGGTCCCGGTACCGGCGTACCCGATGACGGGCCGCCGGGTGGCGGGGACGGGCAGGCGGACGGGCCGGTGGCCGCGCTTCTGCGTGAACTGGACGGGCTGGTCGGCCTGGCCGGGGTCAAGCGCGAGGTGGCCACCCTGGTCGGACTCAACCAGATCGCCAAACGTCGTCGGGAGGCCGGGCTGCACGTACCGCCCATGTCCCGGCACCTGGTCTTCGCCGGGCCGCCCGGTACCGGCAAGACCACGGTGGCCCGCATCTTCGCCCGAATCCTCGCGGCCCTCGGAGTGCTCTCCGGCGGGCAACTGGTCGAGGTGTCCCGCAGCGACCTGGTCGCCGAGCACGTCGGCGGCACCGCAGTGAAGACCACGGCCCGATTCGAGGAGGCCCTGGGCGGGGTGCTGTTCATCGACGAGGCGTACACGCTCTCGACCGGTGGGAGCGGCCACGACTTCGGCCGGGAGGCCATCGACACCCTGGTCAAGCTGATGGAGGACCACCGTGACGAGGTGGTCGTGGTGGTCGCCGGGTACACCCCGAACATGCGTACGTTCCTGGCCGCCAATCCGGGTCTGGAGTCCCGCTTCGCCCGTACGATCCAGTTCGACAGCTACTCCGACGAGGAACTGGCCGAGATCATCGACCGGCTCTGCCGTGCCCACCACTATGTGCTGGAGTACGAGACGCGGCAGGCCCTGGTGCGCCACTTCGGCGAGCTGGCCCGTACCGAGACCTTCGGCAACGCCCGGGTGGCCCGGCAGGTCTTCGAGGACATGCTGGGACGCCAGGCGTACCGGCTCTCGTGCAACCCGCAGGTCCCGGACATCGAACTGGCCCAGTTGCTGCCCGAGGACCTGGGCGAGCAGGCGTCCGGAACGTCGGCGCCGGCCGGCGTGACCCAGGTCGTCCAGGACCTGCTCGGGCGACTGAACTCGATGATCGGCCTGGATGCGGTCAAGCGCGAGGTGACCGACGTCATCGACCTGATCGCCTCGACCGAGGCCCGGACCCGGGCCGGTCTACCCACTCCGACGATCTCCCGGCACCTGGTCTTCGCCGGACCGCCCGGCACCGGCAAGACCAGCGTGGCCCGGCTGTACGGGCAACTGCTCAACGCGATGGGCGTGCTGCGTACCGGTCAGGTCGTCGAGGTCTCCCGGGCCGACCTGGTCGGCGAGTACGTCGGGCACACCGCTGTCAAGACCACCGACGTGTTCGGCCGGGCGCGCGGCGGTGTGCTCTTCATCGACGAGGCGTACGCGCTGGCCGGCCAGGGCAACGACTTCGGTCGGGAAGCCATCGACACACTGGTGAAGCTGATGGAGGACCACCGGGACGACGTGGTGGTGATCGCCGCCGGGTATACCGGGGACATGCGCCGGTTCCTGGCCAACAACGTGGGGCTGGCCTCCCGGTTCGGCCGCCAGATCCCGTTCGCGTCGTACACCGCCTCGGAGTTGGTCTCCATCGTGCAGACGCTGGCCCGCGACGGCGGCTTCGATTTCAGCAACGACAGCCTTCCGGTGCTGTACCAGCACTTCGAGAGCCTGGTCCGGGACGAGACCTTCGGCAACGGCCGGTACGCCCGCCAGCTGCTCGAACGGGCCATCACCAAGCAGGCCAACCGGTTGCGGGGTGCCGTTGCGCCGACGGTCGACGACATGCGCCAGTTGTACGCGGCCGACGTACGGGCGGCCCTGGCGGCCTGACCCGTTCGTCGAGGTGAACCGTCGGGTGTTCTCCAGGCGTGCAGGGAGAGCGGCCGTACGCGGCTGGGCCGGCCGGGGAAGCTGCCGCGGTCATGACTCGGAGGAAGGTGCCGGACGATGCCTGCAGTGAGTATGAGCGGTACGTGGTGGGTCACGGTGGTGAGCAAGGAGTCGCTCTTCGCGCAGCGGGTAGTGATCTCCGGTGACGTACAGAAGATGCTCGGCGGAGAGGTGGGGAATTCGACGTCGGTGAGTGGCAGACGGTGGATCCTGGGATTCGAGCACGACCGCGGTGACGGCATCTGGCGGCACAACGCCTCGGTGGAAGCGGGTGAGATCGTCAGACGCGGCGACGAGTTGCAGCGGTGGATAGCGACGAAGGACGTGTTCTGGAGTGGCGACCGTGACCACGACGACCTGAAGCTGCTGCTCACCCGCCCGGCGTCCACAGGGCAGGCGCTCGGGGCACCCTACGCTGCCGAGGCAGACCTTCGCGAGTTGTCGACACCGTGGGTGCTTCCATCCGTGGAGATTCCCGAGGTACCGCACGACAGGTCGCGGTCGGCCAGCCGTACGCGGTCTGCGGGCACCCGACAGAGAAGGCTGTTGCGGTAGTCCTGGCCGTCGCGCAGCCCGGGCCACGAGCCGTTTTCGGCCGACGCGCGGCACGACGGGTATGTGCCGGACGGAACGCCAGGGAGCAGATCCGGGGATTGGCAAGCGGTTCCGGTCAACTCTCTCCGGCCCACAGCCGTGTGACAGATGTGAGCACCAAACCTTACCGGCGGCCGGCCCGCCGAAACGGACCTGAACTACCGCACGGCGAGATTTCCCTGCAGGAGCCGCCGGTCGTTCCGGAGGTCCAACCCGCCGGCCTCCGCTCGCTCGCGATGATCCTGCCGACGCTGCTCATGTCCGGCGGGTTCATGTTCATGCTCGTCGGTCGTTCACTCAACGGTCCGATGGGCATTCTCATGCTCGTCATGATGGGCGGCGGCATGCTGAGCATGGTGGTCTTCCAGATGACGATGTCCTCCGGTAACCGTAGTGACAAGATCAATGGAGACCGGCGCGACTATTTCCGCTACCTGTCGCAGACCCGCGGGCAGGTCCGGGAGTACGCGGCGAAACAGCGCGACGCGCTGGCCTGGCGGCACCCGGACCCCGAGTCGCTGTGGTCGCTGGCGATGACCAGCCGGCTGTGGGAGCGCCGGCCGACCCACCCGGACTTCGGCGAGATCCGGGCCGGCACCGGTGCCCAGCGGCTTGCGGTGCGCATTACCCCGTTGCAGACCAAGCCGGTGGAGGACCTGGAACCGGTGTGCGCCAAGGCGTTACGCCGGTTCGTCAAGGCGTACACCACCGTACCCGACCAGCCCGTCGCGCTGTGCCTGCCGGGGTTCTCGCACGTGCGGATCAGCGGCGACCGGGAGGTGGCGCTGGGCATGGTGCGCGCCATGCTCGCCCAGCTGACCACGTTCCACGCCCCCGACGAACTGCGTCTGGCCGTCTGCGTCGGTGCCGAGCAGGCGGCGCAGTGGGAGTGGGTCAAGTGGCTACCGCATGCCAAGCACGTCACCGACGTCGACGTGACCGGGCCGGTGCGGCTGTTCGGCGGCACCCTGGAGGAGGTGGAGCGGCTGCTGGGTACGGAGTTCGCAGCGCGCTCCCGGTACGACAACGACGCCCAGCCCTCCCGTGAGGAGCCGTTCGTCGTGGTGGTCTGCGACGGAGGCGTGATCCCGCCGGGTGCCCGGCTCACCGTCTCCGGGTACCGCAACGCCGTCCTCGTCGACCTCGGTGGGCGTGGCTTCGGGGCCGGGGAGGACGTGCTCAACCTGGAGGTGTCCGCCACCGACCTGGACATGATCGAAAAGGACCACGTGGGCCGGGAGGTACGCACCCGGCTCGCCGCGCCCGACCACCTGGACCTGCCCCGGCTGCGGGCGCTGGCCCGGATCATGGCGCGACACGCCACGAAGGTCACCGGAGAGCAGCCGGCCAGCGGGCTCAGCTCCGTGCTCGATCTACCCGATCTGCTGGACATCGCCGATCTGGACAGCTTCGACCCGCGTGCGCAGTGGCGAGCCCGCACCCCTGCGGATCGGCTACGGGTACCCATCGGGGTGGCCGCCGACGGTTCCCCGATCGAGCTGGACATCAAGGAGTCCGCCGAGGGCGGGATGGGACCGCACGGCATGCTGATCGGCGCCACCGGGTCGGGCAAGAGCGAACTGCTGCGCACCCTGGTACTCGCGTTGGCGGCCACCCACTCCTCGGAGACGCTCAACTTCGTACTGGTGGACTTCAAGGGCGGTGCCACCTTCGTCGGGCTGGACCGGCTGCCGCACGTCTCGGCGCTCATCACCAACCTCGCCGACGAGGCCGCGTTGGTCGACCGGATGCAGGCCGCCGTGCACGGGGAACTGGTACGCCGGCAGGAGCTGCTGCGGCGGGCCGGCAACTTCAGCTCGGTGCGTGACTACGAGAAGGCCCGCAGCCAGCGTGCCGACCTCGACCCGCTGCCCACCCTGTTCGTGGTGGTGGACGAGTTCAGCGAGCTGATCGCCGCCAACCCGGACTTCATCCAGCTCTTCGTGATGATCGGCCGGCTCGGCCGCTCTCTCGCGGTACACCTGCTGCTGGCCTCACAGCGGCTGGAGGACGGACGCATCCACCAGCTTGAGGGACACCTGTCGTACCGCATCGGGCTGCGTACCTTCTCCGCGATGGAGTCGCGGGCGGTCATCGGCGTACCTGACGCGTACGAGTTGCCGGCCGAGCCGGGCAACGGCTATCTGCGCTCCAGCGTCACCAGCATCACCCGGTTCAAGGCCGCGTACGTCTCCGGTCCGCACCGGGCCCGCAGCACCGGGCTACTTCGTGAGGTCATCGCCAGCCAGGTGGTTCCGTTCACCGCCCGGCACGCCGCGCCCGCCGCCCCACCGTCCGGCCAGGCGCCGGCCCAGGCAGCGGG
>NZ_JBHTMP010000102.1:0-16019 GCF_042679305.1 Micromonospora sonneratiae | reverse complement strand
GGCTGCCTGCCCGAACTGCTGGCCGGTGGCGGCCCGGTGTCCGACCCGCTGGCCCGCGCGGAACTCGGCGCGGCCTGGGACGTGGCGGCCGGGGTCATCCCGAGCCAGGCGGGCCGGGACACCGACCAGATCATCGCCGCAGCGGCGGCCGGTCAGTTGGCTGCGCTGGTCGTGGCCGGCGTCGACCCGGCCGACCTGGCCGACCCCCGACTGGCCGAGGAGGCCCTCGACCGGGTGCCCTTCCTGGTCAGCCTGGAACTGCGGCTCAGCGCGGTCAGCCGCCGCGCCGACGTGGTCTTCCCGGTTGCCCCGGTGGTGGAGAAGGCCGGTAGCTTCCTCGACTGGGAGGGCCGGCTGCGCACCTTCGAGGCCGTGCTCAACACGACCGCGATGACCGACGGCCGGGTGCTCGAAGCGTTGGCCGCGCAGCTCGACGTGCAGCTCAACACGGGCGACGTGAACACGATCCGCCGGGAACTGGGCTCGCTGCCGGCGACCCGGGCCGACCGGGCCGCCACGCCGTCGGTCGAGTCGACCGGTCCGGCCCGGCCGGGTAAGGGTGAGGCGGTACTGGCCACCTGGCACCAACTGATCGACCTGGGCAGCCTGATCGAGGGCAACGAGCACCTCGCTGGCACGGCCCGGCCGTCGGTGGTACGGCTCAGCAAGGCCACCGCCGGGGCGTTGGGAGTGGCTGACGGTGAGGCTGTCACGGTCGGTACGGACCGGGGCGCGATCACCCTGCCGGCGGCGCTCACCGAGATGCCCGACGACGTGGTCTGGCTGCCGACCAACTCACCTGGTTCGACCGTGCGGCGCGCCCTCGGCGTGACGTCCGGTGCGGTCGTCCGGCTGTCCGTCGGGGCAGTGTCGCTGCCCGCGCAGCAGACGAAAGAGGGAGCGGTCAAGTGATCCCGACCTATCTCGCGGAGGGCCCCACCCTCGCCGACTTCGGCAAGGACGTGTGGTGGATCGTCCTGATCAAGGTGCTCGGCGTCTTCGTGATGCTGCTGCTGCTGACCCTCTTCACCATCAACTACGAGCGCAAGGTCGTCGCGCGGATGGCGCAGCGGCCCGGCCCCAACCAGGTCGGGCCCAACGGCTGGCTCCAGTCGCTGACCGACGGTCTCAAGCTGCCCTTCAAGGAAGAGATCATCCCGTTCACCGCGGACAAGGTGGTCTACTTCCTGGCTCCGGTGATTTCCGCCGTCTGCGCCTTCACCGCCTTCGCGGTGATCCCGTTCGGGCCGATGGTGTCGATCTTCGGTGAGCGCACGCCGCTGCAGCTGACCGACACCCCGGTCTCCGTGCTGGTGGTGCTGGCCTGTGCCTCGATCGGCATCTACGGCATCGTGCTTGCCGGTTGGGCGTCCGGCTCGACCTACCCGCTGCTCGGCGGCCTGCGCTCCGGCGCCCAGATGATCTCGTACGAGGTCGCGATGGGGCTCTCCTTCGTCGCGGTCTTCATGACGGCCGGCACGATGTCGACCTCCGAGATCGTCCGGGCCCAGGAGCACGGCAACCCGATCAACCTGTTCGGGTTCGAGGTCACCGCCCCGAGCTGGTACGCGGTCCTGCTCATCCCGAGCTTCGTCATCTACGTGATCTCCGCTGTGGGTGAGACCAACCGGGCCCCGTTCGACCTGCCCGAGGCCGAGTCCGAGCTGGTCGGTGGCTTCCACACCGAGTACTCGTCGTTCAAGTTCGCGATGTTCTTCCTCGCCGAGTACATCAACATGATCACCGTGTCGTCGGTCTGCACCACGCTCTTCCTGGGCGGCTGGCGGGCCCCGTGGCCGATCAGCTTCTGGGAGGGTGCCAACTCCGGCTGGTGGCCGATGCTCTGGTTCTTCGGCAAGGTGCTGTTGCTGCTCTTCGGCTTCATCTGGCTGCGGGCCACGCTTCCCCGGCTGCGCTACGACCAGTTCATGCGCTTCGGCTGGAAGGTGCTGATTCCGGTCAACCTGGTGTGGATCCTGGCCCTGGCCGGCATCCGGACCCTGCAGGACCAGAACGTGGCCGACACCACCCGCTACCTGATCATCGGAGGGGTCGTCGTCGGGCTCCTGCTGGTCGTCCTGCTGTGGCCGGAGAAGAAGAAGGCCACGCTGCCCAGCCTGGAGGAGCAGGTGGCGAGCCGACCCGTCGGCAGCTTCCCGTTGCCGCCGCTCGACCTTCAGGTGCCGCCGAGCCCACGGGCCCGGCGGGCGGTCGCCGAACGGCAGCCGGTCATGGCCAGCAGTCGTCGCGAGGACACCGACGGCGGGGTCGCGCGTACCACCACGAACGACGACTCCGGCGCGGCCGGCAAGGAGGTGTGAGATGGCGTTCGAATTCTTCAAAGGGTTCGGAGTGACCTTCTCCCATATGTTCCGGAAGGTCATCACCACCGACTACCCGTTCAAGCCGCCGGTCTCCGCGCCCCGTTACCACGGGCGGCACATCCTCAACCGGCACCCGGACGGCCTGGAGAAGTGCATCGGTTGCGAGCTGTGCGCCTGGGCCTGCCCGGCGGACGCGATCTACGTCGAGGGTGGCGACAACACCGAGGAGCAGCGGTTCTCGCCGGGCGAGCGGTACGCGAAGACGTACCAGATCAACTACACCCGGTGCATCTTCTGCGGCCTGTGCATCGAGGCGTGTCCGACCCGCTCGCTCACCATGAGCAACGAGTACGAGTTGGCGCGCGACTCCCGGCAGGACCTGATCTTCACCAAGGAGCAGCTGCTGGCGCCGCTGCTGCCGGGCATGGAGCAGCCGCCGCACCCGATGCGGCTGGGTGACTCCGAGAAGGACTACTACGTGGGTGCCCTCACCAATCCGGGCACCTCGGCCGGCGCCGAGCGCGCACCGTGGGCCGAGGCCAGCCAGGTTGACGGGTCTGAACCGACTGGAGTGACCTTATGACGAGCGGGCATGCGGTGCTCGCGGCGGCGGGCGGCGTATCCAGCGGCGAGGAGATCGCGTTCTGGATCCTCGCTCCGCTCGCCCTGATCGGGGCGATCGGCATGGTGGCGGCCCGCAGCGCCGTGCACTCGGCGCTCTGGCTGGTGCTCACCATGCTGTGCCTCGGCGCGTTCTACGTGATGCAGTCGGGACCGTTCATCGGCATGGTGCAGATCATCGTCTACACCGGCGCGATCATGATGCTCTTCCTGTTCGTCCTGATGCTGGTCGGGCGGGACGCCTCCGACTCGCTGATCGAGACCCTGCGGGGCCAGCGGATCGCTGCGGTCGTGCTCGGCGTCGGGTTCGCCGCCCTGGTCGGCTCCGGCATCTACCGGGCCGTCGGCGGCACCGAGGCGGTCGGGCTGGAGCAGGCCAACGCGGGCGGCAACGTGCAGGGCATCGCCAGCCTGCTCTTCACCAAGTACGTCTTCGCCTTCGAGATCACCTCGGCGCTGCTGATCACGGCTGCGGTGGGCGCGATGGTGCTGGCGTACATCGAGCGGCGCAAGGGTGACCGGCGTTCCCAGGTGGAGCAGATGAAGGCCCGCTTCGCTCCCGGCTCGTACCCCGGCCCGAAGCCCGGGCCCGGCGTGTTCGCGACCTCCTCCTCGGTGGTCACGCCCGCCCGGCTGCCGGACGGCAGCCTGACCGAGGCCCCGTTCCCCGAGATCATGCCCCCGCGTGAGCTGACCTCGGCGGAGGCCGCTCCGAAGGGAACTGAGAAGTGACCCCCGACTACTACCTGATCCTCGCCGCGGTGCTGTTCACCATCGGCGCGGCGGGCGTGCTGATCCGGCGTAACGCCATCGTCCTGTTCATGTGCATCGAGCTGATGCTCAACGCGGCCAACCTGGCGCTGGTGACCTTCAGCCGGATCAACGGCGACCTCAACGGCCAGGTCATGGCGTTCTTCGTCATGGTGGTCGCTGCGGCCGAGGTCGTGGTCGGACTCGCCATCATCATGTCGATCTTCCGGACTCGGCGCTCTGCCAGCGTCGACGACGCCAACCTGCTCAAGTACTAAAGGGGCCCCGTAGTGGAACAGACCATGTGGAGCGCCCAGGCTCTGTCGGCCTCAGCCGCAGCGGCAGCACCGGCGCAGCCGATCTCAGCTGTCGAGTACGCCCAGGCGTCTGGACTGCTGAGCAGCGTGTGGCTGCTGGTGGCCATCCCGCTGGTCAGCGCGGCGATCCTGCTGCTGCTCGGCCGCCGGGCCGACCGGTGGGGCCACTGGCTGGGCGTCGCCAGCGTCGGGGCCGCCTTCGTGCTCGGCCTGACCTATTTCTTCCAGCTGCGTGGCCTGGACAACCGGGCGGTCGAGCGCAGCCTCTGGGACTTCATCGCCGTCGGCGACTTCAAGGTGGACTTCGGTCTGCTCTTCGACCCGCTGGCTGCGGTGTTCGTACTGCTGATCACCGGTGTGGGCTTCCTGATCCACGTGTACGCCGTCGGCTACATGTCCCACGACCCGGGCCGGCGCCGGTTCTTCGCGTACTTCAACCTCTTCGTTGCCGCGATGCTGCTGCTGGTGCTCGGCAACAACTACGTGATGCTGTACTTCGGCTGGGAAGGCGTCGGTGTGGCGTCGTACCTGCTGATCTCCTTCTGGTACGACCGGCCCTCGGCGGCGACCGCGGGTAAGAAGGCGTTCCTGATGAACCGCGTCGGTGACGCGGGTCTGGCGATCGCCATCTTCATGATGTTCGCGACGCTCGGCAGCACGCAGTACGACGAGGTGTTCAACGGTGCCAGCAGCCTCGCCGCCGGCACCGTACTGGTGATGGGCCTGCTGCTGCTGCTCGGTGCCGCCGGTAAGTCCGGCCAGTTCCCGCTACAGGCGTGGCTGCCCGACGCGATGGAGGGCCCGACCCCGGTCTCGGCCCTGATCCACGCCGCGACGATGGTGACCGCCGGTGTCTACCTGATCGCCCGGTCCAACCCGATCTTCTCGCTCAACACCACGTTGCAGACCGTGGTGGTCAGCGTCGGTGCGCTGACGCTGCTGATGGGCTGCATCATCGGTGCCGCCAAGGACGACATCAAGCGCGTCCTGGCCTGGTCCACGGTGAGCCAGATCGGTTACATGTTCCTCGGCGTCGGACTCGGTGGCGGGGCGTACGCCCTGGCCATCGTCCACCTGCTGGCGCACGGCTTCTTCAAGGCCAACATGTTCCTCGGCGCGGGTTCGGTCATGCACGGCATGAAGGACCAGGTGGACATCCGCCGCTTCGGTGGTCTCGCCAAGTACATGAAGATCACCTGGATCACCTTCGCCACCGGATGGCTGGCGATCATCGGCATCCCGCCGCTCTCCGGCTACTTCTCCAAGGAGCCGATCATCGCCGCCGCGTTCGCGCGGGGTGACTGGACCTCCTGGCTGTACGGTGGAGCGGCGCTGCTCGGTGCCGGTCTGACCGCGTTCTACATGACCCGGCTGTTCGTGCTCACCTTCCACGGACCGAAGCGGTGGACCGAGGACATCGACCACCCGCACGAGTCCCCGCCGATCATGACGGTGCCGCTGATCCTGCTCGGCATCGGTTCCATCGGGGCCGGCGCGCTGATGGCCAGCTCGGTTCCGGAGTGGCTGACCCCGGTGCTGCCCGAGGGTGGTGCCGCAGAGGCGCACGGCGTCCTCTCGCACACCATGATCACCATCCTCTCGATCGTGGTCACCCTGCTCGGTGTCGCCGTTGCCTGGCTGCTGTTCGGCAGGGGCACCGCGCCGCAGGAGCAGCCGGCCGGGGTGCTGGTCACCGCAGCCCGACGCAACCTCTACACCGACGCTTTCAACGTGGCGGTCTTCGAGAAGCCCGGAATCTTCCTCACCCGGGCGCTGGTCTACCTCGACAACCGTGGCATCGACGGGCTGGTCAACGGCCTGGCTGCGGGGGTCGGCGGCGGATCGAGCCGGCTCCGCCGGCTCCAGACCGGCTTCGTCCGGTCCTACGCGACGTCGATTCTCACCGGTGCCCTGCTGGTGGTGGCGGCGTTCCTGGCCGTGCAGATGGGGTGGCTGGCGTGACAGGGCTCATCCGGTCCGCCAGCACCGGCGGCTCGTGCACTGACGACGGAGGTAAGGCCGAATAATGTCCGACTTCCCCTTCCTCTCGGTGCTGACCGTCGCACCGCTGGTCGGTGCGCTGGTCGTGGTGTTCCTGCCACGACGCCAGTCGCAACTGGCCAAGCTGGTGGCGCTGGGCTGGTCACTGGCGGTACTGGTACTCGCCGTGTTCATGTGGGTCGCCTTCGAGGTCGGCGGCGACCGGTTCCAGTTCCGCGAGTCGTACGCCTGGATTCCCCAGTGGGGCGTGAACTTCACCTTCGCCGCCGACGGCATCGCGCTGGTGATGCTGATGCTGATCGCGCTGCTGGTGCCGCTGGTGATCCTGGCCTCCTGGCACGACGCCGACAACTCGAAGCGGTCCGTCCCGGTCTACTTCGCGCTGCTGCTGATCCTCGAGGCCACGATGATCGGCGTCTTCGCCGCCGCCGACATCTTCCTGTTCTACGTGTTCTTCGAGATCATGCTCGTCCCGATGTACTTCCTGATCGGAAGCTTCGGCGGGCAGCGGCGGCAGTACGCCGCGGTGAAGTTCTTCCTCTACTCGCTGGTCGGCGGTCTGTTCATGCTGGCCGCCGTGATCGGCCTGTGGGTGCTGGGCGGGAAGACCTTCGACTGGCAGGCGCTGACCCAGATCGACCTGTCGACCGGTGCCGAGCGCTGGCTGTTCCTCGGCTTCTTCGTCGCCTTCGCGATCAAGGCACCGTTCTTCCCGTTCCACACCTGGCTGCCGGACGCCGGTGGCGCGGCCCCGGCCGGTGCCGCCGCGCTGCTCGTCGGCGTGATGGACAAGGTGGGCACCTTCGGCATCCTGCGGTACTGCCTGCCGCTGTTCCCCGAGGCGTCGAAGTGGTTCGCGCCCTGGGCGATCGCGCTGGCGGTGATTGGCATCATCTACGCCGCACTGCTGGCGGTCGGCCAGAACGACCTCAAGCGGCTGGTGTCGTACACCTCGATCGCCCACTTCGGCTTCATCGGCGTCGGCATCTTCGCCTTCACCACCCAGGCCGGTACGGGCGCGGTGCTCTACATGCTCAACCACGGTCTGGCGACCGGCCTGCTCTTCCTGGTGGTCGGCATGCTGGTGGCCCGGCGCGGTTCGGCGCTGGTCAGCGACTTCGGTGGTGCGGGCAAGCTCGTGCCGCTGCTGGCCGGGGTGTTGTTCTTCGCCGGTCTGGCCTCGCTGGCCCTGCCCGGTACCGCGCCGTTCATCTCCGAGTTCCTGGTGCTGATCGGCACCTTCACGGTGAACAAGCCGGTGGCGGTGATCGCCACCCTTGGCATCATCCTGGCCGCCGCGTACGTGCTGTGGATGGTGCAGCGCACCACCCAGGGCACGCTCAACCCGGAACTGTCCGGGGTGGAGGCCATGCACCGTGACCTCAACCTGCGGGAGAAGATCGTGGTCGCACCGCTGATCGCGCTGATCCTGCTGCTCGGCTTCTATCCGAAGCCGGTCACCGACGTCATCAACCCGGCCGTCCGGGACACGATGCAGCAAGTCGGTAAGTCTGACCCCGCCCCGACGGTCGGTAGCGTCCAGGAGGCCGCGAAATGACCGAGCTGAAGCTGCCGTCGATTGACTACGCGGCCCTCGCTCCGATCCTGATCATGGTTGGTGCCGCGCTGGTCGGCGTACTCGTCGAGGCGTTCGTGCCCCGCCTTCGCCGGCAGTTGGTGCAGTTCGTGGTCGGCCTGGTCGCGCTGGTCGCGGCCCTGGTGATGGTGGTTCGCAACGCCGGTACGGAGATGCTGACCGCCGGTAACGCGATCGCGGTGGACGGGCCCACGCTCTTCCTCCAGGGCGGGATCCTGGTGCTGGCCATCATGGCGCTGCTGCTGATCGGCGAGCGGGCGGTGGAGCGTGGTGGCGCGTTCGTGGCCCAGGCTGCGATCACCGCCGACTCGACGGAGGACCGGCGGCAGGCCAGCGGCGTCCCCGGCAACACCGAGGTGTACCCGCTGACGATGTTCGCCATCGCCGGCATGCTGGTCTTCGTCGCCGCGAACGACCTGCTGACGATGTTTATCGCGCTGGAGGTCTTCTCGCTGCCGCTCTACCTGCTCTGCGCACTCGCCCGTCGTCGGCGGCTGCTCAGCCAGGAAGCTGCCCTGAAGTACTTCATGCTCGGTGCCTACGCCTCGGCGTTCTTCCTCTTCGGCGTCGCGCTGATCTACGGCTTCACGGTGAAGGCGGCCCAGGGCTCGGGCAGCGTCGAGTTCTCCACCATCCACACGGCGGTGCTCGACCCGGAGGCGAACAAGATCCTGCTGGTCGCCGGGTTGGCGATGCTGGCCATCGGCCTGCTCTTCAAGGCGGCGGCGGCACCGTTCCACGTGTGGACGCCCGACGTCTACCAGGGCGCGCCCACCGCGATCACCGGCTTCATGGCCGCCTGCACCAAGGTGGCCGCCTTCGGTGGACTGCTCCGGGTGCTCTACGTGGCCTTCGACGGGTCGGCGTGGGACTTCACGCCGGTACTCGGCGGGGTCGCGGTCCTGACCATGCTGGTCGGTGCGATCCTGGCGGTCACCCAGACCGACATCAAGCGGCTGCTGGCCTACTCCTCGGTGGCCAACGCCGGTTACCTCCTCGTCGGTGTCCTTGCGATGAACAAGGCCGGCCTCTCCAGCACGATGTTCTACCTGGTCGCGTACGGCTTCTCGGTGATCGCCGCGTTCGCCGTGGTGACGCTGGTACGGGACGCCGACGGCGAGGCCACCCACCTGTCCCGCTGGGCCGGTCTGGGCCGTCGGTCGCCGCTGTACGCCGGGCTGTTCACGTTCATCCTGCTGGCCTTCGCCGGTATCCCGCTGACCAGCGGCTTCATGAGCAAGTTCGCGGTCTTCGGGGCGGCGCTGGAGGGCGGGCAGACCTGGCTGGTGATCGTCGGTGTGGTGAGCAGCATGATCCTCGCGTTCCCGTACCTGCGGGTCGTGGTGATGATGTGGCTCTCCGAGCCGGGCGACACCACGCCGAGCGTCTCGGGTACGGGCGCGCTGACCAAGCTGGCGCTGGCCATCGGTGTGGTGGCCACCCTGGTGCTCGGTGTCGCCCCAGCCTCCCTGCTCGAACTCGCCAGCGGCGCAGCCGAATTCGTCCGGTGATCGTCCTCCGGCAGGTCTCGTCATGTCTTTCGGCACTGCCCCCCACCAGGGGGGCTTGGGCCCATGTGGCATGGTGGAAGACGTGGTGAGACCGGCTGACGGCCTGACAGGAATCGGACTCGACTTCGTCGATGCGCAGCTAGAGGCGTCGGTGCTCGACGTCCTCGCGGCAGTCGAGACTGACCTGCGGGCCAGTGTGACGAGTGCGGATCCGTTTGTCACCGAGGCTGCCCGGCACCTGGTCGTGGCTGGTGGCAAGCGGTTCCGCCCGTTGCTCGTGGCGCTCGGCGCGCAGTTCGGCGATCCGACGGCGCCGCAGGTGGTGCCGGCGGCCGTCGTGATGGAGCTCACCCACCTGGCAACGCTCTACCACGACGACGTCATGGACGAGGCCCCGGTGCGCCGGGGGGCGCAGAGCGCCAACTCGCGGTGGACCAACTCGGTGGCCATCCTGGTCGGTGACTACCTGTTCGCCCGTGCGGCGGACATCGCCGCCGATCTGGGCATCGAGGCGGTCCGGTTGCAGGCCCGTACCTTCGCCCGGTTGGTGCAGGGGCAGATCGCCGAGACGGTCGGTCCCCGGGCGGGCGACGACCCGGTCACCCACTACCTGGACGTGATCAGTGGGAAGACCGGCTCGTTGATCGCGACCTCCGCCCAGTTCGGTGGCATGTTCGGCAACGCGTCGGCCGAGCACACCGCGGCCCTGGCCGGCTACGGCGAGACGATCGGTGTGGCGTTCCAACTCTCCGACGACCTGCTCGACATCGCGTCGGAGTCGGTCCAGTCGGGTAAGACGCCCGGCACCGACCTGCGCGAGGGTGTCCCCACGCTGCCCGTGCTCTACGCATTGGCCTCGGACGACTCGGATGCCTCCTCCGCACGGCTGCGGGACATTCTCTCCACCGGACCGGTCACCGACGACGCCCTGCATGCCGAGGCGCTCGGTCTGCTGCGGGAGTCGCCGGCGATGAAGCGGGCCCGGGAGACCGTACGCAGCTACGCCGAGGACGCCCGGCAGCGGCTCTCACCGTTGCCGGACTGTCCGCCGCGCCGGGCCCTGGAGTCGCTCTGCGACTTCATCGCCGACCGCACCAGCTGAACCGCGAGGCATTGCCGGTCAGACGTGCTTCGTAGCCCGGTCAGTCGTGCTCGTAGTAGTCGACGGTGATGCCGTCCCGGCGTACCGTCACGCTGGCATGGTCACCGAACGTCTCAAGTAGGACATCGTTGAAGGCACCGTCCTCCAGGGCGGTTGCCAGGGCCATCGCCCGTTGGTAGCGAGCTTCGTCGACACCCTGGTAACGGCTGTTGCCGTCAGCCGTCCGTTCCAGTTGGCCGAGGCCCGGATGGTCGGTGTCGTACCTGCCGATCCAGAGGTCGGCGGCGTCGACGGTCGCCGCGTCCGTCGTCGTACGCACCCAGCACTCACCCACCCTGAAGACGCACGGCTCGCCGTCGTTGAAGTAGGGGGTGTACTGACGCCAGCCGAACTCGGTGATCGTGTCGTCGTCGAGCAACGCGCGGAGGAAGGGCTGTAGATCGGTCACCGGCCGTTGCGGTACGCGGTGACCTCTGATGATCGCCCCCTCGACCGGGATACCGAGGAAACTCTTGCGGGTCACTACTGGTCTCCTCCGAGAAGTGTGGACAGTGGGAGTTGCTGGCGCTGGGCGCCGGACATCCAGGCCTTTATGGGCATGCCCTCGATGTAGTCGGCCGGACTCGGCAGCCAGCCGAGATCCTCGAGGATGTGTCGTTCCGCGATGAGGCGGACCGGGACCTGCTTGCGTCCGATGCGCAGGGTGTCGCCGAAGATGCGTTGGCAGAGGTAGACCCCGGCGGTGTGGTGGTACATCGCCCGATGACGGACGTCCCCGATGATCTGTTTCGAGGAGTCGATGAACTCCTCGATCGCCAGATAGTCCCCGGGGTCGCCGCCCCACTTCCGGGCGGCCGACTGTGCGTGGTACCACGAGTTCACGCGGGGCACTATAGGCGGGCGCACCGACAGGCGCGGGGTAGCCACCATCTTTGCCACCCCGGTCGACCAGCCTGTCAGACCCGGCTGGTGGAGTGTCGGTATGGATGTTGGTCACGCCCTGGCCGGGCTCCGTACCGTGTGCGTCGCGGAGTTCGGGGAAGCTGCGGGTTCCCGGCTGGCTGCCCTGGCCCGACCCGGATTCGGGATCCTGCGCGGGGACGACCCGTCGCCCACCGGACGCTGCGCGGTGGGTGGTCCGGCGCTGCTGGAACCGGGTACGCCCTGGCCGGAGGCCGACGGCTTTCCGTTGAGTCTGCTGGCCGTACTGGACCTGGAAGCTCTTGCGCCGTGGCTCGGTGAGCATCGTCCCAGCCCGGCTGGCCTGCTCAACTTCTTCGTCGTGGAACCCGGGCCGGGACAGCCGTACCCGGAGGTCGACTTCGACGATCCACGCTGGTTGCGGGTGGTCCCCGCCGATCCGGCACGGGCGGTGGAGGTGGCGGCTCCGGTGGGGACGGTCTCCTTCGGGCGGGAGCCACTGCATGCCGAGCCGGTGCTGACCATGCCGGACGAGTGGAGCGCGGCCGTACAGGACATCGACTTCGGGCTGCACCCCCTGGACGCCGCCACGAAGGTGGCGGCGTTCTACGAGTCAGGCGGGCTGGTGACGAACCCACCGAGGTGTGCGGCGTTCGGCTGGCCGGTCGGCGAACTCGGGTCGATCCACCGCTGGGAGGACAGCCACGTGCATCTGCTGAAGCTGCTGGACGGTCCGTCCGCCTGCCCGACGCTCTATTTCATGATCCCGGAGGCGGCCTTCCGTTCAGGTGACTTCAGCCAGGCGATCGTCACGCTGGAGACGTACTGAGTGGTGCCGACCGTCGACGCAGCATCCGGCTCCCCACCAGCATCAGGCCGGCTGCCACCAGCATGGCGATCGCGGCCGTCAACCACATCGTCGGGTAGTCCGCGTACCCGGCGACGGCGCCGAGGCCGAGCGGACCGATGCAGCCGCCCGCGTACACGCCGGTCTGGGTGATGGAGGTGGCGGCGGCCGGTGCCTGGGGGTGTAGCCGGACCACGGCGAAGTTCATCAGCCCCGGCCAGGCCCAGCCCAGGCCGAAGCCGAGCGTCACTCCGACCACCAACGGCCCGGCTCCGGCCACGGCCAGCAGGGTCAGGCCGACGGCACCCACGACGAGCATGCCGGCGATGACGGCGACGTGCCCGCCGGTGCGGCGGTCGGCCAGCCAGCCGGAGAGTACCCGGGCGGCGACGCAGACCGCGCTGCCGAAGGTGAGCGTCAGGCCCGCCAGCCCGGGGGACAGCCCCCGCGCCACCGACGAGTCGACCACGAAGGTGCCCAGCGCGTTGGCGGCGGCTGCTGCCAGGGTCGCGGCCACACCGAGCACGATCAGGGCCGTGGTGGCCCGCTGACCGCCGGTTCCCGCCGGCTTGGCCGTCGGGCGTCGACCAGCGGGTACGGCCGGCAGCGTGGCCAGCGCCACCCCGGCCGCCGCGACGAAGGCCCACCGCCAGCCGGCGGTCAGGGCGATCGTCGGTACGGCGGCACCGGCCAGCAGGGTCGAGACGGGGATCGCCGCCTGTTTGACACCGAAGGACAGGCCCTGCCGTCCGGCCGGGATGTGTTGGGCCAGAGCGGCGTTGCTGGCGAGTTGACCGAGCGCGTTCGCTCCGGCGCTGAGGGCCAGCAGGACGACCAGGGTGGCGAAGGACCGGGCGACGACCGCGATGGCCAGCAGCGTCACGGCGGCCAGCAGCAGCCCGGCGCGGGCGACGACACGTGGTCCGTACCGCTCGACGAGTGCCCCGGAGGGCACCGAGGCCAGCGCGCTCACGCCGAAGTAGACGGAGACCGCCAGGCCCAGTCCGGCCGGGGAGAAGTGCAGCTCATCGCCCATCTGGACGGCGAGGCCGCCGAGCAGGAACACCGGTAGGACACAGCCGATGGTGGTGGCGGTGGCTCCGGCGGCGGCGCGTACGGGGTGGGTATGCGAAGGGGCGTCCACCTGAATCTCGGTCATATGTGAAACATTTTATGCGATCTGGACGTATGAACCGAACGTGTCTGTCGCTGCACGCGTAGTCGCCGTAGATCTGGCATCCTCAATCCGAACGGTCATTTTCTTGACGGCCGATTTTTCATATGGTGTAAGCCCCGGCGGCGGAGGTGGTTGTGCGCGACCCCTTGGCGGAACCTTCGGACCTGATCCGTAGCGTGTCGCGAGCGCTACGTGTCCTCGAATCGGTAGGACGGGCTCCGAAGGGCCTGACCGTGAAGCAGATAGCGCGACGGTGCGAGCTGACCGTGGCCACGACGTACCACCTGGTGCGCACGCTCGCCTACGAGGGCTACGTGATCCGGCGCGAAGACGGCACGTACATCGTCGGCCTGGAGGTGGCCGACCGGTATCGGGAGCTGGTGACCGCCTTCCGAGGTCCGCCCGCGGTCGGTGAGTCGTTACGTCGGGCGTCCGCCGACAGCGGCTTCAGCCACTTCCTGGGCCGGTTCGTCGGCGGACAGGTGGCGATCACGGCGGTGTCGGAAGGCTCCCGGTCGCCCTACCTGGAGGATCTCGTACCGGGATTCGACGAGGGGGCACACGCCACCGCCCTGGGCAAGGCCCTGCTGGCGACGCTCACGCCCGAACAGCGGTTCCGCTACCTACGCGAATTCGGCATGCGCCCGTTCACCCCGGCGACCCTGGTCACCGCTGAGGCGTTCGAGGCCGACCTGGCCGCCGGCGACCGCCGTGGGATGCATCTGGAACTGGGGCAGTTCCGGCAGGGGGTGGCCTGTGCCTCCGTCGTGGTCTGCCCGGACAAGGACATGGAACGCCGGGTGGTGATCGCCTGTGCCCTGCCGGCTGCGGATCTGATGACCTCGGCCCGGGTGATCCGGGCGAAGTTGCAGGGCGCTGCCCGGGCCGTCGCCGAAGGGCTGGCCAACGAGGGCTGACGGCCGGGTTTCCGGTTGGGAAGGGCCCCGTTCGATGCAGGAAGCGATTGAACGGGGCCCACCCTGACATCAGCTGCCGACGCGGCCACCGTCGAGTCGCCAGGTGCAGACCACCGCCGGCTTGGCGAAGTCGCCGTCCGGCCAGTTGGAGGCCGGCCTGTCGATGGACGCGCCGTCGATCTCACCGGGGTGCTGTACGGCGACGAACACCGAACGGTTGTCCGTGGTGATGAACGGTCCGCAGGTCTCCGCACCCAACGGCACCGTGAGGAACTGCTTCAGGTGACCCCGCTCCGGACCCTCGACGGCGGTGGCGAACAGGCCGTCGTTACCGCCCAGCGCGTTGCCGTCGGTGGAGATCCAGAGGTTGCCGGCCCCGTCGAACGCCACGTTGTCCGGGCAGGAGATCGGCGAGACCCTGCTCTTGTCGTAGCCGGCAAAGAAGGTGGCCGGGTCGTTCGGGTCGCCACAGACGATCGGCAGTGACCAGGTGAAGGTCTCGGCCGTGTGGTCGCCCTGCCGCTCGACCAGCTCCAGGATGTGCCCGTGCTTGTTGCCGTTGCGCGGGTTCGCCTCGTCCGCCTTCGGGTTGCTGTCGATGCCCCGGTTCGTGTTGTTGGTCAGCGCGACGTAGACCTTGCCGGTCGACGGGCTCGGCTCGACGTCCTCCGGACGGTCCATCTTGGTCGCTCCGACCGCGTCACCGGCCAGCCGGGTGAAGGTGAGCACCTCGGCGGCGGTCATTCCGGGCACGTACGACCGGTCGCCCCGGACCAGCCTGATCCAGCGGCCCGAGCCGTTGAAGGCACCGTCGCTGGGCAGCCGGCCGGAGCCGTCGATCTCCCCGGCGCTGGTGTGGTCCAGTTGTGCGACGTACAGCGTGCCCGATTCGAGCAGGCTCAGGTTGTGCCGCCGGGCGGCCGTGGAGTTGCCGCGCATCATGCGCTTGTCCGAGACGAACTTGTAGAGGTAGTCGAACCGCTCGTCGTCGCCCAGGTACGCCACGACGCGCCCGTCCCGGGCCACGATGACGTTGGCACCCTCGTGCTTGAACCGGCCGAGCGCGGTGTGCTTGCGCGGGCGCGACTTCGGGTCGAACGGGTCGAGTTCGACGATCCACCCGAACCGGTTCGCCTCGTTGGGGTGCCGGGCCAGGTCGAACCGCTCGTCGGCCCGGTCCCACTTGCGGTTCCCCGACGGGTAGCGGGAACTGGTCGAGATGCCGTACCGGGCCAGCCTGGGCTGAGACTCCGCCGGCGCGGCGTCACCGCCCACGAAGTACTGGTTGAAGTTCTCCTCGCCGGAAAGCACCGTCCCCCACGGGGTCACCCCACCGGCGCAGTTGTTGAGTGTGCCGATCGCGGTACGCCCCGACGGGTCGGCCGCCGTACGCAGCCAGGTCGAGCCGGCCGCCGGACCGGTGAACTCGAACCTGGTCTCCAGTGCCGTGATCCGTCGGTTGTACGGGCGTCGGCCCGAGTCGACCGGCACCCACCGGCCGGTGTCGTCGACCCGTTCCAACTCGACGACGGACATGCCGTGCGCCGCCATCGCCGTCCGTACCTGCTCGACGGTCAACGCGTCGTGGCTGGTGAAGCCCGGGAACATCAGCTCCTCGTTGGTGTACTCGTGGTTGACCACGAGCAGGGCCCGCCGTCCCCGGTCGTCCAGTGGCAGTACGCCCACGAAGTCGTTGTTGTAGCCGAACTGTTTGGCCTGTCGGGCGGCCGTCTGGTTCCGTACGTCCAGCCGGGGGGCGCCGGGCAGCACCGGGTCACCCCAGCGGATGACCACCGCGTGGTCGTACCCGTTGGGCACGATCATGGTGTCGAGCCGGTTCGGCGGGATCGGCTTGAAGGTGAGTGCGCCGCCGCCCGCCGGTGGCCGGTGGGCGGCGAGGCTGTCCGGCCCGGCCGGTGGCAGGCCACCGGCCG
>NZ_JBHTMP010000101.1:0-16296 GCF_042679305.1 Micromonospora sonneratiae | reverse complement strand
CGCATCAGTTCCATGTGATCGATCAGGCGATCGCGGTCGCCAAGATCGGTGACGTGATGGGCCCGGAGTTCGAGGTACACGCGGCGAACACCCTGGCGCGTACGCTGCCGATGGATCTCGACCATGCGCGGGCGCGGTTGTCGCCGGAGGACTTCGCCCGGCTGGAGCCGAATATCAGGGAACGCCCGTCGGGGTTCTACGATCCGGTGTCCGGGGTGACGTTCGTCAACCACGAGGGTGTGGCCCGTAGCCCGATCACCCAGAGCAACGCCCGCTTCCCGCGGCCGATCAGCGCGGTCGCGGCGACGGTGGTGCACGAGGGTATGCACGCGTTGCAGCCCAACAACAAGCTACTCAACGACATGCTCCTGGCGATGCCGGATCGTGCGGAGGCATCCCGGCTGCGGGCGCAGTTGACGTTCGAGCGCGAGTTCCAGGCCTTCACCGTGCAGCAGCAGTTCCTGCGCGGCCTCACCGGTAACCGGTCCCCGGACTTCGGTACGGACCCGCGTATCCCAGTGACCAACAGGTACCGCCGGCTGGCGTCGTACACCCCGTCCGAGCTACGCGACTATGTGATCCGCCAGTATCAACTTCCGGGGATTCCCCACGACGTGTTGGCCAACCTCCCGAATCTCACGCCGGACAACGTCGTCGCCGAGGCCCGCTTGGCCATCATGGAGTCGACGCATCCGAACCCGAACGAGCGTCGGCCGGGTGGCCTGGTCGGGCCGATCACCCGGGACATTGCCCAGCAGCACGACCTCGACATCGTCGGGATACGGCAGAAGCAGAGCCAGCTGTCCTTCCCCGGGCTACGCGACCAACCGGGCAGCGGCACCCTGGATTACGAAGCGGCGATCACCCGGGCGGTGGACGAGACAGCGGCTGTCGTGGACGGGACGCGGCTGGGGCATACCCGGCCGGACACGGACCTGGAGATGGAACGGAGGCGGGCCGCCGACGAGGCGGCGGAGTCGCGGCCGGGCCGACCCGAGAGGCAGGTACGCCCCCGGCTGCGGTACACGATCGAGTTGCCGTCGGCCGGCTATGCCGATGGTGTGCGTCGTACGATCGAGGACCTGGCCGCACGGGGCTACCAGCCGGTCCGCCTGGTCAACGGATGGACAGCGGGCGATGTTGGTGGGCTCGTCAGCCGGTGGCGTGATCCGGGCACCGGGCGAGAATTCCAGCTCCGGTTGGATACTCCGGAGAGCCGGGCGGCGCACGACGCCGTACGGGAGTTGCAGGATGCGCGACGGTCGGGTGCTGATCCGGACCGGCTGCGCGACCTGTCCGACCGCCGGCAGGATGCGGTGGCGCGGGTGCGAATGCCCGAAGGTGTCGAGGGGATCTCGCTGCACCCGGCTGCGGAGAGTCTGGATTCGGTGCAGTCGACCCCGGCAGCCCTCGCGACGTGGAACGACGAGCAACTCGCACACCTGCCGGTACTGAGTGGCAGCCAGGCGACCCAGGCGGTCGCTGACTTCATGGCATCGACCCGTTCCGGACTTGAGTTCACCGGTGATCCGCAGATGCGGCGGTTCGCCGAGGCGCTGCACCCGGAAGCCGGCGTGGTCAGGATTGCCCTGCACGGGTTGCGTAATGGTCAGGTGGTGGTCGGCCGCTATCGGATGTCGGCCGAGGATTTCGCGCGTGGTCTCGCCGAGCTGGAGCGGCGCCGTCGGATCAGCCTCGGTGGCCGGAGGATCAAGCTGATCTCCTGCTATTCGGCATCGGGGGATCAGTCCTTGGCGGCGACGGTGGCCCGGATCCTGGGTCGTGAGGTCACCGGGGTCACCGAAAGGATGTGGACCTATCCCGACGGGACGGAGGTCGCCGCCAGCCCGGATGTGCACAACGGGCGCGTGCCGACCATGCCGGCCGATGGGGTGGAACGTACGTTCGGCCCGAACGGGCGGGAGATCAGCCCCGCGCCGGCCGCCACGACACCGGCCCCGACGTCACAGCCTGCCGAAGCGGGTGGGGGTAGTCGGGCCGGTCCGCAGATGTACCAGGGCAGCGATGGCCGCCTACACGTCAGTGGCGACCGGTGGGACAGTCACCGGACCCCGGATGGTCGGCTACATCTGGACGGTGACCGACCATCGACGTTCCGGGAGCCAGGAAACTACCGACTGCACCACGAGTCGGACCCGCCGGGTACCTACCGAAGTGAGGCGGATTCCGGACTGCGGTCGGTGGAAACCGGCATGCCGGTTCGTGACCCGCAGGCCGATCGGTCACGGCCAGCGCGGCGCAGGGCGATCGAGGGAGAGCCCACGACACACCACTCCCGACAGCAGCCGGACCAGGTCGCGCAGGCGGCGCGACAGGCTGCGGACGCCCGCAGCGCCGTCGACGACTACCGGAGTGCGACGCTCCGGCCACTGATGGACGAGCTGGGTGTGTCCAGGTTGTCGTCGGTTTTCGGGTCGACCGGGTCCGAGGGGGCAACCGACTCCGAGTTTGCGGCGGTGTCCAGGAAGAACCTGCGCCGGACGATCGAGCTGCTACAGGCGATGCACGCCGACGATCCCGCCATGCGTGCCCGCATCCAGGAGTTGGCTGCCGTGGCGGCCGAGCATTCTCGACTGGTTGGTGTTGCCCGGGTGGCGGAGGCGGACGTGCCACGGGTCGCTGCGGCCCAGTTGCTGACCGACCGGTTCGGCATGACCGGCGATGACGTTCTGGTCGGTGGGCCGGAACAGAGAACGCGACAGGGCAACGAGTTCACCGCAGGTTTCGACCGGGCCAACCATCGGTTGGTGCTCGTGGAGACCGGCCAGGTCCGCAGGACCCGGTATCAGCTTCAGGACGGGACCTTCGTCGAGCGGGGCACCCCGGAGCACGTCCGCGACCTGTTGGAAACCAGCGTGCGGCTGCAGGAGCAACTGCGACAGAGCCCGGAAGTCCTCGACGAACTGCACCGGGCGCTGGCTCGGGGAGAGCTTCAGGTGGAGTTCCACCGGATCGAGGTCGAAGACGACGGTGGGCAGGTGTCGATCACGACCCGCCAGGCCGACCTGAGTGGGCTGAACCTCGACGGCGTGGCCGACCGGTTGCCGCCCCCGTCCGGGGCGCCCGATCCGGCACTCGGACGGCGGCTGGTCGAATCGATCAATCGGCTGGCGGCGGTCTTCGACGGTCCGTCAGGGCGGCACGCCGGCATCGCCCGGATCAGGATGCTGAACGAGCACACCGTCGAGGTCCAGCCAAACTATGGCAGCCCGTACCAGATCGATATCGGCACAGCCACGCGCCATGACGACGGTACGGGAGCCTTGATCACGCTGGGCCATGACGGCACGAACCGAGTGGTCTTTGCTGCCAACCATCTGGATGCTCTTGACACCGCCGCGCTCGACCGGTTCGTAGCGCAGACACTCGGGCATGTGCAGGGCGAGCTCCGGGCACTCATGGGTGGCCGGTTTGCACAACTTGGCGGCTTGCCGGCGGGCCGGCTGAACGACCGCAACGTGTTGGTGAACGACCCCACGCCGGGGCGTCGGCTGCGCCCCAGTCGCGCCGACATTGCGGCGCTCGCCGAGGTTGACGCATTGGCTCGCCTGCATGCCGCTGCTGCTGAGAACAGCCCGCAGCGAGTGGCGATCGAAGCCGAGCTGCAGACGTTCATCGAAAGCCACGCACTGCGGGAAGGAATTCCGGGCGCCGACACACGGATCAGACTGGCCCGCCGTTTCCTGTCCGAGTCGACGGCTCGATTGCTCGACGATCAGCGGCAGTGGTGGCGCGCTCCCGATCCGGTGGTCGCCGGCACCCACCACGTACTGAGCAGTCTGGTCGTGCGCGGGATGACGATCGAGCCGGTGTCGGTGGAGGGCCGCACCATTTATCGGGTCACCCCGGACAACTGGAGCGGCACCGGCCGTCTGACGTTTACCTTCGAGGTGCAGTCGGATTCGGTGCAGTCGGATTCGGAGCCCTCGAACCAGCGGGGGATCGAGTTCCGGGGCGGTGGCCGGGAGCGGCACTTCATCCTGGTGGTGGACCCGGCCTCGTTCGTGGGCGAGTCGGGACCGGATCAGGATCCGACCGAGGCGTTCGTATTCCGGGAGAAACTACGCGGAGCCCTGGCCGATCAGGTCGAGATGCAACATGCCAGGCCGGGTGAGGTGCCGCACCGGTGGCAGGACAACCTGGTCGTGCTCGGCCCGGTCATCGCGGAACTCGTCGCCTCAGCCGTCGCGGCTACGGTCCTGGGCGTCCCGCAACTCGTGATCAGACGGGGTACTGTCGCCGTGGTCACTCTGGTTACGCAGATTCCGCTTACTCGCTACATCACCAGAAGGAAGCTGGAGCGTAAGCACGATCGAGCCTTGGCCGTGTTGCCGGACCGTAACGAGATCGCCAACGGAAACCTCCAGCGACGGATCGACGCCACCTACGACCGGGCCGGTGAACTGGCCGTCAGTGTGCTGGGTGACCGTTCGGCCGCCGACCGGACGGTCCACCCCGACCCTGAGTCGACAGCCGACTCGAAGGCCGTGTCTGAGGAACACGCCGCTCCGATCCGGAAGGCCGTCGGCGAAGCGATCGGGCGGATCGAGCAGGAGCTTGACAGTAAACCGATCGAGTTCCTCAAGAAGATCCGGATGCCCCGCGAGGGCGGGGACACCTACAAGCTCGTACTGAAGGGCGAAGCTGGCACCGCAGTGGTGCATGTCGAGGTGGCCCACACCGAGGATCCGAAGAAGATCGAAGTCGAGTACACCGATGAGCGGATCACCCTCCGCGTTCCACCCGAGTTGGGTGCGGTCACCGAGGAAAAGCTGGACACCGCTGTACGGAAGGCGTTGACCGATGTCGCAAAGCGCCAGCATGATCTCGTCCGGCACGTTACCGGCTTACGGACCCAACTGAACCGGCGGAGCCAGGGGGAATGGCCGAATGCTGCCACGGGGCCGGCGGGTAACCGGGCAGGCAGCGGTTTCGGCACCATGGGGACGTTGGCCAGTGCGGCCAAGGCCCTGGCACAGATGATCGCCGATCGCTACAGCGGGGTTCGTAGCCGCGAGGTCGCCGATCGGGCCGAGCGGCACGACATGAATCACTCGGGTCGGTTGACCGCAGGCCAACGTCGTAACGTCGGCGCCCAGATCCATGAGTTGACACACACCGGGCAGGATCTGGCCCGTGCGGCGCTGAATCGCCTGGCCGGTAGACCGCACACCCCTACCCCGACACCGCCAGTCGCGGCGCCGGGTGTCACCACGGACAGCAAGTCGGACACGGAACGTACGCGACTGATCGACGAGCGTAAACGCGCGATTGAAGAGGCCATCCAGCGGTTGAATGCGCGGCGCGAAACCACCCTTGCTGAGAGCAGGTCGTTCAGAGTCGGAGAACAATCCGACTCGATGGTCTTCAGCACGGCTGAGTCCAGGCGGAGATTGCTGCCGCGCCGCCTTCGAGCCCAGGGGAATCGGTCGTTCTTCGTGGGCGGCGACATCGACATACAGTTCGACTTCGACGTGGTCGAGGACGGCACTCCCGTGGTGCCCGTCACCGAGCGGCTCGGCCCGGGAAGGTTCAGGTTCACCGTGAACCTGAATGCCGACCCGGCCCGGGTCACCGATGCCGTCACCCACATCGTGGACAACATCCTGTTCGACCGGGAGAACTCGCTGCCGGCCCGCCGATGGGCTCGGGAAGACCTCGTACCTGCGCTGATCCAGGCAGGCAGCGGGGGCGTTACGGCTTTGCTCACCACCATCACGCACGGCGTGCTCGTCACGCTCACCGCGTTTGGACAACTGATCGGTCGCCAGATGAGCCGGGTCTATCAGGTTCACTCCAACGATCTGGACTTCATTCGCTCGCTGTCGGATGTCAAGAACGACAACGTCACGCCGCAGCACCTGCGGGAGCAACTCGAACAGCAGCGGCAACCGATCGAGGAACTTGAACAGCGGGCCAGGGAGATCGAGGAGCAACTGGCCGCCGATCCTCGGACGGCCCACGACCTGGCCCGGCTGCGGCAACGGTACGGCAACCTGCCGCCCGCCGACCAGGACGTGCTGCCCTCCGTCGACCAGCGGGTGGCCAACCTCCGCCACCTGGGGCGAGGTGTGCAGATCTCACGGGTAGCCGACACCGAGCACACCTTCCGGCTGGTCTTCCGGGGGGCCAGCAACCGCCCGGAGAACCTGACTTTCGAGATCCGCACCGGGCAGGCCGGGGCAGGCGCGGTCGTCACCGCGTACCGTGTCGACTCCGATGTGACCTATACGCTGCGGGTCGACCCCACCCAAACTCCGGAGCAGATCGCCGAGGCGGTCCGCACCTGGGCGATCCAGGAGATGCAGCACATCTCCGGGCAACCGACCGGCCTACCCAGCCCGCAGGGCCGCCTGCTGACCTTCGCCCGCGACGCGTCAGGTCAGGTGGTTGCCTCGTCGGTCCGGATGGTCATGGCACCCGACGGCCAGTTGGAGCGGGTGGTCCGCCAACAGGTGGCCTACAGCAACAGCGCCCTCACCACCACTGCCACGACCGAACATGCCAACGTCTCCTTCGACGGAAACGAGGCGGTCACGTCGCAGAACCGGAGTGAACTGCTCAAGCGGCACATCAGCGTCGCTGGTGAGGAACATCTGGCGGTCTTCCAGTCGGACGTCGAAGTGTTGTTGGCGCGTACCCAGCGGGCGTTCGACCGGCTGCAACACCTGGAACAGATCGCTGCCGGCCTACCGCCGGCCGAACGACCCGCGCCGTTCCAGCATGGCCGCAGGACCCTGCCCGGCGACCCGGTCGCCTGGGGAGGGGACGAAACCGCGGACACCGCACCGAGCCGGCATGACGGTGCGCCCCAGGCCCAGGCGGCCGACGACAACCCATCCGGCGTCACCGGCGCGATCGATTCGGCGACGGAGTTTCCGACCGGGCTGGCCGAGCTCCTTACCGACCCGAACTCGCAGGACAACCCCGGTACCACCCTGCGCGGCGGCAGGTACTTCGCGCCGAGCCTGCCGGAACTGCTCGATCTGATCAACCCGCGTGCCGGCCAGGACAACTGTCGATCCTGTGTGCTGGCGCTGGACACGACCCTTGGCGGCGCTCCGATGACGGCACTGCCGGAGATCCCCGTCGGCTCGTCCGAAACCCTGCAACAGCACTTCGGGGCGAGATTCCGGCACGTGTCGCTGAGCGACATCGTCGAGGAGATGACGGTGGCGGGACACGGGGCTCGCGGAATCGTGCTCGGCACCGACCTGGACCCGGTCGGCCACGTCTTCAACGTCACCAACCACCAAGGGATGGTCATCTTCCTGGACGGGCAGAGCGGAAGCGCCGACCACGTGGGGAGATGGCAGGACTACATGTTCATGAGGACGAACTGATGCTGACTGACCAACAGGCGATCGACCGTGCCTTTGCCTACCTCACCGGAAATCGCATCGTCGGTGGTGACGTGCGACTCGCCGTGAAGTCTGAGTGGATCAAGCGGGTACCGGGTGCCGTGGTGGTCGGGTACAACTCCGCCAGGTTCGTCGAGACCGGAGATCCGGCGGTGACGCTACTGGGCAACATGCCCATCCGGGTGGAGGAGTCCACCGGGGAATGCCGCGAGCTGGGTATCAGCGAGTACTTCGACATCTATCAGGGGAAGAACCCGTGACCGAGGCCCGGACGGTCGCCGAGGCGTACGTCCATCTGGAGTTGACCCTGCCGGAGGGCGAGGACCGGGTCGACTACCGCCGGTATGCGACTCTGCACAGTGTCGATGACGAGCGCTGGGTGCTTCGCTTCGCCGGTCCCTATGAGGGGGAGTGGTATGTGGTCGAAGTGCCAGTGTCGAAGGCAGGCACGCAGGCCGCGCAGGAGGCGGGCCAGCTGTACGGAGTGGGTCGATCGACGTTGATAGACGCCGGCCAGTGGTATGTCATCGAGTCGGCGTACGCGGGAATGGCCGAGGTCGGCCTCGACCAGTTGGGGGACGCGTCGCCCGACGAGGAGACGTACTGGGTGATCCTGGGGGCCTGGGACGCCGCCGCAGCAGCAGCAATGGAGATCGAAAAGTTCCTTCCACCGGACGAGGACGAGGACGGGGAGATACCGGCGGCGGCCTTCTGGAGCGGTCTCGGTCGTCGGACGTACGGAACGCGGCGGGACGCGTTCCGGCGCAGCCGGGTACTCCGGGACGCAGCCTTCTATCGGGAGCGTCGGGACGACCTCCAGCACCGATTCGCACCGCTGTTCGACAGGACCGCCGGTGTACCCGAGACGGCACGGGTCGACCGGCCCCGCCAGTCGGTACGGGAAGCGCTCGCCGGGCTGGCCGCCCGGCCATCTGGGCCAGCGCAGCCACGTGAACCACTCGCCGCCCGGCCGCCGCAGCCGCGTGAACCGCGTGAGCCGCGTGAGCCACTCGAACCGCGTGAACCGCGTGAGCCACTCGAACCGCTCGACGCCGTTGCGCCATCACCGTTACCGGCGCGGACCTACGGCGAGATACACACCTACCTGGACCTGCGGCCGTGCCGGTGTGGGTCGGCGCAGTTTCCACGAAGCCAGATGACCGTGCTGTCCAGCGACGAGCAGATGGTGGTCGTCCACTACGACGGCCCCTGTGACGAGTGCGGCCGACCTCGGACGCACACCTTCCGACTACCGCAGCGGCCGGGTTCGCCACCCGGGGAACCGCACCGCTTCAGCTATCCCGAGGACGGCCCGTCCGAGCTGCTCGATCCGGGGGAGTGGGTGGCGGTGGGCCAGGCGTACGGTGGGTTCGCCGACGACGTGCTGGCGGTGATGGCCGCAGAGGCCGGCGAGCCGGACCCGGCGGAGCATGCGGCGCTCGTCGGGATGCTGGCGTTGACGGTCAGCGCGCTGGACGAGGCGATGAAGTTCCTTCCGCCCGACGCTGAGGTCCTGCCCAGTAGCGCCCTGTGGAGCGACAACGGGCGGGAGGTACGTCGGGTGTCTCCCGAGTGGTTTGAGCGGGGATTCCTGGCGGAGCAGCGGCTCAAGCGGTGGGAGCAACTCACCGAACTCGGCACGGACCAGGGCCGCTGAGCTGGGCTACGTGTTCACCACCGTTACCACCACAGCGGCCGGGGATCGATCCACCAGACGAGACGACGTAACCGGCCCGCGTTGCGACGGGTACTGCCCACCAGGTCCAGGGCCTGGGTGGCGGCCAGTGCCGCGCCGTCGACGTCCGGGCGGGCGGCGTACCACGCCCGGTTCACCACCGTCACCAGGTGCGCCTCGGCCGGTGCTGCGCCGGCCGTACTGATGGCGGTGACCGTGGCAGCGACCGTCCAGTGTGGCTCGATCCGGATTCCGGCCAGGCGGGCGGCGTCACGTAACTCGGCCCAGGCACCCCGGAGCCGGCTGAGGTCGTCCGGGCCGACGCGTCTGCGGCGACTCCTGCGTACGCGCAACGCTGCGATCAGGCCGAGCGTGCCGGCCGTCAGCACCGGCAGTACGGCGAGATAGCCCCACGAGCGGGCGGTGTCGCTGGCCGTCGCATCCTCCTCGACCGTCGGGACGTCCGGCACCGCCGGCTCCGGTAGTACCGGTGCGGCGGTCGGTGCCGTGGGTGGGGGTGCCGCACCCGCCCTGGGATCGTCGCCGGCCCGGGGGGCGGTGAGATCCATCGGGATCCAGCCGACCGGTTCCAGGTAGATCTCGGGCCAGGCCCGCGCGTCACCCGCGGTGATGGTGGCGGTCGTGGCGCCCTCCTTGGCGGCCTTCGCGTCGAAGCCGACGACCACCCGGGCCGGGATGCCGAGGGCACGGGCCAGGACGGCGTACGCGGCGGCGAACTGTTCCGACGTGCCGCGACCGCCACCGCGTCCGGGTTCAGCGGTGAGGAAGCGGACGATGCTCGGATAGCCGCTCCCGCCCGGAGCCAGCGGGTCGTAGCGGTAGTTCTGTTTCATCCAGGCAGCCAGGGCGGTTGCCTGTGCGAACGGCAGTCCGTCCCCGGCGGCGTCGATCGCCATCGAGAAGATCGGGCCGGTGTTGCCCGGCGGCAGCTGCCGGTAACGGTCGAAGGTGGCCGACACCGGTATCTGCGCGCCGGCGAGTTGGGCCGCCGTCGGCGCGGGTACCGCCGCCTCGACCTCGTACGACTGCCCGGCGCGTAGCCCGTCCGGGACGACGACGGTCCCGGACTCCTCGTCGATGGCGATGGACACGCCACCGACCCGGCCCAGGCCGTCGGGCACCGGCAGCCAGCCACCTGCCAGCCCCACCACGACGACCTTCGCCTGTACGCGTTGGACGGCGACCGCAGGGGTGCTGGGGGCCCGTTCACCGCCAGCGGCGAGGTACGTCGCGGCCGGCTGCCACCTCGTACCGTCGAAGTCGGGGAGTACGGCCCACCGCAGCGCGACCGGGTGGTTCGAGTCGAGCGCCAGCAGCGGCTGCTCGGGGTCGGCCTGCCAGCGGCCCAGCAGACTCAGCGGGTGTATCTGGCTGGGGGCCTGGACCGGGGGCAGCACCATCGTGCGTAGGTCCGGCGGGCTCGACGTGACACCGCGCAACAGCACCGGGGTCAACAGCCCGGCTGTCACGGCCAGGCCAGTCGCCAGCAGCACGGTTGTGCCCACCCGGGTCACCCGTAGCTGGCGGTGGACGGTTCGTGGCGTCCGGGTCAGGGCCAGCAGCAGGGCCAGTGCCGCGATCAGGATCGCGGTCAGCAAATAGTCGGGGTCCCGTCGTGGGCCGGCCAGCACCAGCATTCCGCAGGCGAGGGTCACGGGCGGGAGCACGGCGGTGCCGCGACGGCGGCCGTGCGCCAGCGCGCCGCTAACCGCGACCGCGATCCAGGTGGCCATCACGGGCAGGGCCAGCGTGTCCGCGCGGGCCGGAATGGGGGTCGCGCTGGTCAGCAGCCGGGCACCCGCATGCAGGAGCGCGTCGAGCAGACCCTCCGGGGCCGGCATCCACCGGTGCAGTGCCATCAGCAGTGCGAGCAGGCCCAACACGTTGGCCGGCAGGGTCAGGGCCCGGTGCCCGGCCGTCAACTGCCCGACCACGGCAGCACCGACGGCCGCGGATGCGATGGCCAGGAGGGCCGGGTTGCCGCCGGCGTAGCCGCTCGCGATCTGGCCGCCGGCGGCGATCCCGGCGGCCGTGACGACCACCGCGAGGATCAGCCGGTTCATCGTTGCTCCTGTAGGCGGGCGACGACGTCGGCGGCGGTCGGTGCGGTGATCACTGTCCCGCCGACGTCGAGATCGGTTTCCGGTCCGAGGACGGCGGTCTGTACGGAGTGGTACCTGGACGCCAACGGACCGGCCAGCGTCACGTTGCTGGCGAAGCCGGTGATGACGAGCAGGGCATCGCCCAACGGGCGTAGCCGCAGCTGGGCCTGGATCTGGTCGTCCGGCGCACCCGGGCTGACCAGCCGGGTTGTGGCCAGCAGGTCGAGTCCGGCGACGACTGAGGTCGCTGGATCGCGGGTCGGCTCGGCGGCGCTCACCACCGCTACCCGGCGTCCGTCGTTCATCGCGGACACCAGGACCGAGGCGGCAACCTCGACGGCCTCCTCGAAGCTGTCCGGGTCGGCGTACGACGATGCGCGGTCGTCGATCAGCAGCACCAGTCGGGCGACGGAGGCACCCTCGTGTCTGCGTACCATCAGGGTCCCCATCCGGGCCGTGGTACGCCAGTGGATGTGGCGCAGGTCGTCGCCCGAGACGTACTCGCGCAGGGTGTGGAAGGTGATGCTCTCCCGGTGCTGCGGGTCCCGGCTGGCCTCGATCTGGGCGGTGCGTCCGATCGCGGATGCGGCCATCGCATGCCAGTTCGGCCAGACGATGAGCTGCTGCGTGGACCCGACCGGCCGTAGCGCCGACCACAGACCGAGCGGGTCGGCGCGGCCGACCCGCAGCGGCCCGACCCGGAACACGCCCCGACGGCTGGTGGGCAGGCCCAGTCGTACCCGGGCCGGCAGGCCGGGACGGGCGAAGACCTCCGACGTCGCCGGGGCGGCGGCGGCCCTGCCGTCGGCGTCCCACACACCGTCACTGAGCCGTAGGACGCGGCCGGTACGGCCACGGGACACGACGTCGATGACGGACTCGGCCGGTTCGCCGCGTCGGACCCGGTCCGGTACGACGACCCGGTCGACGACGAGGGCGGGGGTGACCAGGCCCCAGGCCGCGCACACCGCTACCGCAGCAAGTCCGGCCCCGCCCAGCATGAACATTTCGCGATACCCGAGGAGCAGGCCGGCCAGCAGCAGTACGCCGCCGGCGAGTGCCGTGCCCACCCCTCGCGCGGTAGGCTTGATCAACAGTTCTGGATCGCTTCCACGTTGTCGCCGTTCTCGAATCGCAACCACACCCACGACATCCAGTTGCCGTCGGTCAGCCGTACCCAGTGGTCGCCTTCCTTGTTGTTGTTGTACGGCCCGGCCATCTGGTTCTCGCCGTGCACCTTGCAGGTGACGACGATGCGCGAGCCGTTGGCGACGCGTCGGCGCACCGCGCCGTCGTCGTTGCTGGCGGCGTAGACCGGCAGGCCGTTCGCGCAGAAGTTCGGCTGCGGGTTGCTCGGCGAGTCGGTGCAGGTGACCCGCGCCCCGTAGGTCACCGATTCGGTGCGCTGGTTGGTGCTGGCCTCGCCGGGGCCGGCGAAGTTCGTCGCCCTGACGCGCACCGGGTACGCCGTGTCCGGGGTCAGCCCGTTCACCGTCACCGGCGAGGTGCAGGAGTCGACGGTGCGGGTGCCCACGGTGACCTGGCAGGTGGTGGTCGCCGCCCCACCGTCGACGGTGAACCGGACGGTGATCGAGTCCATCTCGGCGCTCGTCGACACGATCTTGACCTGCGGTGCGGCGGCGGCCCGGACCTGGCCGGTCCCGGGCCGGCTGTCCCCGTTGCTGCTGCCGGCGGTCACCGTGACCGAGGTCAGACCGGTGGCGGTGACGTCGGCGGTCAGGGTGGAGCCGCCGACCCGCGCCAACACGGTGCCGCTGCTGTTGCGCACTGTGTAGGACGTGACCGGAACGCCGTTCGCCTTGGCGGCGTTCCACTTGATGCGGTACGTGTTCGCGCCGCTCTGCTGGCCGGAGACACCGCTCGGTGCGCCAGGTGCATAGTGGATCCGGATCGGCGCGCTCGGCGGGCTGGCCTCCGATGCCCGTCCGGCCGCGTTGCGGGCCGTGACGGTGAACGTGTAGCTCCGGCCGGCCGTGAGGCCGGGGAACCTGGCCGTGGTTCCGGAGACCGTCTGCGGCGGGTTGACGCCGGCCTCGCCCTCCATGATCGGTGTTACGACGTAGTCGGCGGCCTGCGGTACGGCTGCCCAGCTCACCTCGACCGCGCCGGTCGGAAGACCGGCGTCGTTGAGTTCGCTGGTCGCCCGCGGGGCGGCGGGAGTGGCCGGCGGGGTGGTGGCCCGTGGGGTCACCGCCTGGGACAGTGCCGGGGGTCCGGCCCCGACCGAGTTCGTGGCGAAGACCCGGAACCGGTACGTGGTGCCGTTGGTCAGGCCCTTGATCGTCCTGTGCAGTACGTCGCCGTCGACCTGGACCCGGCCGCCACCGTCCTCCTCCCAGGTGATTGTGTAGCTGCGCACCGGCGCCGATCCGCGCTTCGCCCGACCCCAGGAGACCCGTACCTCGCCGTCACCGGCCAGCGCGGTGACCGGAACCGGTGGCCCGGGGCGCTGCGGCTGTACGGGCACCTGGGTCGGGGTGACGGTCGGGGTCGGGGCTGGTAGCGGCTCGCCGGGGGCGGTGGGTTGCCCGGAGGGCAACGTGGTGGCGTCCGGGGTCGGAGTCCTGGTCGGCTCCGGATCGTACTTGCGCACGGTGGAGGCCTTGCCATCGTCGTCGACCATCACTGCGGTCTCGGCCTCCGGGGCGTTGATGAACAGGAAGTCCTCCCGGACCTCCAGCTCCATCGGCGTCTGCGACTGGCCGACGTTGATCGTGCCGGCGGGGGCGCCGTCCGTCTTGTAGACCTTCACCTTGCCGGCTGACTGATCGGGTACGTACACCCGGTTGCCGAAGGTGACGGCGGGCTGTGGCGGCTCGCCCTTGACCGGCAGGGGCATGGTCTCCACCGGTGCGCCGGCCGCCACGTTGCCGATCGTGACGATCTTCCGTTCGTCCGGCACGGTGATCACCGCGGTCGAGCCGACCGTACGGGTCGGCACGATCGCGCTGGCGAGTGGAACGGGTGACTTGATCTTCCGGGTGCTCTGTCGGTTGACGACGGCGATCGTGTCGCCGCCGCGGTCGGCGACGAGTACGCCGTCATCGAGCACCGACATCGCCTGGGCGCGACCGGGAACGGTCACCCCCTCGGTCTGCTCCACCTTCAACTTTCCGTTCTCCACACCGAGCGCGATCGCGGTGCCCTGGCTCGGAACGCTCAACCACAGCCGTCCGGACCGGTCGAATCCACCACCGACCAGCGGGGCGGGCAGGCGGAGTTGCTCGCCGGTGGCCTGCAGGCTGGCCGGGTCGACCGGGCGCACGATGCCCCTGGTGCGGTCGACCAGGACCGCCATCGCCTTGTCGAGCAGCAGCGCGGTATCCTCCTCGACACCCAACTCCAGGGAGCCGGAGAAACCCAGCCGGGCCAGGTCGATCGAGGTGACCCGACCGGTGTCCAGGTCGTGCAGGATCACGTACTGGTCACTCTGACTGATCTGGACCCGGTGGCCCTGCGCGTCGATCATCGGCTGGCGCAACGCGACGATTCCCGAGACGGCATTGACCTGGGTGGCCTCGCCGGTGTCGCGACTCCACAGCCACGAGGCACCATCGACGACCGATGGCTGCTGTGCGGTGGCACCGACCGCGAAGACGGTGGCTGCCAGTGCCAGTACCGCTGCTCCCACTCCCGCCGCGTAGCCCTTTGTCAGCCGGTGCAGCTTCATCGTTGCCTCCGCAGCGTATGCAGGTGTGGCCGCGCGGCAGCTTATCGCGGCCTGCGCTGCCAGCAAAAGCCGTCGTTTTCGTCGAACTGTGTGTGCCTGCATCGATGCAGGTAGCGCCGGGTGTGGAATGTAGATGGTTATTACTGTTAATAGACTTTTCCTGCCGGTGGTGAAACTGCACGCCTACGTTTACAGACACCAGGCGGCGATTGTGAGGAAAGCGCGACGGGTCGCCGGACGGACCCGGTCGAGGAGTCCGTCGTCCAACTGCTGTAGGGCCCTGTCGTGCGGTACGCCGAGGACGCCCGGTCCCTCGGGGCCGCGACCCACCACCACGGTGTCCCGGATCGTCGGCCCGACCTCGTCGGTCCGGGCAAGTGCCCGCTGCCGACCGCGTCCGGTCGCGTCGGTGACGACGAGCAGTCGATCCGCCGTCTTCAGCAGTGCTCGCGCGGTGGGATCGGCCTGCGCCCCGATGTCCAGGATCACCACGGCGAACCGGGCTGTGAGCTGCTCCACCACCGCCGGGTCGAACCCGTCCGTCCACACCGGATCCGGGGTGGTGAACACACCGGACAGTTGTGGTGCGGCCGCAAAACCGGCGTACGCGACCCGGTCCGGCCACAGCGTGCCGAGCGTCGCGGAGATGCCCGTACCGACCGATGTCGTGCCCACTCCGCCGGCACCGGAGCAGAGCGCCACCACCCGTGGTGTGGCTGGCAACTGCCGGAGCTTCTCTGCGGCGGCACGTTCTGCGGTGATCTCGGTCGGATCGGGAAACCACCGCTTCATCCGGCCTGCCTCGTCGTGAAGTCGAAGTCGAGCAGACCGACCGCTGCGGCCAGCGCGGCTGCCATCACTGCGGCCAGGGCCAACTCGCCGAGCCGGAGCCATCGACCGGGCCAGCGGAACCCGCTGCCGCTGCCGGTTGCCCAGACCGTCACGGCGGCGAGGGTCAGCAGACCCACCATCAGTCCCCAGGCGGGTAGGGCAGCCAGCAGCCGGGCAGCCCCGGTCAGGAGTGCCGCCACCGCGGCCAGCCGTAGCGGCAGGACATGTCCGGCCTGCTCGAACAGTCGCGAGCGCGTCCACAGCAGCAGCGCCACCCCCGCGCCGAGGGCCACATCCGGCGTACCGCCCGTGCCGATCAGGAACGCGGCACAGCCAGCCGCGACAGTGGCCAGCCCGATCAGTCCGCCGCGCAGGTACTCCTCGGCCACGGTGATCAGCCGTTCGGACCTGGCCGCAGGCTCGGCGGCGGCGCGGAGCCGGAAGGTCGCCTGCGCCAGTCCGCCCGCACCCAACGAGTGTCGGGCCAGGAGCCCGAGGCTGAGCACGATGACGACCGGCGCGACCCGGATCGGCTGCCTCGCGTCGACTCCGGCGGTGATGCAGCCGGCCGCCACGGCGGCGGCGACCGCGACC
>NZ_JBHTMP010000100.1:0-17989 GCF_042679305.1 Micromonospora sonneratiae | reverse complement strand
GCCGCAGCTGCCGGTGCGGCGGCTGCCGGCTCGGGTCGTACGGGAGCGGGGGCCGCAACCGGCGCGGACGCGGCGGCGGCCGTCAGGATCTGCCCGCCCGAATTCGCCAGCCGCCGTTCCATCTGTTCCAGCCGCTGCAACAACCCGCCGGTGGCGTCCTCCGCGCCGGGCAGCATCATCCGGGCGCAGATCAGCTCCAGCAGCAGGCGGGGTGCGGTGGTGCCCCGCATCTCGACCAGGCCGTTGTGCACGATGTCGGCACAGCGGGACAGCGTCGCCGGGCCGAGCCGCTCGGCCTGCGCGGCCATCCGTTCGATCTGGTCGGCCGGGCCGTCGACCAGACCCTTGGCCACCGCGTCCGGCACCTGCCGCAGGACGATCAGGTCACGCAGCCGTTCGAGCAGGTCCGAGGCGAACCGGCGGGGGTCGTGCCCGGCCTCGGCGACCCGGTCGACGGTGGCGTACGCGGCAGCCCCGTCCCCGGCGGCCAGGGCGTCGCACATCTCGTCGATCAGGCTCGCATCGGTGACGCCGAGCAGGGCCACCGCGCGGGAATAGGTGACGCCGTCCGGTCCCGCCCCGGCGATCAACTGGTCGAGCACCGACAGGCTGTCCCGGGCGCTGCCGCCACCGGCCCGTACGACCAGCGGGAAAACCGCCGGCTCGACCTTGACGCCCTCGGACGCACAGAGCTGTTCGAGGTGTGGCCGCAGCACACTCGGCGGGATCAGCCGGAACGGATAGTGGTGCGTACGCGACTTGATCGTGCCGAGCACCTTCTCCGGCTCGGTCGTGGCGAAGATGAACTTGACGTACTCCGGGGGCTCCTCGACCAGCTTCAGCAGGGCGTTGAAGCCGGCCGACGAGACCATGTGCGCCTCGTCGATGACGTAGATCTTGTAGCGGCTGTTGGCCGGCGCGAAAAACGCCTTCTCGCGTAGCTCGCGGGCGTCGTCCACGCCACCGTGGCTGGCCGCGTCGATCTCCAGTACGTCGATCGAGCCGGGCCCGTCGCTGGCCAAGGCCCGGCAGGAGTCACAGGTGCCGCAGGGCTCGGGGGTCGGGCCCTTCTCACAGTTGAGCGAGCGGGCCAGGATCCGGGCGCTGGAGGTCTTGCCGCAGCCACGCGGGCCGGAGAAGAGATAGGCGTGGTTGAGCCGCCCGCTCCGCAGTGCCTGCGACAACGGCTCGGTGACGTGTTCCTGGCCGATGACCTCGGCGAACGTACGCGGGCGATACTTGCGGTAGAGCGCCAGTGCCACTCCTCCGCCTCCTCTCGACCGGGCCATTCTCCGCTGCCCTGCCGTCGTCGGCCACTCTCCCCCGCCAGCAACGGACTGGTTGTCGGTCGTTCTGTGGCGGCAGGAGGCTGTTTGGTGCCGTCTGTCCGGCTCGGCGGTCGCCCTACCGGGACAGTGGCCCGGTCCACGGGCCGGTGCAGCGGGTTGGGGCTGGAACGCAAAGGCCCCCCGTGCACCCGTCAGAGCCCGCTTATCCTTGCTGCCTTCCGGCCCTGGGGAGGTTCACGAGATACACGCCGCACGGGGGGTGCAACCACTGTACCTGGTCGACTTGTCGATCTTCATGGGTGGCGGGCTGGGTTCTTCGCCGGAAGCCTGTATCCTGTCCCACGGAGGATTCGCCTAGAGGCCTAGGGCGCACGCTTGGAAAGCGTGTTGGGTTAACACCCTCACGAGTTCGAATCTCGTATCCTCCGCTCATCTGAGCAGTACGAACGACAGGGTCGGGCCCCACCGGGGACCGGCCCTGAATCGTCTCTACGGTCGCTCCCGTCTCAGTTGTCGTCTCATTCACTCCGTCGCATCACGACAGCGAAGCGCCTCGCCGGCCGCACGCCGGTTACGTGGCCGGGTGACGACAGAGGCACCCGGCCCGCTATTTCCGCTGGCCAGGCACCTCGTCGGCATTACATGCTGTGCATCGTCCTCGCTGTCCGTCACGGGCATGTCGTGGCCGAGTCAGTCGCTACCCGTACCGTTACGGTCCGCCGTAGTACTCGAAGATCGATGGTGCCGTGGACCACGGTGGCCGGGGCAGCACTGGCAACGGTGCCGGGAACCAGCGGCGGCCGAGTCGTGCATCGATCATGGCGGACGCCATCATCGAGAAGCGGGCTGGCCGGTCAGCGCCGTGACGGCGGCCGTCGTGGCTTGGGCGATCAGCGCGTCGTCGCGGGTGGCGTCCTTCTCGTCCCGCGTGGACATGATCGCGAGCACGATGGGAGCGCCGTTGGGCGGCCACGCCACGGCAATGTCGTTACGCGTGCCGTACTCGCCGGCACCGGTCTTGTCGCCGACCACCCAGCCGGCCGGAACGCCCGCCCGGATGCACTTGTCCCCCGTCGTGTTCCCCCGCAGCCAACCGGTCAGCACGGCGCGGTCTTCGGTGGAGAGCGCGTCGCCGAGTACGTACTTCTGGAGATCCGTGCCCAGGGCGCGGGGTGCGCTCGTGTCCCGCGTGTCGCCGGGGATGGCCTCGTTGAGTGCGGTTTCGAGCCGGTCGACCTCGGTGACCTGGTCACCGAGACCACGCAGCGCCTTCTCCAAGCCCTCCGGACCGCCGAGCTGCCTAAACAGCAGGTTGCCGGCCGTGTTGTCGCTGTACCGCACCGCGGCGTCGGCCACATCGCGGAGCGTCATGCCGTTGTCCACGTGCTTCTCGGTGATGGGCGAGTAGGGAACGAGGTCGGCGCGGGTATACGAGATCTTGCGGTCGAGCTCTGCCGTTGACGTCACGGCCAAGACCGCGCCCGCAGCTAGCGCCTTGAACGTCGACGTGTAGGGAAACCGTTCGTCGGCGCGGTGTTCCACGGCGCGACCGGATCCCGTGTCGATGGCGTAGACACCAAGGCGGGCGTCGAACTTGGTCTCCAGACGACCGAACTCGGCAGCTGCCGCCGTGGTCGAGAGCGTGGGTGAGCTGGATGGGGACGGAGTCGGGGTACCGGATGACTGGCAGGCGACGAGCGGGCCAAGTACGAGTGCGGCCGCGACCGCGAGGGCGACCCGCCGGGCAGCGGGTCGGGCAAGGCTGAACCTCATCGTTGCTATCCGTTCGTCGGTTGACGGCCGTACCGGTCGGTTGGCCGCTGTCAGGGAGGAGCCTCACACCCGACAACGGATGCCGTCCAAGACAGTAATGTCGGAATCAATGCTGAATTGGCATAGACTCGGCCGTCGTGGATGTCGTCGCGGCCTGTAAGGCATTTGTGGCCGTCAGTGGGTACGGCAGCTTCACGGTCGGGGCCGCTGCGGCACGGATCCCCCAGTCCGTCGCCAGCCGGCGCGTCGCGGCACTCGAGGAGCACTTCGGAGCCCGGCTGTTCGACCGCTCCTCGCGGAGCGTCACGCTGACGCCGTTCGGCCGGGAGATACTGCCGTCGGCCAGGCGCCTCGTCGAGCTCGCCGAGGCAATGGAGCACGATGCCGAACGCGCCAAGCTGAGGCCCTTCCGGCTGGCCGTACCCGCGATCGGGACCCCACGCCTGCTGGCCCGGCTCGTCGCCGACGGACGCCGACACGACCTGAACCTCGACCTGCACCCGGCCGCGCCAAGCGAACGCATGGAGCTCGCCCGCACCCTGGAGGTACGAGCCGCGCTCGTCGCGGTGCCGCTGAACGAGGGAGTCTGGCGGGTGCCGTTGGGGCTGGCCGGTAACGCCGACCCGCGCACCTCGACGATCTACGTGGAGACCCTACGAGCGGGCCGCGCCAACCGGGACGCGCGCCGACGTTGCATCTGGATCCAACCGGAGGACGACGTGCCCCACGTCCGTGACCGGATGATCCGGCTACGGGACGCTGTCGGACTCCAACCCGCCCAGGTGGTCGTGGCGACCTCGCTCGTTGCCGCCGCTGCCGAGGTGATTGACTCGACCGACCTCCTGCTCTGCTCGCCGAGTCAGGCTGACGAGTTGGGCCTGCACTGGCGGCCGATCGGCGAGCTGGAGCTGGTCCGCGGTTACGACGTCGCAGCCGGACTGCGTGAGGACGCCCAGCGGATCCGGGCTCTCCTGCCCGCCGCGATCGGGCGCTGCCTCGGTACGCTGGGCAACGACATGCCAAGCGACACCGTGCCGAGCGGCGGGGCGTAACGGTGGGGGTGGCCAAGGTCCTGCGCGACGCGCGGGAGACACTGCGCGACGCCGGTCTGCGCGGTTCGTTCCTGGTACGCGACCTCGACACCGGTGACGAACTCGAGATCGACGCCGAGGTGGAGTTCCCAGTCGCATCGCTGGTCAAGATACCGCTCGCGATCGCCACACTGGAGCGCGTCGAACGGGGCGAACTTGACGCCGCCACACCGGTCGTGGTGCAGCCCGGCCGTATCGCCGCGCCAGGGCCGACCGGTCTGAGCAAGTTCCGGCATCCGGCCACCGTCGCGCTCGACGACCTGCTCTATCTCAGCATTGCAATCAGTGACACCATCGCGGCGGACGCCCTGTTCGCCCTCACCCCGCCCGCCGTGGTCACCGCGGAGTTACGGCGACTCGGCTACGACGGCATCGCGGTACGCCATCTCGGCCGGGAACTCACCGAGACGCCGGCCGAACGGTTCACCCCGACGGAGGCGCATCTCGCCCACTCCCTCGCCATCGGGGCCACGACAGCGGGACACGGACACCCGGTGGCACAGCTCGACGTCAGCCGCGCCAACACCGGATCGGCGCGGGCTTTCGTGGACTTGGTGCAGGGGCTGTGGCGGCCGACGACGATCCAGCCCTCGGTCGCGGCACGGGTCCGCGAGCTGATGGGAGACAACGTGCTGCGCCAGCGACTGGCCCCCGACTTCAGCTCCGACGCGTCCCGATGGTCGTCGAAGACCGGCACGTTGCTCAATCTCCGACACGAGGTCGGGGTCGTCGAGCACGCTGACGGGCAGGTGTTCGCCGTCGCCGCCCTCACCGAGTCCCGGGTGCCGGCCGTGGTGCAACCCGGCGCGGAAGCGCTGATGGCGCACGTTGCCCGGATCCTCCGCGACCAGTTGCGGATGTGCTGAGCGGTTGGAGTGGGCGGACAGCTTGCGGGTCGTCCCCACGGGCAGAGTTGGCCCCCGGTACGCGGGGGCGCTTTTGTTGCGGGTGCACACGGCGAACGCGACCAGCACAACCAGGTGCAGCGTACGGCGTGGATACGCTCATGCCGATTGGGGCGGTAGCGCCGAATCTTTTCGTCGGTTTGCTGGACCTGTCTTGATGGTGAGTTCGGAACTCTGGCGAACACCATGATCGATCGTGGGCCTTCGGTAATCGTTAGAGTGGAGCGGTGAACGGACCGGCTCAGGAGCGCAGATCCGATGGAGAAAGCACCGGGGCGGCATATGGCTCGGAAGCGGTGCTACGGCGCTCTGCGGTACGGGTGGTCTTGACCGACTCCGGTGGGCAGGTGCTGCTGTTATGCATCAACGAGCCACTTCATCCTGATTTTGGCTCATGTTGGGAGCTCCCCGGGGGAGGCATCGAGACCGGCGAGACACTGGTCGAAGCCGCCCAACGAGAGTTGTACGAGGAGACCGGCCTACGACTTGACACAGGGAGCTTCTCTGCGCCCCGATGGTTCCGGTCCGTGACGTTCCTGCATGCCGGAGTGCGCCGCATCCAGGACGAGTCGATCTTTCACGCCGCAGTGGGAACATTGGCGCCTCTCGTTGTTCCGATGGCGCTTGCCTCCGACGAGACCGACACCCATCAGGGCTACCGGTGGTGGCCACCCGCTGAGATCGCACACGCGTCGACGAGGTTCTTTCCGTCGTCGTTACCCGAGCTTCTTCCCCGCTTTCTGGCCGGGGACACGCTCCACGAGCCGTTCGAGGTTTTCTCGTAGTGCCACTACGTCGTATGCCATCGCCGGTCGTAATCCGCCGAGTCAGGTGGCGGGTGAGGATGGCCAACACCTGACGGATGCTGCTCGACCCGGCCGGGGTCTGACATCCGGCCGGGCCTTGTCGACGTGTCCTCCGTGAATTCACTCCCAGCGGAGGTTGCGGGCGGCGACTCCGCCCAGCACCACGGTGAACGCCGCCATCACGACCAGGTGCAGCAGCGTGGGCCACGAGCCCACCCACGCATCCTGCACGGCCTGGGACGCGGCACCCAGCGGGGTGAAGTCGGCGATCTTCCGTACCAGGTCGGGCATCAGCGGCCCCGGCGTCCACACCCCGGCGAAGAACATCATCGGGAAGTAGATCAGCGAGCCGATCCCCGACGATGCCCGGGCGCTCGGCGTGACGGCTGCCACGAGCAGGGCGACGGCGCACATGGCAGTGGACCCGAGAGTGAATGCAAGCACGAAGCCAAGCACGTTTCCGGGCGGCGGAACGTCGAACGCGATCGCCGCCACCAGCCAGGCCAGGCCGCAACCGATCAGCAGCGCAACGACATTCACGATCAACTGCGCGCCGAGCAACGTCATTGGCGAGACCGGGGTGGTCGACAGTCGACGCAGGACACCCCGCTCCCGATAGTTGGCCAGCACGTTCAGCAGCGTCACCATCGTCACCGTCGCGATGGCCAGCGCCATCGTGATCGGCAGGTAGAGCTCGATGCCAGGCCGGCCGCCCATCTCCTCCACCGGATCCCGCATTCCCGGCATGGCCAGGCCGAGCACGAGGATCAGTACAGCCGGAAACGCAATCCCGAAGAACGCGCCGACGGGCTCCCGGAGGAACAGTTTCGTTTCGACGCGGATCATCTTGGCCAGGGCGGTCATCAGAGGCTCCGGGGAGAGGTGAGGGCGAGGATCGCGTCTTCGAGGGTGGGACGTTCGACGCCGGGCACCCGGGCATCGGCGATCAGGTTCTTGGGGGTGTCGATGGTGACGAGTTGGCCGGCCCGGATGACCGCCAACCGGTCACACAGGCGCTCCGCCTCGTCCATGAAGTGGGTAACCAGTACGACCGTGACGCCGCGCGCCCGTACCTGCTGGATCAGCTCCCACGTGTCGCGTCGCGCCTGTGGGTCGAGCCCCGTGGTCAACTCGTCCAGGATCGCCACCGACGGGTTGCCGACCAGCGCGAGGGCGATCGACAGCCGCTGCTTCTGGCCACCGGAGAGCTTCGCAAACACCGCGTTTCGTTTCGGGGTCAGACCCAGCTCGTCCATCAACTCCCGCCAGTCGGCGGGGTTCGGATAGAACGAGCTGTACAGGTCGAGCGCCTCCCACACCTTCATCCGGTCCGGCAGTTGGCTCTCCTGGAGTTGGATGCCCAGCTTCTGGCGCACCGCCGTACGGTCCCGGCTCGGATCCAGGCCCAGCACCCGTACGGATCCCGCATCCGGTGAGCGGAGCCCCTCGATGCACTCCACGGTGGTCGTCTTGCCGGCACCGTTCGGGCCGACAATCCCGAAGATCTCGCCCTCGTCCACACTGAACGACACATCCGCTACGGCCACGTGGTCGCCGTAGCGCTTCTGCAGGTTCGTGACCTCGATGACTGACATACCAACGACGGTAGAAATTTCGAGGTCCGCGCAGAATGAGGCCAGACGCCCGATGGGGGTGTACCCAGCTCCACCCCCGGTCGGTAGCGCCTACGGACGGTTACGCCGGCTCAGCAGCCGGCGCGCACGAGCTCCCGCGCCACGCTCTCCCGCGCCGCACGGGCGAGCTTCTCGTCGTACGGCCGACCCAGCTCACACGCAAGCTCGATGGTCCGGTCGAGCAGCGCCAGCGCCTCGTCATAGCGACCCGCCGCGCGGCACGTCTCGGCGTACGAGTGCAGGCAGTCGATCTCCAGCTGCACCTCGGCCAGCGGTTCCAGCAGCTCGAAGGCGCGCTGATGGTGTTCGAGCGCCTTTTCGGGTGAACCCATGACACGCAGCGCGACACCGAGATGGTTGTGGCACCACGCCTGGTTGTGTTGAAGGTTGTTCTGCTCGGCCAGCCGCAACGCGTCATGCAGCGTACGCAGCGACTCCACCGGGTCGTACGGTGCCAATGCGACACCGAGGGTGACCAGCCCGGTGATCTGGGCGGGCCCGTCGACCAGCGCGACGGATGCCCGGGCGAGTTCGACGGCTTCGCTGTGCCGACCGAGGTGCAGTGTCACCCACCCGTCAAAGGCCAGCGCCTGGGACTGCCCGGCGCGGTGCCCGATCTTCTCGAACAGCTCGCGTGCCCGCCGGAAGTGCGCCTGCGCCGCTTCAAGGTCACCCAGGTCCCGGCGCACGAAGCCGATGCGCAGCGCCAGACCAGCTGCAAGCTCTTCGTCGTCCGGCCCGGACTGTTCGGCCAGTTCGTAGGCGGAGAGCGCCTCGGCGAGGCGTCCGGCGGCGGCACGGGCGAAGCCGAGGTCCGCGAGCAGCGAAGCCCGCTGCTGGTCGCGGCCGAGACGTGCCGCAGCGGCTGCGGCACCTTCGAGCAGGCGTACCTGGTCGTCGGTTCCGCGGTGCCGGAAGAACCAGACCCGCATGGCCTGCGGCAGTTCGACCGCCACCTCGTCCGCACCGACCCGTACGGCGGCGTCGAAACAGGCGACCAGGTTGACGTACTCAAGCTCGAACCAGGCCATGGCCTTCGCCGGGTCGCCGGGCGAGGGTTCCCGCCGGTGCGGCGAGGGCAGCGTCCGATCGTGGGCGACCGCCTGCGCCAGATAGTGGCCCAGGACCCGGCGCAGGGCAGCTTCGGCCTGCGGCTCCTCGTCGGCGGCGAGGTCCGCCGCGTACCGCCGGATCAGGTCGTGCATCCGGTAACGCCCGGGTGAAAGCTCCTGGACCAGGTGGGCGTCGACCAGTTCCTCCAGCACCGCGCCGACCCGGTCGGGCGGCATTTCGGCGAGCGCGCCCGCCACCTCCGCGTCGAAGTCCGCGCCGGGCACCACGCCCAGCAGCCGGAACATGCGGCGCTGGACCGCGTCGAGCTGCTGGAGCGACATGCCGAACACGGAGTCGAAACGGCCGGCGTTGTCGCGTAGCCGCTCGGCCAGCACCGCCACGGTCCAGCCGGGGCGGTGGCGAAGCCGTGCCCCCGCCATCCGTAGCGCCAGCGGGAGCCCGCCGCACTGCCCCAGCACCTGGCTGACTGCTTCCTCTTCGCTGAGCGTGAGCCCGGCCGCCCGGCCGAACAGGTACGCCGCGTCGGCGTCGGCCAGTGGTTCCAGGGACACCGGCGGCACCCCGTCCAGGCTGACCAGCCGATGGCGGCTGGTGATCAGGACCCTGGACTTCCCCGCGCCGGGGAGCAGCGGGCGCACCTGTTCCGCGTCGACCGCGTTGTCGAGTACGACGAGTGCGCGCCGACGAGACAGCTCCGACCGCCAGAGCGCCGCGCGTTCGGCGGCACCGGCCGGGGGGTGGGTGATGTCCAACGCGCCCAGGAGCCGGCCGAGCGCGGCCTGCGGCTCCAGCGGCTCCTGGCCCGGGGTGAAGCCGTACAGGTCGAGGTAGAGCCCACCGTCCGGATACGTGGCGGCGAGCCGATGGGCCACGTGAACGGCCAGACTGGTCTTGCCCACGCCTGCCATACCGTCGATCGCGACCGCGCCCGCGGTGCGCAGCAGCTCTTCGACCAGCGCGGACTCCGCCTCCCGGCCGGTGAAGTCGAACAGGTCGGCCGGCAGGTCGTTGCGGCGCGGGGCGGGCGCCGCGCCGGCCTTGGCAGCCTCGGCCCACATCGTGCGGAGTGGCCGGGGGTCACGGCCCACGGCCCGACACAGCGCCACCACGGCCTCCCACGGCGGCACGAGCCGACCGGTCAGGTACCGGGACAGCGACGAACTGCTCAGACCCGCCTGACCGGCGAGGGCGCGCAGGCTGAGCCCACTCATTTCCTTGATCCGGGCGAGCTGAGCCACCAGTTGCTCCTGGGGGCTGGACACGTGAAACACCGTACCTGTCCCGGTGCAGGGGAACGGATCGGCGTTGCGTTTGCGCTGCTAGACCGGGTTCCAGGTGTCCCACGGTGTCCCACGGACCGCGCGGGCCCCGGCGCGCCGATGGTCGGATGACTCCTGTCGGAAACACCCACGACGCAGAAACACCCACGACCAAGGAGAAGCGATGTCGACCGAGCGCATGCCGAACCCGGCGGTTCTGATCCCGGAGGCGATGCCGGCCCTGATGGCCGTCAACAGGGCCATCTCGGGCGCCGGGGTGGACGGCAAGTTGTTGGCGCTGACCCACCTGCGGGCCAGCCAGATCAACGGCTGCGGCCCGTGTGTGGCCGGGGGCGCCCACCAGGCCCACCAGCACGGCGCGACTGCGGACCAGGTGCACGCCGTCGCCGCGTGGCGGGAGACGCCCTGGTTCAGCGACGAGGAGCGCGCCGCGCTGGCCCTGACCGAGGCCGTGACCCGGCTGGCGGACCGGCCGGACCCGGTGCCGGACCAGGTGTGGGACGTGGCCGCCAAGCACTTCGACCAGAAGGAACTGGCCGCGCTGCTGCTCAACATCGCGATCACCAACGCCTTCAACCGGCTCAACCTGCCCACCCGCCAGCAGGCGGGCAAGTGGTGACCCTGACCTTGCTGCTCATCAGGACCAAAGAAGTCGATCACCGCTGAAACACCCGGTGCCGCCCCGAGCCACCCGCAACAGAGAGGAAGTTGTCATGTCGACCACCACGAAAACCACCACCGCGAAGGCCACCACCGCGAAGGGCGAGAAGTACGACGGTTTCACCGCCGAGGAGCGCAGCGCAATGAAGGACCGCGCCAAGGAGCTGAAGAAGAGCACTCGGCGGAGCGCCAAGGCCGACACCGAAGGCGAAGTGCTCGCGAAGATCGCCGAAATGTCGGAGTCCGACCGGGTGATCGCCGAACGGCTGCACGCCGTGATCAAGGCCAGCGCACCGGTCCTCACAGCCAAGCTGTGGTACGGAATGCCGGCGTACGCCCGCGACGGCAAGGTGGTCTGCTTCTTCCAGAGTGCGGCGAAGTTCAAGACGCGGTATGCGGTGCTCGGCTTCAGTGACGAGGCGAACCTCGACGAGGGCACCCTGTGGCCAACCTATTTCGCACTGTCCGAGCTGACCGCCGATCACGAGGCCAGGATCGCCGCGCTCGTGAAGCAGGCGGTGAGCTGAAGAGCCACCGGAGTCAGGGGCATGATCGCCGAGTTGACCAGGAGCCGCCGCGCCGGCTCCTGGTTGGCAGTCGTCGAGATCCTCCATCGATCAGCGGTCAGCGCTGTTGGACGGAAGCCGATAGAGTCAGCCGCCATGGGTGCTATCAGGCCGTGGCATGTCGCCACGCTGCTCTGCTGTCTCGCGTCAGTCGCCCTCATTGCGGGCGGCGTCTGGTGGGCAGTGACTGCGGCCAGGAAGAAGAAGTAGTCACCCCTCTGTCTGGAACCAACCGCCGATTGGCTGAGAGCGTCCACAACAGACGCACGATAGGGTGCCCAGCGTGTCTGAGTCTACGGAGTCGGCGAAGTTGAAGGCGATCGCTCGATCGCTCGGCATGGCGGTCGCCGGCTTCTGCCTTGTCGTTTTCATACGTGAGGTCAGCGAGGGGCCCGATCTAAGCGAGAACGCTGACCTCGGCGCGGACGCGATACGTGCTTGCCAGGAGAAGTTCATACCTCCACTGCTGGCGAATCCAACAACGGCAAAGTACTCCAACGTCATGGTCAGCGAGTCCAGCTCGGTCTACGCCGTCACCGGATCCGTCGAAACGCAGGACGGCTCCGGCACATCGGTCCAGGCAAAGTTCCTTTGCTCTGTGACTGGCGGGCCCGGTTGGATACCGCTGATGACAACCGTGCACTGACGAATAGTCAGTTTGTCCACTTCTGCACCTACGATTGGTCGCCTACGTCATCGGTAGCAGCAGGATGCCAACCTTGCGGATTCACCTGGCCGCAGTTGATGCCCAGCTCTCGACACATCTGGTCAGATAGCCCTGCCAGCGGCAGCCCGAGTGATCAAGGAGAGTCAGAACGACGGGCATGGCCGGAGCAGCCGCACGAGGAAGCGGGAGCGCAGACGAGGCAACTCGACAGCCTGAACAGCATGGTTTCCCGACCGCTGAAGTGCTACATCGACTACGTGGCTTCAATGACTGTTCTTCGGGCGAAGATCCTGCAACGCCGCGTTACTGAGCGTTTTCCGGACAGGCGATGCCTTTCGTGAACTCGTTACGCTCGCTGCCCTAAACACCAACCACGCAGAGAGCAACATTGGGTGTACCTTCCGATAGGGCTGCCCGTCGGGGATAGGACTCGTCAGGCCAGTTGCCCCAGCCGTCCCTGGGAAGGCACAGTGCCATGGCGCGTCACAACAAAACACCTGTTGATCCGAGGTTCCCAGCCGAACTCCAGAGGCTTCGCCAGGCCAGCGGCCTGAGCCTTCGCGGCTTGAGCGCACTCTCCTATCGATCAAAAAGCCACCTGCAGGAGTTGGAGTCAGGAAAGAAGCAACCGAGTCCGGAGATCGCTGAGCAGCTAGATCGACTACTTCGCGGCGGCGGACAGCTTGCTGCCCTCGTGGCCACGCCCAGCCAGCCGGCAAGCGTCGCCGACGAGTCTGACGCCTTGGAACTCGCCCAGCGGGTAGCGGCCAGTGATGTCAGCGCCGAGACGCTCGACCGGATCGAGTCCGCCGTCGACAACATGGCAAGCGCCTATGCAACCACCCTGCCCGCTGCGCTACTGCCGATGACTCGTCGGTACCAGGCGTACGTCAGCCGCCTCCTCGATGCCCGTGCCACGCTGGACCAGCATCGCCGACTGGTCGTGGCCGGTGGCTGGTTGTCGCTCCTTCGGGCCACCCTGCACATCGACCTGCGGCACCGTACGGCAGCAGATGCCCACCTGGCGGCAGCCGCCGATCTTGCCGAGCACGCCGAACATAACGAGATCCAGGCGTGGTGGCTGGAAACTCGGGCATGGGACGTACTGACTACCGGCGACTATTCGGCAGCGCTGGCTCTGTCTCGGCAGGCTCAAGCTGTCGCTCCGAAGGGCAGCTCAGCACACATCCAGTCCACCGCCCAGGAGGCGCGAGCGTGGGCTCGGATGAAAGATCAGCGGGAAACCCGTCGCGTCCTAGATCGGGTTGAGGCACTGGTCTCGCCGTTGCCCACTCCAGATCGGCCGGAACATCACTATCAGTACGATCCTGCCAAGGCATCCGCCTACATCGCGACCACCCTCGCCTGGGCAGGCGACCCGGCAGCAGAGGAATACGCGCGGACGGTAGTGAACGAGATGGCCGCAGCGGGTGCAAGCCGTCCTCGACGTTACGCCTCTGCGCGGATGGATCTCGGCCTCGCTCTACTCACCTCGGGTAAGCCTGACGAGGCCAGTGCTGTGGCAACGGCGGCGATCACCTCAGGCCGCGTCGTGCCTTCAAACTGGTGGCGAGCCACAGAGTTGTTGGCCGCGGTGGAAAAAACCGGCATCAGTGAGGCGGCAGACCTACGGGACGCCTACGAGACGTACCGCCCGCACCATCTACACCCACACGAGCTGCATTGACCAGTCAATCGTTGTCGATTTCTTGTAGCCGCAGGGCGGCCCGCCACCTACTGTCTTAGGTACACGATGTACCACCTTCGGTGAGGTGCAGAATGGTAGAGCAATCACAACCGACACCAGGACAACGTGTTGAGCGGCTGCGGCGCGCCTCCGGCCTGTCACGCGAGCGTCTTGCCGGACTCGCCGACCTTTCAGCAACCACGATCAAATTTGTAGAAACCGGCCGGCGGTTGCTGACCTTACGAGTCGCACAGCGGATCGCCCCGCACCTTAACGTCCGAGACCTCGGCGAGTTGTACGGGCCGACAGTCACGCTCTCACTCGACACCAGACGTAGCCACCCCGCCGTAACAGATGTCCGTCGGGCACTGACCTCATGGCAGCTCAGCGTGACTGGCGAGCCTGCAACAGTCGAGTACCTGCGCGGCGCGATCGACTCGGCATGGCAGACGTGGCATACGTCGCGTCGGCAGCGTACGGAGGTGGGACTCCTCCTACCGAACCTGCTGGACGCTACGCAGAAGGCGGCCCGGCTCCATGAGGGTGCAGAACGCCGAAAGTCACTAGCTCTGTTGGCGCAGTCGTACCACCTTGCCCAGGCGTATCTGGCGTGGCATGGGGATCGGGAACTGGTCTGGGTGACTGCGGACCGGGGTATGGCTGCCGCTTTGGATGCGGACGACCCGCTTGCGATGGCGCAGGCCAGTTGGTATGCGGCACACCTGCTGAGGGCCACCGGACGCAGTGAGGACGCGCTTGAACGCCTTCGCGAGGCACAAGCGCTCATCGAAAGCCGAGTCGCCGACGGGCCCAACGAATACATCGAGATGATGGCCGACCTGTATCTGTGTGCGGCGTTGACGCGGGCGCGTAGTGGCGATCAGAGTGCCTGGGCTGATTGGGACTCGGCCAGGAATCTCGTGCACCAGGCACTTCCGGCCGACTATGTAGGCCTGCGGACCCGGGTTTCCCGACCGTTGGTCGAGGTGTACGCCGTGATGTGCGCGGTTGACCTGGGCGCGCCCGATGAGGCTCGGCGGCGAGCTTATTCGCTCGACCCAGCCACCATCCCGTCCACGGAGCGGCGTGGCCGACACTACGTTGAGTTGGCTCGAAGCGCCGACTTGGAGGGAGCACCGGAAGCCGCCCTCCACCTGCTGGCAAAGGCCGACGCCACATCGCCGGAGACAGTCCGATTTTCGCCGGCCGCCCGAGACATCCTTACCCGACTCGCTGCCGAGGCGCCGGCATCGATCCGCGATGACGCCATCCGGCTGGCGGAACGATCCAAAATGCAACCGTAGGAAGGGATTCCGAGCCATAGTCGACTCGCGTCGAACGGATGGGGGGAGTGGTGCTGCATTCACCCAGAAGCCATGCCGAACGCGAGTACTGTCAGAGCTGGACAGACAGCCTCGTGCAGGAGGTAGGAGCCGTGAATCCCACCATCGACCCAGGCATGACACCGGGGCAGCGCATCAAGCTCTACCGGCAACGCGCCGGCCTCACCCAAGAGATTGCCGCCCAACTCAAGGGCTGCACCGTATCCGCGTGGAGAAAGTGGGAATCCGGGGAACGGAGTGTGAACAGTCTCGGCGACTGGATCGAGATCGCCCGCATCCTCCGGGTACGCGATCTATACCGGCTGACTGGCCTTCCCGTCGGACAACTCCCCGACGAGCCCGCTGAGCACGAGGGCGTTGCGCCGATTCGGGCTGCGATGCACGCCTATTCACCGGCGGCAACCGACGCCGCGCTTGATCTCGAAGCACTACGCCAGACGATCAACTACGCGTGGACCTCCTGGTCTGGTTCAGGTCAGCGCTACTCTCGTACCGCCCCGATGCTTCCCGAACTCATCCACGCGGTCCGTACAGCTACAGGCACCCTGGCTGGCGAGGCACTGCGCGACGCGCACCGTGCCGCCGCCGACCCCTATCTGCTCGTACGCTCCTTCGGCAAGCGTGTTGGGGCGGGTGACGTGGCGATCCTTGCCGCTGATCGGGCATTGACAGCCGCCCAAGCCGCCGACGACCCGTTGTATCGAGGGGCCGCAGCCTGGAACATGGCGCAGGTTCTCTCCAACCGGGGCCACGCTGAAGAGTCGGCCGCGCTGTGCCGCGATGCGATCACGGACCTCAACCGCATCGATGACCAGGACCCGGAGCGCATCGCCGTTGTCGGCGGCCTACACCAGCTATCGGCCATCCAGCACGCCCGGCTGCGCAACGAGAGGTACGCCGAGGACGCACTGTCCATGGCCGAACACGCCGCTGCCATCACCGGCGAGACGACCTACCACCACATGTTTGTCGGCCCAGCAAACGTGGGCATCCATCGCGCCGCCGTCACCCTGGAACTGTCCCGTCCGGCCGAGGCCCTACGGATCGGTGAACGGGTCGATGTGACCGGCTCGCCGAGCGTCGAGCGTCGACATTCCCACTATCTGAATCTGGCACGGGCGTACGCCGTCCAGCGGGACGACCTGGCGGCGGTGCACATGCTGGTACGCGCCGACCGGGAAGCGCCGGAGGAATCATCGCTGAACATGCAGATGCGAGCGGTGGTACGGGAACTGTTGACCAGAGAAACGCCGACCACACGGCCGGAGTTGCGACCCCTGGCAGAACGCATCGATGTTGCTTGAGTTGGCGTGATAATTTCAACCAGCAGATGGTCAGCATTCAGCGCTTTACTGATAGCCACATTAGTGGTTCCAGCGTACGCACTTTGTCGAATCGGATTTCACTGCCCGTAACGCCCATGACGACTAGTCGCTCAGCTCGACATTCCGAGCTGAGCAAGGTTCTTGACCAACTCTTCCGTGCTGAGGCGGTAGCCGTAGGCGTCGATAGGACGTACCGTGCGCTTACAAGGAACGTCCTCGATGAGAGAGGGCGGCCAGCCTCGTACGGGAGGGCACCGTGCACAGCCAGGATGAGCCGATGACCTTGACAGTCGGCCAACGAATCAAGATGCATCGTGAGCGGGCTGGCAAGACCCGTGCGGTTCTTGGCGGACTCGTGGGGCGCAGCGCGGAATGGGTAAAGGCTGTCGAGGCGGGCCGCCTACTACCACCCCGGCTGCCAATGTTGCTGCGCTTGGCCGAGGTACTCAAGATCAGCGACCTGGCCGACCTCACCGGCGATCAGTCCCTGCCCGTGGCATCGGTGACCCGAGCCGGCCATCCGGATATTCCAGCGGTGGCCGCAGCAATGCAGCGAACCACCGTACCGGCGGGTGAGGTGCTCTCAGCCGAGGTACTACGGGCCCAGGTCAGTCAGGCATGGATGCTGTGGCATCAATCAAGCACCGAACGGACGGCTGTGGCTTCCCTCCTTCCCCGGATACTCGATGCAGCCCGCCTGTCCGCCCGACGGCTCGACGGCAACGACCGTCGCCTTGCCCTCGTCGAACTCGCCCGCACCTACCATCTGGCCCAGCTCTACACCGCGCATCAGCCACATCCCGAATTGGTGTGGCTGGCTGCGGACCGAGCCATGCTCGCAGCTCAAGAGGCAGACAACCCTGCCGCAATCGCAGTTGCAGCCTGGTACTACGCCCATGTCTACCGGTCTTCCGCGCAGATTGACGCGGCAGAGCAGGTGCTCACCGACGCAGCCGCACTGCTTGACCCGACCACGGGCGGTGGGCAACTTGCGCGGTGGGGCCAGTTGCACCTTGGCTTGGCGCTCGGTCACAGCAAGGCCGGGCGGGATGGTGATGCCTGGCGGGCCTGGGACATCGCTGATCGCACTGCTACCACGCTCGGCACCAACTACGTTCACCCGTGGTTGATGTTCGGCCCGACCGCTGTTGCCGCATACGCCGTGACCTTAGAGACGGATCTGTGTCGTCCGGGCGAGGCAACCAAGCGCGCAGACAGCACCAACTACTCGGCGCTGCCGTCCCGTACCCGTCGGGCGTCTGCTTTGATCGACGCGGCTCGCGCGCACATGCTCCGTCGGGGTGAAGTTGCGGCGGTGCACCTGCTTGGGCGAGCACTGAAGGAGAGCGGAGACACCGTCCGCCACCAGCCGTACGCCCGTAGCGCCGTACTTGAGCTGTGTGGACGGCGCGGAACGGTTGGCGAGGATGCTCGTGAACTGGCGCTGACAATCGGCATCGACTGGTAGTCGCGGCAGGGGTACAAAACATCCCCTTTCACGCCCGCTTCCCTGCGTAGCGTCCCAATTACTGGACGCGCGCAGCTTCTACCAGCACAGATACGGCTGTCGCCGCGTCCGGTCAGGACCGGGCGCGGCGTTGCGTTCTCCCCCACTATGCCGCCGCGCCCCCGTATGGGTGCGGCGGTCGGCAACAACGCTGACCGTCGCACCCTCCACACCGGAGGTGCGCGATGGTCAAATGGTGGTTGAGCAGGTACGACGAGGAAGAGGAGCCACCCTCGACCCAGTCGCAGCCGCCACCCACCCCGCCGATCCCGAGGCCGCTGCCCACCGCCCCCTCAGACGGTGACGATCCGCCGGAGCCGCCCGGCCCGACCCGCCTCTGCGGGGACATGCGATGAGCCGCCACCGCGACACCGGCTACCAG
>NZ_JBHTMP010000099.1:0-18070 GCF_042679305.1 Micromonospora sonneratiae | reverse complement strand
GACGACATCCTCGCCAAAGTCCAACTCGTTCAAACCAACATCAAGAAACTCGTGGCAAACAACTCAAAGTAAACCGATCAGGATCACGAAACACTAGATCACGAACGAATCATCCGCGACGTCGCGGCTCGTATGCCGAGGGCGACAACCGTCCTGGCAGCCTGCCGGGCAACGGTGTCCGCCCTCGGACGGCGTACGCCCGCCCGGGTCTCCGTACTGTTGCCGGTGCACGACCGCCTCCGATCCGTCGCCGCCACCGGAGCTGGGCAGATCTCGTCCAGCGTCACGCCGGGGGTCGGCACCGCAGGTCGGGTCTACGCCTCGGGCAAGACCGAGACCGCGTCCCCGGTCCCGGCCGATGGCGACCACCTTCCGCTGCCCCCCGGCGTCACCGCACAGATCTGCAGCCCGATCGTGGACGCCTCGGGCTGCCCGGTCGGCGTGCTGGACCTGGCCTGGACCGATCCGGTCGACCTGGCCCAGTGGCGGGCCACGGTCGAGCAGATCGCCGGCCGGCTCGGCGTACGCATCGGGCAGCTCGGCGGACCGGCGCTGGAGAGCCGCAGCGAGCGGACCCTGCGGCACGCCACCGCGTTGACGTCGGCGGTGACCGAACGGGAGCTGTCGACCGCCGCCACCGAGGCGGCTCGCGACATCACCGGGTTCAGCGCGGCGATCCTCGTACTGACCCGCTCACGGGGCCTGTGGGTCGGTCCGGCGACCATTCCGCTGAGTGGGCTGGAGGCCCGGATCCGGGCCGGGCTCGCCGACGGTGGCCAGCCCGCGCTGGAACGGCTCAACGGGTGGGCGCACCGCTATGGTCCGGCGTACTCCGTCACCGACCCGGGCGCTCCGCCGATAACCGACCACGAGCCGCTGATCGCGGCCGGGGTCGGCACGTTGGTCAGCGTGCCGATCGGCCCTGCGGACACCGGTGGCGTGTTGCTGGTGGCCAAGGAGCAGCGGATCGCCCCGGATTCGAGCACGGTCAACCTGGTCGAGCTGATCGCCACGCAGACCTGGACCTGCCTGGACCGCCTCGGCAGCCTGGCGAAGCTGCACGAACTCGCCAGTTCCGATCCGCTGACCGGCCTACGACACCACGGGCCGTTCGGGGAACGCATCGCTGCCGCCACCCCCGGCCGTACGGCACTGCTGGCCATCGACGTGGACGACTTCAAGATCGTCAACGACACGTACGGCCACCAGGTCGGTGACCAGGTGCTGGTGGATCTCGCCCGGGCGCTGGAGGCAGCCCTGCGCCAGGGGGACGAGCTGTACCGGATCGGTGGTGACGAGTTCGTCGCCGTCATCGAGGTGGCCCGGCCGGAGGAGGCCGTCGGTATCGCCGAGCGGCTGGCCGACGCGGCCCGACGGATCGACCGGACGATCAGTGTCGGGGTCGCCCTGCGCCACGACGGTGAGCCGCCCGAGCTGACGTTGCGCCGGGCCGACGAGGCGCTCTACGGCGTCAAGCGGGACGGCCGGGACGGCGTCCGGCTGGCCCCGGTCTGACCGGCCGTCAGCCCTCAGCCGTCAGCCCGGTCTCCCGCCGGGAGCCACCCGCACGGATCAGGGCCCTCCACGCCGATGCGGGCGCCACCCTGGCGATGACGGGGTCGTCCCCCGCCGATCAGCGGGCTGAGATCTCGGCGGCCAGCAACTCGGCGATCTGGGCGGTGTTCAGCGCCGCGCCCTTGCGTAGGTTGTCCCCGGTGACGAAGAGGTCGAGCGCCCTCGGGTCGTCCACCGAGCGCCGGATCCGACCGACCCAGGACGGGTCGGTGCCGACCGCGTCGATCGGCATCGGGAACTCCCCCGCCGCCGGATCGTCCACCAGGATCACCCCGGGCGCGTTCCGCAGCGCCTCCCGTGCCCCCTCGGCGTCCACCTCGGCACCGAAGACGGCGTGTACGGCCACCGAGTGACCGGTGACCACGGGAACCCGTACGCACGTGGCGGAGACCTTGAGGTCGGGCAGACCGAGGATCTTGCGCGACTCGTTGCGTAGCTTCAGCTCCTCCGAGGACCATCCGCCGTCGGCCAGCGAGCCGGCCCAGGGCACCACGTTGAGCGCCATCGGGGCGGGGAACGGCCCGAGGTCGTCACCGACGGCCTGGCGTACGTTGCCCGGCCGGGAGCCCAGTACCCGATCACCCGCGATCTTGGTGAGCTGGTCGTGCAGGGTGTCGACACCGACCTGCCCGGCACCCGAGACGGCCTGGTACGAGGCGAGAACCAGTTCCCGGAGGCCGTACTCGCGGTGCAGTGGGGCAACCGCCACGATCATCGCGAGGGTGGTGCAGTTGGCGTTGGCGATGATGCCCTTGGGCCGGTTGCGGACCTGCTCCGGATTGATCTCGGGCACCACCAGCGGCACGTCCCGGTCCAGCCGGAACGCGCCGGAGTTGTCGACCGCCACGGCACCCCGGGCCACCGCGACCGGTGCCCACTGCGCCGAGACCTCGTCGGGGACGTCGAACATCGCAACGTCGACGCCGTCGAACGCTTCGGGGGTCAGCGCCTGGACGGTCAGCTCCTCGCCCCGGCAACGAACCTGCCGCCCCACGGAGCGGGCGGAGGCCAGCAGCCGGATCTCACCCCAGACGTTCTTGCGGGCGGAGAGCAGATCGCACATGACGGTGCCGACGGCACCGGTCGCCCCGACAACGGCGAGGGTGGGCTTGGCCATGGGGAGCTACCTCCCGGTCCCGCCATAGACCACGGCTTCGTCCTCACCACCGAGGTCGAACGCGTCGTGCACGGCCCGGACGGCGGCGTCGAGGTCGGTGTCGCGGCACACGACCGAGACCCGGATCTCGGAAGTGGAGATCATCTCGATGTTGACCCCGGCCTCGCCGAGCGCGGCGAAGAAGTTGGCCGCCACGCCCGGGTGGGAGCGCATCCCGGCGCCGATCAGCGACACCTTGCCGACGTGGTCGTCGAAGAGCAGGCCGACGAACCCGATGTCGTTCTGGATCTTGCTCAGGGCCGCCATGGCGGTCGGCCCGTCAGCCTTCGGCAACGTGAAGGAGATGTCAGTACGACCAGCGCTCTGCGACGCCGGCACCCCGGTCGACACGTTCTGGACGATCATGTCGAGGTTGATCTCGGCGCCGGCGACCGTTTCGAAGATCCGGGCAGCGGCCCCCGGCTCGTCCGGAACGCCGACGATAGTGATCTTCGCCTCGCTCCGGTCGTGGGCGACCCCGGTGATCAGTGCTTGCTCCACAGGAAGGTCCTCCATCGATCCGGTGACCATGGTGCCGGTGTTGGTCGAGTATGACGAGCGCACGTGAATCGGCAACCCGGCTCGCCGCGCGTACTCGACGCTGCGCAAGTGCAGCACCTTCGCGCCGCAGGCCGCCAACTCCAGCATCTCTTCGTACGTGATCTGCTTGATGTGACGTGCGTTGGAGACGATTCGGGGGTCTGCGGTGAAGACCCCGTCGACATCGGTGTAGATCTCGCAGACGTCGGCGTTCAGCGCCGCCGCCAGTGCCACGGCGGTGGTGTCGGAACCACCCCGGCCCAGTGTGGTGATGTCCTTGGTGTCCTGCGACACGCCCTGGAAGCCGGCGACGATCGCGACCGCCCCCTCGTCCAGTGCGCTCTGCAACCGCCCGGGGGTGACGTCGATGATCCGGGCCCGGCCGTGCACGGAGGTGGTCAGCACACCGGCCTGCGAGCCGGTGTAGGACCGCGCCTCGTAACCGAGGTTGTGGATCGCCATGGCCAGCAGCGCCATCGAGATCCGCTCCCCGGCGGTGAGCAGCATGTCCAGCTCCCGCCCGGCTGGCAACGGACTGACCTGGTGCGCCAGGTCGAGCAGTTCGTCGGTGGTGTCACCCATCGCGGAGACCACGACGACCACGTCGTCACCGGCCTTACGGGCCGAGACGATGCGCTCAGCCACCCGCTTGATCCGCTCCGCGTCGGCGACGGAGGAGCCGCCGTACTTCTGCACCACCAGTGCCACGAGCGGCCACTCCCTCCGAGGGTCCTGAGCGTGCCAACGCCGCCGGTTAGGGGCCGGCGGCGCCGTATGAGACCTCCTCAGGGTATCGGTAGGGTCACGAAGTCGGGGCGTGTGATCCCACCATCCGGCTGAGGCCTACGACACGCCGTACGGCCGGACCCGGGTACCTGTACGGCAAGACGTGATCACATCCGACAATGGCGGGGTGCGAGTGCGACCCGGTGCCGCCCTTCCCAGCCCTGCCAGCCGTGGGCTCGTCCCCGCCGGCCGCAGGCTCACCCGAGCCGGCCGTCGTGCCGGCCCCGGCTGGCGTGGGATTCCCCACTCCCGTCGGGCCGTGCCCCGGGGCGGACGGCTCCTGGGCCTGGCCGTACTCGTCGCGCCGATCCTGCTGGCTGGCTGCTCCTCCGACCCACCACCGGCTGATCCGCTGGTCACCACCGGCGCTTCCGCGGGTACGGCGGACGACGCCCGGGCGAAACTCGCCGCGCTGGCGGCGGCGGCCGAGGACCGGCACATGGTGGCCTCGTACACGCTTGCCGCCGCCGGTCGACCGAACCGTACGGTCATCGTCACCCACGCGACCGACCACACCTGGCGTGTCGACATTCCGGGTGGCGCGCTCGGCGGCACCGCCGACGTGTCGGTGGCCCAGACGGCGGACGGCATCTTCCAGTGCGCACTGCCCTCGGTGCAGCGGTCGGATCCGCCCACCTGTGTTCGGGTCGCCGACCCGAACGGCCGGCTGGCCGCTGCGATCGACCCCCGGGTGCAGCACCCGTTCACCGACTGGCGGCGGGTGCTGACCGACCGGCAGGCTCCGCTGGACATCTCCACGAGCCGACCGCTGCCCGGTGCCCAGGGCACCTGTTTCTCGGTCGAGTCGACCTCCGCCTCGCTCAACTCCCCGCTGGACGTCGGCATCTACTGCTACGACCCCCAGGGCACCCTGACCGGTGCCCGCCTGGCCTTCGGCACCCTCACCCTGGCCGGCACGCCGGGCGCACCGCCCCCGACGATCTCGCTGCCCGGGCCGGTGGTCACCGGTGAGCCGCTACGGATGGCCGCTCCACCCACCCCGGCCTCACCGACGACGAGCCCCGGCTCGAACCAGTAACCACCTGAACGGTCGTTCACTCCACGAGTGCATTCGCTCACATCGGGTAACGCCCTCTCGCTGCCGCACCGTCCGATGCGGCAGACTCGACCCTGCCGTCGGCCTGTTTCCGCTGCTCGGGACCGGCAACTCGGGACGGGTCGAAACCGACCCGGACCCGACCGACGGTCGGCACGTCCCACTTGCACGTCCCACTTGATGGACGGGATTTTCCAGATCTCGTCTCAATCTCATAAGGTCGCAAATGCTATGTGGCAGGCGCTCCTCCTTCCGTGCCGCGACGAGGCCCATCCGGCCGGCACCTCGTCGCGGAGTTGACGCGCGCCGTCCAGCACATCGGTCGACCTTCGCTCGGCCAGCCGGATCGACATCGTCGATCGCAGGACCCGGATCCCGGCATCCACGACCCGGATCCCGGCACCAACGCCGCTCAACGCTCAATCCCACGTGATCACGGGAGATCTCCACATGGCACATCCAGCCGGCCAATTCGAGGCTGCCGCCACCACCGAAGACGCTGCTGCCGCAGCCGGCACCGCCGCTGACCCCATCGCCCGGCAGCAGGCCAGCCGTATGCCGTACCAGCGCTACCAGCCGTACCACCGTCAGTTCCCGGTCGACCTGCCGGACCGCCAGTGGCCGGGCCGACGGGTCGAGTCCGCCCCCCGGTGGTGCGCGGTCGACCTGCGCGACGGCAACCAGGCCCTGATCGACCCGATGTCCCCCGAACGCAAGCGGCGGATGTTCCAGCTGCTGGTACGGATGGGCTACAAGGAGATCGAGGTCGGCTTCCCCTCGGCCAGCCAGACCGACTACGACTTCGTCCGGCAGCTCATCGAGCAGGACCTGATCCCCGACGACGTGACCATCCAGGTGCTGACCCAGTGCCGGGAGCACCTGATCGAGCGCACCTTCGAGTCGCTGCGGGGCGCGAAGCGGGCGATCGTGCACTTCTACAACTCCACCTCGACGCTCCAGCGTCGGGTGGTCTTCGGGCTGGACCGGGACGGCATCACCGACATCGCCACCCAGGGTGCCCGGCTGTGCCAGAAGTACGCCGAGATCCATGCCCCGGACACCGACATCTACTACGAGTACTCGCCGGAGTCGTACACCGGCACCGAGCTGGAGTACGCGCTCGAGGTCTGCTCGGCGGTGATCGACGTGATCGACCCGACCCCCGACCACCCGCTGATCATCAACCTGCCGGCGACCGTCGAGATGGCCATGCCCAACGTCTACGCCGACTCGATCGAGTGGATGAACCGGCGCCTGCCCCGGCGGGACAGCATCATCCTGTCGCTGCACCCGCACAACGACCGGGGCACCGGCGTCGCAGCGGCCGAACTGGGCCTGCTGGCCGGTGCCGACCGGATCGAGGGCTGCCTGTTCGGCAACGGTGAGCGCACCGGCAACGTCGACCTGGTGACGCTGGGGCTCAACCTGTTCTCACACGGGATCGACCCGCAGATCGACTTCTCCGGCATCGACGAGATCAAGCGGACGGTCGAGTACTGCAACCAGCTGCCGGTGCACGAGCGCCACCCGTACGCGGGCGACCTGGTCTTCACCGCGTTCTCCGGATCGCACCAGGACGCGATCAAGAAGGGCCTCGACGCGTTGGCCGCCGACGCGGCTGCCGCCGGGGTGCCGATCGACGAGCACCCGTGGGAGGTGCCGTACCTGCCGATCGACCCGAAGGACCTGGGCCGGACGTACGAGGCGGTCATCCGGGTCAACTCGCAGTCCGGCAAGGGCGGGGTCGCGTACATCATGAAGGCGGAACACCAGCTGGACCTGCCCCGGCGGCTCCAGATCGAGTTCTCCGGCGTGGTGCAGCACCTCACCGACGCCGACGGCGGCGAGGTCGAGCCCGCCCGGATGTGGGAGATCTTCGCCCAGGAGTACCTGGTCGACCACCAGCCCAACCCGACGCTGTCGCTGGTGGGCTACACCACGGCCACCGTCGACGGCAAGGTCGAGATCGACGCCCAACTCGACTTCACCGGCGAGCGCCAGTCGCTGTCCGCGGTCGGGAACGGCCCGATCGACGCGTACGTCAACACGCTGCACACCCTGGGCATCCAGGTACGCGTGCTCGACTACCACGAGCACGCCATGTCCTCCGGTGGTGACGCCCAGGCTGCGGCGTACGTGGAGTGTGAGGTGGATGGTCGTACGGTCTGGGGGGTCGGCCTGGACGCCAACATCGTGACCGCCTCCGTACGGGCGGTGACCAGCGCGGTCAACCGGGTACGCGGCTGACCGACCGTCGGTTGAGCGGGCCGGGGACGTCCAGTTCCCGGCCCGCTCACTGTTTCGCCACCGGCCCGCTCAATGCCTTTGCGCCGGTCGGTGGACCAGCAACGCGGCCAGGAGCGCACCTCCCAGCATCAGGCCGGCACACCACAACATCGCCGCCCGGAAGGCGACGGCGAACTCGCCCGGGATGTCGTACCCGGCCTCGGAGAGCCCGACCAGCAGCGGTAACGCCGCCACCGCCAGCAGGCCGCCGGCCCGTGACGCCGCGTTGTTGACCCCACTGGCCACCCCGGCGAACCGGTCCGCCACGGCCCCCAGCACCGACGCGGTCAACGGGGCCACCACCATGGTCATCCCCAGTCCGAACAGCGCCACACCGGGAAACACCGTGGTCCAGTAGTGCGCATGCGGCCCGATCCCGCGTAGCAGGACGAACCCGACGGCGGCAACCACCGGTCCGACCGTCAACGGCAGTCGCGGGCCGATCCGGGTGGCCAGCGCCCCGGCCCGGGGCGAACCGACCAGCAGCAGGATCGTCATCGGCAGGGTGGCCAGCCCGGTCTTCAGCGCCGAGTACCCGGCCACGGTCTGTAGGTGTACGGCGAGGAAGAAGGTCAGACCGCCCAGGGCCGCGTAGACCACGACGGTGTAGCAGTTGAGCACGGTGAAGAGCCGGCTGGCGAAGAGTTCGGGGGGCAGCATCGCGGCCCCGCCCCGATGTCGTTCGACCAGTACGAAGGCGACCGCCGCAGCCACCCCCACCACCGCCGCGAGCACCACCCGCCAGGATCCGCCGCCGAACTGCCTGGCTTCGATCAGGGCGTACGTGACCCCGCCCAGCCCTGACGCACCGAGGAGCGCGCCGGCCAGGTCGAACCGGGACCGGTCCCGCCCGCGGCGACTGCCGTCGCCGCCCCCGGGGTGGGTGTCCACTGCGGGATCACGGCTCTCCGGGGTCCAACGCAGCGCGGCCAGCGTGACGAGTACCGCCAGTGGCACGTTCATCAGGAAGATCCACCGCCAGGACAGGGCGTCGATCAGCCACCCACCGACGAACGGGCCGAGGGCGGTCGACACTCCGATCAGCCCGGACCAGGCTCCGATCGCCCGGCCCCGGTCGTCGGGGTGGAAACTCGCCTGGATCAGGGACAGTGATCCGGGCGTCAGCAGTGCACCACCGATGCCCTGGAGGAACCGGGCGGCGATCAGCCATTCGATGCTCTGCGCCAGCCCGCACAGCAGCGAAGCACCGGTGAACCACAGCACGCCCAGCAGGAAGATCCGCCGCCGGCCGAACCGGTCCCCCAAGCCGCCGCCGAGCAGCACGAAGGCAGCCAAGGTCAACAGGAAACCGTTCACCGTCCATTGCAGACCGGCGGTGTCGCTGTGCAACGCGGCGCCCAGGTGGGGCAGGGCCACGTTGACCACCGTGCTGTCCAGGAAGACCATGCCGGATGCGAGAATTGCGGCCAGCAGGGTCCCCCGGCCCGCCGCACTGGCCAGTCGGAGCGAGGCAACGGGCTGGCTCATGGTGCCAATCTGCCCGGTGGGACGTGGCTAATACCACGAAACGCCAAAAACAGCTCCGATGTACTGTGCCTCCGGGCGGAAACCGCGCAAGCTGTGGGGGTGCCGTTCTTCCGTACCACATCAAGTTCCTGGCGGACCGCCGTAGCTACGCTGGCGACGGTGCTCACCCTCGGCGGCGCCGGCTGCGCCGTTCCCGAAGACCCGCAGTCTGCTCCGTCCGCCCCGGCCGGAAGTGGGGACGCGTCAGCTCAGCTCAGCCAGTTGAAGGTGGCCAGCGAGGGTTCGATGAGCGGGTACAACCGGAAGCGGTTCCCGCACTGGCGTAAGACCGGCAAGAACTGCGACGTACGCGACAGTGTGCTCCAGCGGGACGGCACCGACATCAAGCTCTCCGGCTGCAACGTGGTCGGCGGGCGCTGGATCAGCATCTACGACAACGGCAACTTCTCCGATCCGTCCGATGTGGATATAGATCACACGGTCCCGTTGGCCAACGCCTGGCGTTCCGGTGCGGACGAATGGGACGACACGAAGCGGGGCGACTTCGCCAACGACCTGACCCGGCCGCAACTGTTGGCGGTTTCCGCCACCTCGAACCGGTCCAAGGGTGACCAGAACCCGGCCCAGTGGAAGCCAGCAAATCGTGAACACTGGTGCAAATATGCCCAGGACTGGATCACTGTCAAGCACCATTGGAAACTTTCAGTGACCGATGCCGAAAAGGCCGCACTTTCCGACATGCTGAGTACATGCCGATGACCCAGGCACCAAACGCCGGCGGGGGCCACGACGCCCCGGCCACCCGTACCACCGACATCACCGCCGGACCGGGCGGTGTGATGACCGACGAGGTTGGCGTGATCACCGGCGACCTGACCCTGCGCACCGAATTCCAGGCGGGTCAGGTCACCCTGCACATCCAGTACAAGGACGCCGACGAGTGGTACGTCGTAACCGGGGGCCGGGCCGCCCTGCCCGACGCGACCGGTCTCGACGCCGTACACGACATCGCGGTCGGCCTGCTCCACCGCCCCCTGGGCTGAGCTGCAAGGAGAAGGGCCCCTTCCTGGCGTTTCCCGCCTTAGAAGGGGCCCTTCCCAACGCCCAGCACCGACCGGGCTACGGCGTCGCGATCAACTCGCCACCGTCACCGGAGCCTCCGCTGTCGGTCGGTCGCACCAGTTCCGGCTCCACCTCGTGCGCCCGCAACTTGCCGGCGGCGATCTCCTCGGCGAAGTGGCAGGCCACCCGGTGTCCGGCGGCGGTCTCCCGCAGCGCCGGCCGTTCGTCGGCGCACCGGGTCGGCTGGGCCCACGGGCAGCGGGTGTGGAACCGGCACCCGGACGGCGGGTTGACCGGCGAGGGCAGGTCACCGGCCAGCAGGATACGTTCCCGACGGTCCTCCACCAACGGGTCCGGCACCGGCACCGCAGACATCAGCGCCTTGGTGTACGGGTGCATCGGTGCCCGGTAGAGGTCGTCGCTGGACGCCTCCTCGACCAGGCCACCGAGGTACATCACCCCGACCGTGTCCGCGATGTGCCGGACCACCGCCAGGTCATGCGCGATGATCAGGTACGTCAGTCCACGCTCGGTCTGCAGGTCCTCCATCAGGTTGAGGACCTGCGCCTGGATCGACACGTCCAGCGCGGAGACCGGCTCGTCGGCGACGATCAGGTCCGGCCCGAGCGCCAGGGCCCGGGCGATGCCGATCCGTTGCCGCTGCCCACCGGAGAACTCGTGCGGATACTTGCTCAGCGCCGAGGCCGGCAGGCCGACCGAGTCGAGGGTGTCCCGCAGCCGCTTCGTGGTCTCGGCCTTGTCCCCGGCCAGCCCGTGCGCCTTGAGTCCCTCGACCAGCAGGGACTGCACCGACTGGCGCGGATCGAGGCTGGAGAGCGGATCCTGGAAGATCATCTGCATCCGCCGCCGGGCGAGACGCATGTCCTCGCCCTTGAGCGTACGCAGATCGGTGCCGTCGAAGATGATCTGCCCGTCGGTCGGCTCGACCAGCCGGAGCAGACCCCGACCGAGGGTCGACTTGCCGCACCCCGACTCGCCGACCAACCCGTACGTCTGACCGGCCCGGATCGACAGGGACACCCCGTCGACGGCGTAGACGTAGCCGACCGTACGGTCGATGAGCAGGCCGCTCTTGATCGGGAAGTGCACCTTCAGGTCGCGCAACTCCACCAACGGCGCGTCGCTCGACCGCTCGCCCACGTTCGTGCCCTCACTGGCCTCGCTCATGCCGCCGCCTCGCTTCGCTCACCGACGCCATGAGACTCACAGCGCTGGATGATTCGCTCGCTTCGCTCGCTCATGCCGCCACCTCCTGCCGGACGGGGTTGTTGCAGCGGAAGTGGCTGCCCTTGGCGGTCGGTTCGAGTGACGGGGTGGCACCCACGCAGGCGTCCACCACCCGGTCGCAGCGGGGCGCGAACGCGCACCCCTCCGACCAGGGGATGTTGTCGGCGACCGAGCCTCGGATGGTGTGCAGCCGCTCGCCCCGGGGCGAGTCCAGCCGGGGCACCGAGTTCAGCAGACCATGCGTGTACGGGTGCCGTGGCTCGGCGAAGAGCCGGTGCCGGTCGGCCGTCTCCACCACCTTGCCGCCGTAGAGGACGTTGACGGTGTCGCAGAGCCCGGCGACCACGCCCAGGTCATGGGTGATCATGATCAGGGCGGTGCCGGTCTCGTCGACCAACTCCTTGAGCAGCGTCAGGATCTGCGCCTGGATGGTGACGTCGAGCGCCGTGGTGGGCTCGTCGGCGATCAGCAACCGGGGCTTGCAGGCCAACGCGATGGCGATCAGCGCACGCTGCCGCATCCCGCCGGAGATCTGGTGTGGATATTCGCTGAGCCGGCGGGACGGATCCGGGATACCGACCGCGTCCAGCAGGTCCCGGGACTCCTGCAACGCCTGCTTGCGGTCCCGTCCCTGGTGCCGTTCGAGGACCTCGGCCACCTGCACACCGATCGGGATGACCGGGTTCAGCGAGGACAGCGGGTCCTGGAAGATCATGCCGATCTCCCGGCCCCGCCGGTCGCGCATCGCATCCGGGCGCAACTTGAGCAGGTCGACCCCGTCCAGCAGCACCTCACCGCTGACCTTGTTGCCCCGCTTCGGCAGCAGTCCCATGATCGCCAGGCTGGTCACGCTCTTTCCGCAGCCCGACTCGCCGACCAGACCGACGGTCTGACCGGGCTCCACACTGAAGCTGACACCGTCCACCGCGGTGAAGGAGGATTCGCCGCGCCGGGTGAAGACGACGCTGAGATCCCGTACGTCGAGCAGGGTCATCTCGGTTCTCCCTCGTACCTGCCGCAGCCGTGCACAATTCTCACGATCACAGCACCATCACCGCCGGTTCTTCGGGTCGATGGCCTCACGCATGGCCTCACCCAGCAGCGTGAAGCCGAGTGCCACGATGATGATCGCCAGTGCCGGGAAATAGGCCAACTCCGGGCGTACCTCGAAGTAGCGCTGGCCGTCGACGCCGAGCATCAGGCCCCACTCGGCCCGGTTGTGGTCCGGGTCGCCCAGCCCCAGGAAGGAGAGTGAGGCAGCCTCCAGGATGGCCACCGAGAAGGTGAGCGTGGCCTGCACGATCACCGCGGTCAAGGAGTTGGGCAGCATGTGCCGCAGTACGATCGCCCGCTGCCGTACACCGAGCGCCCGGGCCGCCAGCACGTGGTCACTCTCGCGTTGTGCCAGCATCGAGCCACGGAGCAATCGGGCGAAGATCGGTACGTTGACCATCGCCACCGCCATGATGACCGTCCACTGGCTGGACTTGCTGGCCAGCGCGACCAGGGTGATGGCCAGCAGCAGGCCGGGCAGGGCCAGCATGACGTCGGTGACCCGCATCAGGATCATGTCGACCCAGCCGCCGACGGCACCGGCCAGCAGGCCGAGCAGTACGCCGATCGCGAGCCCGATCAGCGTCGCGACCACACCGACGAAGAGGGTCTGTCGGGCACCGTGGATCAGCCGCGAGGCAAAGTCGCGCCCCAACGGGTCCGAGCCGAGCGGGAACCCGTCCTGCGCCCCGGGGATGTTGTCGACCCGCAGGTCCCTGGTCAATTCGGGGAACCGCTCGACCGGATCATGCGGGGCGATCAGTGGAGCGAAGATCGCCACCAGGATGAACAACCCGACGATCGCAGCGCCCACGATGGCTACCGGGTTGCGCCGCAGTCGACGCACCGCATCCCGGAACAGGCTGACGCCGCCGGTGCTGGCGGTCGACTTGGCCAGCGCGTCGAGCCGGGCCTTCTTCTTCTCGCTCAGCACTGCGATACCACCGCCGGTTCGCTCACTACGTTCGCTCATGCCGCCGCCTCGCTTCGCTCACCGACGCCATGAGACACACAGAACCGGCGGGTTCGCTCACTACGTTCGCTCATCGGACACGCACCCGGGGATCGATGACCGCATAGGACAGGTCCACCAGCAGGTTGACCGTGACGAAGACCAACGCCGCCAGCAGGATCAGTGCCTGGAGTACGGGGTAGTCGCGGCTGCCGGTGATCGAATCGTTGATCAGGGTGCCGAGCCCGCCCCAGTTGAAGACCCGTTCGGTGAGCACCGCGCCGGCCAGCAGCGATCCGGTCTGGAGACCGATCGCGGTCACCACCGGCAGCAGTGCGTTGCGCAGCACGTGCCGGCCCCGGATCGTACGATGCCGCAGGCCCTTGGCCTCGGCGGTCCGTACGTAGTCCTCGTTGAGTACGTCGAGGACGCTGGCCCGGGTGATCCGCACGATGACCGCCAGCGGGATGGTGGCCAGGGTGATCGCGGGCAGCAGCAGGTGCCACAGCGCGTCGGCACTGGCGTCGAACTCACGGGTCAACAGCCCGTCGAGCACGAAGAAGCCGGTGACGTTCGTGTTGTCCATGCCGGTGGTCAGTCGGCCGGACGGCGGGAACCAGTGGATGTCCTGGGTGAAGATGTCCTTGAGCAGGTAGCCCAGGAAGAAGATGGGGATGGAGATGCCCAGCAGCGTGCCGGCGACCGTCAGGTTGTCGAGGATCCGGCCGCGATACCGGGCGGCCAGGTAGCCCAGCGGGATACCCAAGCCGACCGCGATGATCATGGCGGCGAGGGCCAGTTCGATCGTCGCCGGGAACGCCCGGGCGATCACCTCCGTCACCGGCTCACCGGTACGGATCGAGTTACCGAAGTCGCCGGTGACCAGTCTCTTCATGAACCGGCCGTACTGGACCCAGATCGGCTGGTCGTAGCCGAGCGCCTTGGTCAGCAGCGCCCGTCGTTCAGGGGTGGCCCGCTCACCGAGGAGCGCGTCGATCGGACCACCCGGCAGGTTCCGCAGCCAGATGAAGATCAGCGCGGAGAGCGCAATCAGGGTCACCGCCATCTGTAACAGACGGCGGACTATGACTCGCAACATTCTTCACACACCAGGATTCTTGAGTGCCCGCAGGGCGGCCCGGACCGGGAACACATTCCCGGTCCGGGCCGCACCTGTGCCTGACTGGCGGCTGGTTACTTCGCCGGTACGGTGACGGTGTCGAACACCTCGGCGGTCAGCGGGCTGGCAACCACGCCCTTGACATCCTTGGTGACCACGATCGCCGGCGGTGCGTGCCAGACCGGCACGGCCGGCAGCCACTTGGCGGCGATGTCCCGGTTGACCTGCTCCCAGGCGGCCTTCTTGGCAGCCTCGTCGACCGTGGCGTCCGCCTTGGTGATGGCGTCGAACATCTCGGTCATGGCCTGGTCACCGAACTCGTCCTTGGCCCGCCCGAAGAACGTGCCGACGAAGTTGCCCGGGTCGTTGTAGTCACCGGTCCAACCCAGGATGTGCAGGTCGTGCTTGCCGAACTGCTGGACGTCGTCCTTGAAACCACCGTTCCACGGGCGGGGAACACCGTTGACCTTGATGCCGACGGCCTGGAGGTCGTTGGCGAGGACGGTGAAGATCTCCTGCGGGTTCGGCATGTACGGCCGGGTCACGTCCGGCGGGTAGTAGAAGTTGAGCGTCAGGCCCTCGGCGCCGGCCTCCTTGAGTAGCTGCTTGGCCTTCTCCGGGTTGTGCTCGTACTTCTGCACGTCCGGCGCGTAGCCGAGCACGCCCTCTGGCAGGAACTGGCTGGCCACGCTGGAGCCGCCCGGTGCCTTGGTCTGCACGAGCTGCTCACGGTTGAGCGCGTAGGCGATCGCCTGACGCACCCGCAGGTCCTTCAGCTTCGGGTTCTTCTGGTTGATGCCCAGGTAGAGGATGTTGAACGAGGGCCGGTTGAGGACCTGGAAGCCCTCGTCGGCCAGCGCCTTACGGTCGGCCGGGGCCGGGAAGTCGATCCCGTGCACCGTGCCGGCCCGCAGCTCCTGCTTGCGGGTGCTCTCGTCCTTGATGACCTTGATGATCACCTTCTCGACCTTGGCCTGCTCACCCCAGTAACTGGTGTTACGAGCCAGGGTGATCTCGTTCTTGGCCTTGTCCCAGCCGCCGAAGGTGAACGGGCCGGTGCCGACCGGGTGCTCGTTGGCGTACGCGCTGTACTCGAACGAGTCGCCGTTCTGGACGACCTTGTCGGCGTCGTGCTTCTTCAGCGCGTCCGGGCTGGAGATCGAGAAGGCGGTGAGCGCGAACGCGCCCGGGAACGCACCCTTGTACTGGTTGAGGGTCAGTACGGCGGTGTTCTCGTCCTTGGCCTCGCACTTGTTGTAGACCGGCTGGCCCAGGCCCTCCACCTCGTTCTTGGCGAACCCGCCGAAGATGTCGGTGTAGTAGATCATCTGGCTCTGGGCGGCCGCGCCCTTCATGTTGTACCAGCGGTCGTAGTTGAAGCAGACCGCAGCGGCGTTGAACGCCGTGCCATCGTGGAACTTCACGCCCTTGCGGAGCTTGAAGGTCCAGATCTTGCCCGTCGGGTCGTGCTCCCAGCTCTCGGCCAGACCACCTTCCAGGTCTGCGGTGCCGGGCTTGTGGGTCACCAGCGTCTCGTACATCTGCCGGATCGGCCGGAACGACTCACCATCGTCGTTGAAGATCGGGTCAAAGTTCTTCGGATCGCCGGCACCGGCGAAGATGAAGGTGCCGCCCCCCGTCTTGGCTTCACCACCGTTGTCCCGGTCACTTTCCGCACAGCCGGCCGCACCGGCTGCCAGGACAGCAGTGGCCGCGACGGCTACCGCCGTTTTGAGCCTTCTCGCCTGCATCTCTCACCTCTGTATGCGCATGACCAACGCCGGGTTTATGGCACGGTCCGTGAGCGGCACGGTAGTGGGCGCAGGCACCCGAACGGAACGCCCGTTCGTGAATCTCTATCAAGCCGACACCAAGTCGAAGGTAGTGAAACGAGGCGGGTACCGCCCAAGTCACCACCTGTCATACCCGCAGATGCATCGAATCCCCTGGTCGGGGCACTGATCGACGCGGGTTGGGCAACTGTGGAGCGGGGTCGGCGAGCGGCATCGATGACATCCCACCATTTACTGGTTACTGGCGGGAAAGTACGGAGAGGCGCCGATCCATCAAGATCACGCGAAGTAATCGATCTAGATCGCGCGACGGCCCTCGAACGCGCGGCCGAGAGTGATCTCGTCGGCGTACTCCAGATCGCCACCAACCGGCAGACCACTGGCCAACCGGGTGACCGAGATACCCATCGGCTTGACCATCAGGGCAAGGTACGTCGCGGTCGCCTCACCCTCGGTGTTCGGATCGGTCGCGAGGATCAACTCGCGTACGTTGCCGGTCCCGAGCCGGGCCATCAGCTCGCGTACCCGAAGGTTGTCCGGGCCGATCCCCTCCAGCGGATTGATCGCCCCACCGAGCACGTGGTAGCGGCCCCGGAACTCACCGGTCCGCTCGATCGCGACGACGTCCTTGGACTCCTCGACCACGCACAGCACCTCGTCGGTCCGGCGTGGATCACGGCAGATCCGGCACTGCTCGGACTCGGCGACGTTGAAGCAGACGGTGCAGAACCGCACCAGCTCCTTCACCTTGCGCAGCGCGGTGGCCAGCCGGGCCACGTCGGCGGAATCGGCCGACAGGACGTGGAAGGCGATCCGCTGGGCGCTCTTCGGGCCGACCCCGGGGAGCCGGCCCAACTCGTCGATCAGATCCTGGATGACACCCTCGTACATCTGGCGGTGCTCAGAAACCGGGCAGGCCGAGGCCGCCCATGCCGCCGGTGACCGGACCCATCTTCTCCTCGGTCAGCTTGCGTACCGCGTCGTTCGCGCTGTGTACGGCCGCCACCACCAGGTCCTCGAGGGTCTCCACGTCGTCCGGGTCGACCACCTTCGGGTCGATCTTCACAGACTTGATCTCACCGACACCGGAGATGGTGACGGTGACCAGGCCGCCACCGGAGGTACCGGTCAGCTCAGCCTCAGCCAGCTCAGCCTGCGCGGCAGCAATCTGCTGCTGCATCTTCTGCGCCTGCTTCAACATCTGCTGCATATTGGGCTGTCCACCGGGGCGCACGGCTGGCTCCTTCTCACACTCGTCTGCTCGGTCAGTCTGTACGGCTCTGCTCGTCAGTCTGCTCGGCCGTCGCCAAGCCTAGTCGCCGTACCCGGCCACTTCGACTCGACCACTATCTCGCGTTGGGCTCGTCGATCCGCTCCACACCCTGGAACGCCTGCTGGAAGACCTGCACCGCCTGCTGCTCGCTGGTCTGCCGGGTGATCTGCTCGTCGACGATGTCGTCCAGCGGCTCGTCCCCCGGGTCGAACCCGTCGAAACCGGTGGAGGTGCTGGCGGGCGCGGCCGTGGTCGCGGTCGCGGTCGTCGTCGCGGTGGCGGACTCGGGCGGCCCGTCGTACTCCGGGTCGTAGGGCGGTTCACCCGCCCAGTCACTGTCCGCGACCTGGTGCCCCGCCGATTGGGTACGCTGCTGCGCCGCTAGCTGGTTACGCTGCCCGCGTCCGGCCGCCGCCGCCCGCGCCGCCGCGAGTCCCTTGCCAACGGCCGGACCACCGTTCGCCGCGCCGTTGGCGTTGCCGCCGGCAGCGGTGCCGTTGGCGGTCGAACCGTTCGCCGACGTGCCGTTGGCCGACGTTCCACCGCTGCCGCTGCCGGTGCTGCCATTGGTACGACTCGGTTCCGCTGCCACCGGAGCCGCCGGACTGCTGCCGCCGGGGCGAGCCGGTTCCGGCCACCCGTCACCGCCAGCAGCCGCCCCGGCGGGCGTACGGGCTGCCC
>NZ_JBHTMP010000098.1:0-18199 GCF_042679305.1 Micromonospora sonneratiae | reverse complement strand
CCCCTCGGCCCAGGCCACGGCCAGTGCGGCGGTGAACGCGTCCCGGGCGGCGGTGGTGTCCACCGCCTCGATCAGCGGCGCGTCGACCGCCAGTCGCAGCCCGGCCCGGTCCGCGTAGCGCGCCCCCCGCGCCCCGAGCGTCAGCACCACCCGGGGCACCAGGTCGAGCAACGCCGCCAACAGCACGTCCGGCTCGTCGGCGCGCCCGACGATGGTCTCCGCCTCCCCCTGGTTCACCACCAGGACGTCGACCAGGGCCAGCAGCTCCGCCGGCAGCAACCGCGCCGGTGCCGCGTTCAACACCACCGTCGTACCGCCCGCGCGGGCCGCCCCGGCGGCCTCGGCGACGGCGGTCAGTGGGGTCTCCAACTGCAACAGCAGTACGTCGGCGGCGGCGATCAGGGCCCGGTCCTCGGCGTCCAGCCCGACCAGCTCGCCGTTGGCGCCGGGCGCCACCACGATGAAGTTCTCCGCCGAGCTGTCCACCGCGATCAGGGCCACCCCGGACGGGCCGGGAACGGCCCGTAGCCGGCTCACGTCGACCCCGGCACCGACGAGGTTGTCGCGTAGCAGCCCGCCGAAGCTGTCCTGCCCGACCGCACCGACGAAGGCGCAGTCAGCGCCGGCCCGGGCGGCGGCGACCGCCTGGTTCGCGCCCTTGCCACCGGGTACGGTGCTGAACCCCTCCCCCAGCACCGTCTCTCCCGGGGTGGGCAGCGTCGGCGTGGTCACCACCAGATCGAGGTTGGCGCTGCCGACCACCACCACCCGCGCCGTCATGCCGACTCCACCAGGCGCAGTGTCCGGCTGGCCAGCTCGTCGAAGCCGACCCCGTCGAACCCGGCGATGCTGCTGCGCAGCCGACCCCGTAGCGGCCCGGTCCACTGCTCGGGCAGGCCGGTCGCCCCGGTCAACGCACCGGTGATCGAACCGACCGTGGCACCGGTCGAGTCGGTGTCCCAACCGCCGCTGACCACCGCGCAGATCGACCGGTGGAGGTCGCCCCGGCCGTACGCGAGCGCGGCAGCCACCAGCGCCGCGTTGTTGCGTACGTGCACCCAGTGCAGGTGCCCGTGTTCGGCGTACAACTCGTCGATCACCGACTCCCAGTCGGCACCGGAGGCGCCCAGGGCCCGCGCCCGACGTACCGTCGCCGCGAACTTGCTCTGCGGCGGCAGCACCGACTCGCCCACGTCCAGCACCGTGTCCACATCGGAGGCGACCAGGGCGGCGGAGGTCATCGCCGCCACCCACTGTGCCCCGTACACGCCCGCCCGGACGTGGCTCACCGCCGCGTCCCGGTACGCCATCTCAGCGGCCAGGTCGGGGCGGCCGGGGTTGACCCAGCCGTAGACGTCGGTGCGGATCTGCGCACCGATCCACTCCCGGAACGGGTTGTGCCGCAATGCGGTGGCCGGCGGGCTCATGCCGAGCAGCAGGTTGCGGTAGGCCACCCGCTCGGCGGTGAACACCCGCCCGCCGGGCAGCCAGTCCAGCCACGCCTGGGCGACATCGTCGCTGGTGAAGTCCCGCCCCCGGGTCTCCAGTACGCGTAGCGCCAGCAGCGCGAAGTTGAGGTCGTCGTCCTCCGGCATGCCGTCGATGTTCTCGGCGAGGCTGTTCACCGCGCTGCGCCGGTTCCACGGCCAGCGGGCCGCCACCTCGTCCGGCAGACCGACGGCCGTGAAGTACGCCGACAGCGGCCACCGGCCGGTCGCCTCCAGGATCTCCCGGATGCCCTGCCGGGCGATCTTCTCCACCGGCTTGCCGAGCAGGCAGCCGGCGGCCCGGCCCAGCCAGGCTCCCCGCATCCGGTCCGGATCGACCGACCCGGCCGGAAGTTGCCACGCCGCCGGCCAGGTCGCCCGGATGTCGTCCAGGCTCACCGGCTCGGTCGGTGAGATGGCGGCGGGCAGGGCGTCACAGACGTCGAGCAGCTTCGCCGCCAACGCCCGTAGCGTCGGGTCGGCCGGAGTCGCCGACGCACCGCTGACCGGCGCCTCGGTCGGGCCACCGGCCGCCGCCCAGCGGTCCAGCACCGCCGACACGTCCCGCCCCTCGTCCCGGCTGGCCGCCAGTTCGTGTGGCAGCAGGTCCTCCGGCTGTACCCAGGTCAGTCGCATGTCAGCTCAGCCCCTGGAACCGGGAGGCCCGTCGGGCGAACCGCTGCTGGTCGCGGGCGAAGACCTCGGTGGCCACGCCGGCCAGCACCCGTCCCGGGTCGACCAGGTCGACCCGGGACGCCTCGGACACGGCCGTGGACCACTCGTCCGGGACCACCGACGCGCCCCCCAACGCGCCGGCGATCGCCGCTGCCATGGTGGCGGTCGAGTCGGAGTCCCGACCGTAGTTGACCGCCCCCAGCACCGCCTCCCGGAACTGCCCCCGAGCCACCACGAGCATTCCCAACGCGGCTGGCAGCTCCTCGATCGAGTGCAGCCGGCTGGGTCGCCGTGCGCCCAGTCCCGGGCGGCGGTAGTCCTCCCCCACCGTGTCGTACGGCGCGACCGCCGTCCGCAACGGCGTGATGGCCTCGCGCCAGTCGTCGTACTTCCTGGCCTGCCCGACCACCGCGTCGATGGCGGCGCGGGTGCCGTCGCGGGCGAGGTCCAGGGCCGCGTCGACCACGTCGTCGATGCCGGCACCCGGCGTCATCGCGGCGGCGACCGCGGCGGCGAACACCGCGGCAGCCTCCCGCCCGTAGCTGTGCTGGTGCGCCCCGGCGATCTCCACCGCCTCCGCGTACGCCCCCGCCGGGTCACCCGCGTTGACGATGCCGACCGGTGCCATGTACATCGCGGCACCACAGTTGACGATGTTGCCCACACCGCCCTCGCGGGGGTCGGCGTGCGCGTGGTGCAGACGGGTCACCAGCCAGCGCTCGGCAGCGGCCAGGCGGTGGAAGGTGACCCCTTCCCGCTCCAGGTCCGGGATGTAGACCACCCGCTCGAGCAGGTCGGGCACGAGTAGTTCCACCACGTCGTACGCGTCGAGGTGGTCGCGCTTCCTGGCGTACGCCCGCACCAGTGCGTGGGTCATCAACGTGTCGTCGGTGATGTGCCCGTCGCCCTTGTGGTACGGGGCCGTCGGCCGCGCGGTGGCCCAGTTGGTGTGGAACGGCGGCGCGATGCCGTCGACCCAGCCGCCGAACCGGGCCTGGATCTCCTCGGGCAGCGCTGTCTCGGTGGCACCGCCGAGGGCATCGCCCACAGCGGCACCGACCAGGCAGCCGACCGACTTGTCGAGCAAGAGTTCCATGGTTACCTCAGAACCTGCTTCCCACCGTCGACCAGCTGGGTGGCCAACTGGTCAAGCGTGATCTTGTTTGCGAAGTACTGCTGGAGCGCCGGGGTGGCGTACTTGGTCTTCCACTCTGGGTACCCGTCGGCCTTCTGGAACGGCGCGACGGTCAGGTCGGCGGCACTGTCCGCCGCGACGTCCCAGCCCTGCTTGCCGCCGGTGAGCTTGACCAGTTCCTCGTTGGCCTTCTTGCCGGTCGGCACCAGCCAGTCGCCCTTGGCCAGGGCGGCCATGTTGGTCGGGTTGAGGAAGTACTCCAGGAACTGCGCGGCCTGCTTCTTGTGCTTCGAGTCCGCCGAGATGGACAGCGTCTGCGGGTTGGCCGCCTGAGCGGTGGACAGCCCCTTGATCGGGGGCAGGGTCACCCACTCGAAGCCCTCGGGGGCCTGCTCCACCATCTGCTGACGCAGCGAGACCGAGCCCGGGATCATCGCGTACTTGCCGCCGAAGAAGCCGGGGAGGCTGTCCGCACCGCTCATGCCCAGCGCCTCCGGCGAGGCCGACCTGGCGGTGTAGAGCATGTCGTGGATCCGCTTCGGGATCTCCTTCTCCCCGTCGCCGACCCGGACCTCGGTCTTGCCGCCCTCGGTGTAGAAGAACTTGCCGTCGAAGTTGAGCGCCAGGTTCATCACCCGGTTGGTGGGCGACTTCAGGGCCCAGGCCACGCCGTACTGGCCGGGCTTGGTCAGCTTCTGCGCGTTGGTCTGGAACTCGTCCCAGGTCCAGCCGCCGTCGGCGGCGGGAACGGGGATACCGGCACCGTCGAGCAGCTTCTTGTTGGCGATGACGACCTGCGACTCCAGCAGGAACGGCACTCCGGTGACCTTGCCGTCGTACGTGGCGGTGTCCCAGATGCCCTGGTCGATCTGGCCCTTCAGGTCGCTGGAGAGCAGACCGGACAGGTCGGCCAGGTAGCCCTGCTTGCTGAACTCGCCGATCGCCGACGCCTCGTAGTGCACGATGTCGGCGGCGTCGCCGCCCTCGAACGAGGTGAGCAGCTGGTCGTGGATCGAGTTCCAGTCGCCCTGGACGTACTCGACCTGGATGTCCGGGTGGTCGGCGTTCCACTTGGCGACCAGGTCCTTGTTGGCCTGCAACGACTCCTTCTGCCAGGCCAAGCTGAGGAACCGCAGCTTGACCGGACCATCGCTCTGCTCGTCGTCGCCCGTGCCGCAGCCGGCGAGCGTGCCCAGGCCGACGACGCCCGCCACCGCTGTGGCGGCCAGTCGACGGCCGAATCTGTTCAGGGACATGGGGGATACCACTCCTTTGTGGGGGATTGCCGACCGCGCCGAGTAGCCGGTCAGCCCTTGACTGCGCCGGCCAGCGACCCGGAGGCCAGTCGGCGTTGCATGAAGGCGAAGAAGACCAGGCTCGGGATGGTGGCCAGCAGTGAGCCGGCGGCCAGGGGGCCGAGCCGGGCCGTACCCTCGATGCCGACGAACCGGGCCAGGGTGACCGGCAGGGTCGCCAGATCGGGGGTCTTGATCAGTACGAGCGCGAAGAAGAACTCGTTCCAGGCGGAGATGAACGAGAACAGGGCCGTCGCGACCACGCCCACACCACGTAGATCAGCACCAGGCCGGCGTGGGAGTTGGCCAGCCCGACCTCCCGTAGCACCAGGAAGATCGGGATGATCAGCAGGACGAACGGGAAGAGCTGGGAGAGCAGCACCCAGCCCAGCGCCGCCGTACCCAGTTTGCTCCTGAACCGGGCCAGGGCGTACGACGCGGGCAGCGCCACCAGCACCGTCAGCACCGCGGAGGCCAGCGAGACCTGGAGGCTGTTCAACGCGGCCCGCCCGAGTTCCTGCTCGGTGAAGGCCTGTACGTAGTTGCTGAACGTCGGGTTGTCCGGCAACAGGGTCGGGTGCAGCTTGACCAGTTCCCGGGGTGGCTTGAACGAGGTGGACAGCAGCCACACCAGCGGGAACCCGAGGAAGATCAGGTACGCCAGCAGCGCCAGGTACTGGAACGCCTTCCCCGCACGGGAGGGTTTTCCGATCATTGCACTCCTCCGATCGGGACTGCGGGGCTCGCAAGCTCGACGCGCATGCCGGCGCCGCCGCGTCCCACGCGAGCTGCCCCGGCACGCGCGCTCCTCGCTCCGATCATGGCTAGTTCGCCTCCTTGAGCCGGCGGCGGAGATAGACGGCCAGCAGCGCCACGATGATCACGACCATCACGTTGCCGAGCGCTGCCGCGTAGCCGTAGTTGCCGTAGCGGAAGGCCTCCTCGTACGCGAAGAGCATCGGCAGCATCGTCTTGCCGCCGGGCCCACCGGCGGTGAGCACGTAGACCAGGCCGAACGAGTTGAAGTTCCAGATGAAGTCCAACGACGTGATCGCGACGATCACCGGCATCAGCGACGGCAGCGTGACCCGGCGGAACCGGTGCCAGGCGCTGGCACCGTCGACCGCCGCGGCCTCGTGCAGTTCCCGGGGTACGCCCTGGAGCCCGGCCAGCAGCACCACGGTGGTCTGCGGCATGCCCGCCCAGACCCCGACGATGATCACAGCGGGCAGTGCGGTGCTGAAGTCACCGAGCCAGTTGGTTCGCAGCCCGTCCGCACCGATGCGGTAGAAGAACTCGTTGAGCAGGCCGGCGTCCGGGTGGTAGACCAGCTTCCAGAGGATGCCGACCACCACCGGCGGCATGGCCCACGGCACCACGGCCAGCACCCGGGCCACGCCCCGGAACCTGAGCTGCTGGTTGAGCAGCAGGGCGAGCCCGAGGGCGAGCACGAACTGTAGGACGGTGACCCCGACCGCCCACAACAGGCCGATCTTGAACGAGTTCCAGAACAGCTCGTCGGAGAGCAGTTCCCGGTAGTTCGCCAGGCCGGTGAAGCTGATGTCCACGTTGCGACCGGCCCGCGCGTCGGTGAAGCCGAGGTACATCCCGCGCAGCAGTGGGAAGACCGACAGCAGCACGATCGGCAACAGCGACGGCAACAGGAGCAGATAGATGGCCATCCGGTCCGAACGTGCCCAGGTGGGACGTGGTTTGCGTCCGGCTCCCCGGTCGACGTCCGGCTGCTCGGTCAACGTGGTCACGCTGTCACCTCCACGCCCGGCAACCCGTGCGCCGTGGGCGTGACGGCATCCGCCGTGACGTCAGTCGTCGCGGGCGTGACGGCATCAGTCGCGGAGGTGACGGCGCTGGAGGCCCGTACGACGAGGCTGGGTGCGACCTGCTCCCGACGTGGCGGCAGGGTCGGGTCGGCGATCCGTTCGAGCAGCAGTTCGGCCGCCCGTCGACCACGGGTCGCCGAGCCGAGCGACACGCTGGAGATCTGCGGGAAGGCCATCTGGGCCAGCTCGGTGTCGTCCATGCCGACCAGGGCCACGTCCTGCGGCACGCTGCGGTGTACGCCGTAGAGCGCGTGCAGGGCGCCGACCGCGATCAGGTCGTTGGCGCAGAGCAACGCATCCGGGAGTGCCCGGGCCAGTAGTCGCTCGGTGGCCGCCCGGCCGGCCGCGTACTGGAAGTCGCCGACCTCGATCAGCCGCTCGTCGACCTCGATGCCGTGGGTGGCGAGGGCGGCCCGGAATCCGGAGTCGCGGGCCGCGCCGGGCACGGTGTCCAGGGGACCGTTGACGAACCCGATCCGCCGCCGACCGGCGGCGACCAGGTGGTCGACGGCCAGCGCCACACCGGTACGGGAGTCGGTGCGTACGTTGTCGACCGGGGCGTCCTCGGGCAGCTGACCGACGACGACCACCGGCACCGGGCTGTCCGCCAGTGCTTCGAGATGCGCGTCGGTGACCCGGATCGGTGAAACGATCATGCCGTCGACGTAGCGGTGGGCCAGTCGACGCAGCAGCGCGGTCTCGTTGTCGACCTGTCCGCCGGTGGCGTGTACGAGCAACTGCCGACCGGACTCGGCGACGACCGCCTCGATCGCCCGCATCATCGCCACGTAGACCGGGTTGCCGATGTCCTCGACGGCCAGCGCGATGAGACCGGTGCGCTGGGACTGGAGCGACCGGGCGATGGCGTTGGGTACGTAGCCGACCTCGGCGGCGGCCTCGCGGACCTTCCGGACCGTCTCGGGGCTGCCGCCGACGCCGTTGAGCACACGGGAGGCCGAGGCGATGGAGACGCCGGCGCGGGCGGCGACGGTGTGCACCGTCGGTCGACCGTCCCCGGCAGACTGTAAACGTTTACGACCCATGCACCACACCTCCGCCTCGCAGCTGTAAACGTTTCCGAGAGTCTGCGACGGGAGTTCAGGCACGTCAAGAGGCTGTTACGAAAACGTTTCCGTCCCGCCCCACGCCCCCACCGGCCGACGCAGCTGAACTCCGGGGTTGGTGATGCGGCACCAGCCGACGGCTAGCAGGGGTTGTAGCTGACCTTCGTGGCCGACTTGATCCTCCGGCCGTCGGGCAGCTTGACCTCCACGTACCAATCTTCCGACTCGGTGCGATGAATTGCCGGGCTGCTGTCGGTGAACCGGGTCGGACCGCCCGCCATCCCGCCCCCGTGGTAGTTCCCGTCCCCCAACGGGTACTGGAGGACCGCCTCGGTGCCCCTGGCCGCGTTGTGCAGCTGAGCCGTCGCCCCGAGCACCCACGATCCGTCGGCGCGACACTGCGGACTGCTCGCCGTAGTCACATAGGGCACCGGTGGCCGCTGGCTCTGGGCCGGCGGAGGAGTCGTACGCCGGGGGGTGCGGGTGGCACCACCGACCGTCGGGGCCACGGTGGCCCGTGGTGCCGTAGGGGTCAGCAGCGGCGGCACGGGCGACACCGGCGGCGATACGACAGTGGCTGGCAGCGGTTCCCCCGGCCCGGGTCCGGGGCCGACGCTGGTGCCCGGATCCGGGCCGACGGCACGGTCGTCGAATGGCGCGGTGCCGAGCCAGAGTCCGGTGCCGGCAAGGGCGATCGCCAGCACGGCCGCCAGGACCAACCATCCGCGTATCGGCGATGCCGCCCTCTCCGGTGACGCCACAGCGGTCGACGCTGCCGTCGGCGGTGCCGCAGCGGTCGACCCAGCCGATGGGCTCTCGACGGGCTTCAGCCGGGCACCGCAGCCCGGGTCCAGGCAGTACGCCGAACCACTGTCGTCAAGGTAGCCGCAGGCCGGACATGCTCGCTGCGTCATCTCACCGCCGCCTCCGAATCCGCCTCAACGACCGACCGTAGGCGGATGAGAACGGTCGATCGCTGAACCGCCGATTGTAGAAGCCGTCCGGTCGCCCCGAGGGGTCGCCGGGCGGGGCGAGGATGTCAGGCGACGTCAGCTGGTCGCCGCGTACGGGTGACGCAGGTCGTCGACCTCGACGACCTCCCGACCGAGCGGCCAGAACGCCGCCGGGACCAGCTTGAAGTTGGCGATACCGAACGGGATGCCGACGATGGTCACGCACAGCCCGATCCCGGCCACGATGTGCATCAGCGCCAGCCACCAGCCGGCGAGCACGACCCACAGGACGTTGGCCAGGCCGGAGGCCAGGCCGGCACTGGGCTTCGCGACGAGCGTACGACCGAACGGCCACAGCGAGTAGTAGGCCAGCCGCAGCGCCGCCACCCCGAACGGGATCGTCACGATCAGCGCGAAACAGATCAGCGCCGCGATGCCGTACCCGATCGCCAGCGCGATACCACTACCGAAGATCAGCCAGAGCAGGTTGAGGATGAATCGCACCATGTCTCCATGGTGCGCTATTCGATCAAGTACCGGCCTGGAAGAGAGCGTCGATCTCCGACCGCTGCGGCAGCGATATCGATGCGCCGAGCCGCCGGGCGCAGGCCGCCCCGGCCGCACTCGCCCAGCGCAGCGCGTCGACCAGTTCCCGCCCCTCGGCCCAGGCCACGGCCAGTGCGGCGGTGAACGCGTCCCCGGCACCGGTCGAGTCGACCACGTCGACCTTGAAGGCGGGAATGTGCGTCACCCCGCCGTTGCGCTCGCCGTACCACGCGCCCTGGTCACCGAGCGTCAACACCGCCCGGGGCACCAGGGCCAGCAACGCCTCCGGCTCCTCCCGGCCCCGGCCGGTGAGCGCCCGCGCCTCCACCTCGTTGACCACCAGCAGATCCACGGCGGCCAACAGCTCGGCCGGCAGTTCCCGGGGCGGGGCCGCGTTGAGCACCACCCGCGTCCCGGCAGCCCGGGCAGCCAGCGCCGCCTGGGTCACCGTCTCGACCGGCACCTCCACCTGCGCGACCAGGACGTCCGCATCCCGTACGGCGGACAACTCGGCCTCGGTCAGCGCGGTGAGCGCGGCGTTGGCCCCCGGCGTCACCACCACCGAATGCTCGCCGCTCGCCCCGACCGTGACCAGTGCGACCCCGGATGCGCCGTAGACCACCCGGATCAGCGAAGTGTCCACCCCGGACGCGGCGATCCGGGCCTTCAGCGTCACCCCGAACGAGTCCGAGCCGATCGCCGCCAGGAACGTCGCCGCCCCGCCGGCCCGGGCCGCCGCGATCGCCTGGTTGGCCCCCTTGCCGCCGGCCACCGTGAGGAACTCGGTGCCGAGCACCGTCTCCCCGGGTCGGGGCAGGGTCGGAGCCATCGCGACCAGGTCCATGTTGGCGCTGCCGACAATGACGACCCGTGGCCGGTCCACGAGCACCCTCCCCCACTTCAGCGGTCTCCCGAGTTTAAGACGCATGCCGGGGCCCGGCAGTTCTGGCAGGCTGCGTGACATGGGAGACATGCCGATCGGCGTCATGTACCGCTGTGACAATCCCCCGGAGAACCTGCCGGCCTTCGCCCGGCTCGTGGAGCGGTTGGGCTACGACGAGTTGTGGCTCGTCGAGGACTGCTTCTTCGCCGGGGCGGTGTCGGCCGCCGCAGTCGCCGCGGCGGTCACCGAGAAGCTGGCCATCGGCATCGGTATCCTGCCGGCCGCGTTCCGTAACCCGGCGTTGGCCGCCATGGAACTGGCCAACCTGTCCCGGATGTTTCCCGGCCGCATCCTGCCCGGCTTCGGCCACGGCGTCGACGAGTGGGTACGCCAGGTGGGCGCCGGCCATCCCTCACCGCTGGCGGTGCTCGGCGAGACCGTCGAGGCGGTACGGGCGCTCCTGGCCGGTCAGTCGGTGACCGTCGCCGGCCGGCACGCCCGGCTGTCCGACGTGGCGTTGGAGTTCCCACCCACCGTTCCGCCCCCGATCGCCACCGGCGTACGGGGGGAGAAGTCGCTGCGGCTCTCCGGCCGGGTGGCCGACGGTACGATCCTGGCCGAGTGCGCGAGCGCGGCCTACGTACGCTGGGCGCGCAGCATGATCGACGAAGGGCGACGGGCGGCGGGGCGTACCGACGACCACCGGCTGACCGTGTACGCGCACCTCGACCTCGACGAGCGGCGGAGCAGCGCCCGGCGGGAGATCGCCACCCGACTCTCGGACGGCCGGCCGCTGCCCCCTGCCGACGCCGAACTGACCGACGAGATCGCCAGCCTCCGGTCCCGGTCGTCAGGGCTCGACGCGCTGGCCGCCCTGCTGCCGGACAGCTACCTCGACCGGTTCGCCGCGGCCGGCACCGCCCGGCACTGCGCGGCGGCGGTGGCTCGGCTCCGCGCAGCCAGCGCCGACGCCGTGGTGTTCGTACCACCGCGCGACCCGCAGTCGGCCGTCGCCCAGGTCACCCTCGCCGCCGAGGAACTCCTGCCCCTGGTGTGAGGAAGGGCCTCCTGTACAGACAGGAAGGGACCCTTCCTTACACCGGTCAGGCGGCGCGGGCGGTGAACCGGTCGCCGGAGCGCTCGACGGTCAGCGGGAGACCGAAGGTCTTCGACAGGTACTCGCTGGTGATCGTCTGCCCGATCAACCCCTGCGCCACGATCCCGCCGTCGCGGATCAGCAGCGCGTGGGTGAACCCGGGTGGGATCTCCTCCACATGGTGGGTGACCAGCACCATCGCCGGCGCGTCCGGGTCGTACGCCAGGTCGGCCAGCCGGGCGACCAGGTCCTCCCGGCCGCCGAGGTCGAGTCCGGCGGTCGGCTCGTCGAGCAGCAGCAGTTCCGGGTCGGTCATCAACGCACGGGCGATCTGCGTCCGCTTGCGTTCGCCCTCCGACAGCGTCCCGTACGTCCGGTCGGCCAGTCCGGCCACGCCGAGCTGATCGAGCAGGCCCCGCGCACGGGCCTCGTCGGTGGTGTCGTACTTCTCCCGCCACCGACCGACCACCGACCACGCCGCGGTCATCACCACGTCGACCACCCGCTCGTCGGCCGGGATCCGCTCGGCCAACTTGGCGGTGGACAACCCGATCCGGGTACGCAGTTCGTTGACGTCGGTCCGCCCGATCCGTTCACCGAGCACATGTGCAGTGCCGGTGGTGGGGTACAGCTGCCCGGAGGCCAGGTTGAGCAGGGTCGTCTTGCCCGCACCGTTCGGACCGAGCACCACCCAGCGCTCGTCCAACTCGACTCGCCAGGTGACATCCCGTAACAGGTGGGTGCCGGAGCGCAGCACCGCCACCTCATCGAGGTTGATCACCAGGTCGTCGCTGTCGGGCGTCGGATCTGTAGGCACCCGCCCATCCAACCACGCACCGCTTGGCTGCCCCCCATGACGTGTGTCCCACCCGTAGGGTGAGGCCTCGTGTCGTTGATCACTCTCGACGAAGGGGCGACATGGACGAACGCTGTGGAGCGGTGCCGTGGGCGCGGTAATCGAGATCGAGGGGCTGCGTAAGACATTCAACAGTCTGCGTCGCGGGCGTCGTACCGCGCTGGACGGCTTCGACATGCTCGTCGAGTCCGGCCAGGTGCACGGCTTCCTCGGCCCCAACGGATCCGGCAAGACCACCACCCTGCGTACGCTGCTCGGCCTGGTCCAGGCCGACAGCGGACGGATGACGGTGCTCGGCGAGTCGGCACCCGATCGGCTACCGACGGTGGTCGACCGGCTCGGTGCCATCGTCGAAAGCCCGCAGTTCTTCGGTAACTTCACCGGCCGCCGGACGCTGAGCCTGCTGGCCACGGCCGGGGGAATCCCTTCGACCCGGGTCGAGGAGGTGTTGGAGCAGGTCGGCCTCCGGGACCGGGGCGACGAACGGGTCAAGGCGTACTCGCTGGGCATGAAGCAGCGACTGGCGGTCGCCTCCGCGCTGCTCAAGCAGCCGGAGTTGCTGATCCTGGACGAGCCGGCCAACGGACTGGACCCGGCGGGCATTCGGGAGATGCGCGACATGATGAGCGACCTGGCTGCGGCCGGGGCGACCGTGCTGGTCTCCAGTCACATCCTGGCCGAGATCCAGCACATCTGTGACCACGTCACGATCATCTCGCGGGGGCGACGCGTGGTCGCCGGCCCGGTCAGCGACGTGCTGGCCGGCTTCGACCGTGGCGAGTTCCGGGTCCGGGTCGACGATCCCGCCCGGGCCGCCGAACTGCTCCGGGCCGCCGATCTGGCCGTCGACGAGCGCGGCGACCATCTCGTCGTCGCCGACCTGGACGACCCGATCCAGATCAGTCGGACGCTGGGCGAGCAGGGGCTCTGGGTACGTGAGCTGACCCCGCTCACCCCCGACCTGGAGAGCGTCTTCCTCCAGCTCACCGACACCGAGCCGCACCCGGATGCACCCCGTCAGATCGACGACCCGGTGCGGCTCGACGACCCGGTGCGGCTCGACCCGGCCGGCGAACCCCAGGTTCCGGCTGCGGTCCCGGGACGGATCGAGCTGGGCACGACGACCGCCGACGACGAAGAGGGAGCGCGGGAGTGAACCTGGTACGGGCCGAGTTCAGCCGGCTCTACGCACGCCGCTTCGTACGGCTCATGCTGGTGCTACTGGTCGTCGCGTTCGGCATCACCATCGCCACCACGCTGGCCAGCACCCACCGGCCGAGTTCCAGCGAGTTGGCCTGGGCCGAGCGGGAGACCACACAGCAACGACTCGAACATGAGCGGTGGTACGCGCAGTGCCTGGCCGCCAAGCGGTCACCGTCGTTGGAGAACGCCCGTCAGTACCCGACCGACTGTGACAGCAGCCGGCCGGAGACGCCGCACGTGAGCGACTACCTCTCCGGGGTCTTCGTCTTCGACCGCGAGATCCGGCCGTTGGTGTACTTCCTCATCACGTTCCTGGTGCTGTTCGGTTTCCTGGTCGGGGCATCGTACGTCGGAGCGGACCTGAACTCGGGCGGGATGACCAACCTGCTGCTGTGGCGGCCGCAGCGGATGACGGTGCTCGGCTCCAAGCTCGGCACCCTGCTGGCCGGTGTCCTGGGCGTCACGGCGGTCGCCTCGGTGCTCTACCTCGGCGCGTTCTGGCTGATCGCCCAGGTGAGCGGTCTACCGGGGGAACTGGACGGGGAGTTCTGGCGCTGGCTTTCCCTGACCATGGGCCGGGGAGCTGGCCTGATCCTGATGATCACGGCGCTGAGCTTCGGGATCGCCGTGCTCGGCCGGCACACCGCCGCCGCACTCGGTACGGTCGCCGCCTACCTCGTCCTGTGGGAGGGCGGGGCCCGGATCGTGATGGAGATAGTCGAGGTCGCCCGCACGGACTTCTGGATGATCTCCACCTACGTCGTGGCCCTGCTGGCCGGTGAGATCGAACTCTGGGACAGGTCCGCCTGTCTGGGCGACACCGACTGCAACGGCTTCTACACCATCACCTGGGTACCGGCGTTGGTCGTCCTGTTGGCCCTGGTCGCCAGTTGCGTCACCGCCGCGTTCGCCATGTTCCGCCAGCGCGACCTCGCCTGAGGACGCCGACGAGGGTTCCACCGGCACGAACCCCAACAGCACGGCACTGGGGTCCCGTCCGCCACGTTGCGGACGGGACCCCACCCCCCGCTGGCTCAGACGCGGGTGACCCGGATCGCGTCGGCGATCACGTACCCGGTGCCGTTGGTCCACCGGCTGACGCCCACCTTGTTGGCGTCACCGGCGGCGAGGTTGAACGTGCCCAGCGACCGCCACTGGCCGCCGTTGGCCCGCTGGTTGACGTGGACGGTCTGGTTACCGGAGGTGGTGACCACGACGTACGGGGTGCTGTCGTTGTAGCCGGCGTCGGCCGGGTACCAGACGTCGACCCGGTAGTTGCCGGTCTCCGGGATGTTCACCTTGTACCAGGCGGCGTCGCTGGCCGCGACCGGGTCGGCGAACCGGTAGTCGGTGCCCTGGCGCTGCGCGGAGTACGACGAGGTGCCCCAGTTGCCGCTGGCGGTGAACCGGCCCGAGGTGGTGTTGTCCACGGTGGTCGACCATCCACCACCGGTCGAACCGGTGATCAGCTGCATGTAGTACGTCCAGTTCCAGTTCGGCCCGGGGTCGGTGTGCGTCGCGCCGGGGACCTGGTTGTGGCCGATGATGTTCGAGCGGGTCTTCGGGATCCCGTACTTCTCGCACAGGTACTTGGTCAGCGCGGCCGAAGACCGGTACATCGCGTCGGTGTACCAGGAGGCGTTGTTGATGTATCCCTCGTGCTCGATGCCGATCGACTGGGTGTTGTAGGTCCAGTTGCCGGCGTGCCAGGCGATGTCCTTGTCCCGCACCATCTGGGTGACGGCACCGTCCGAGGAGCGGAGCAGGTAGTGCGCGCTCGTGCCCGCAGCGGCGTTCTGGAACCAGCTGATCGAGCCCGCGTAGGTGCCCTGCATGGTGTGGATGACGATGTAGTTGATCGGGTACGACGACTCGCGGCTGGACGCCGTGTAGTTGGCGCTGTTGGCCGGCACCCAGGCCGCCGGGCCGTAGTCGGTGCTGAGGATGCCGACGTCGGCCTGCGCGCCCAGCGGGGCGACCGCAGCCAGTTCGCCACGTTGCGGTGCCACCGACCGACCGGCGAGCCCGAACGGACCGGCCGCGGTCTGCGCGGTGAACCCGGTGGCCAACGTGTCGTACACGGTGTCCGCGTAGAGCCGGGCGGTGGCCGGCTGGGACGAACCACCGTACTTGGCGACCAGCGGGTACCACCGGTTGATGTCGGCACGTTGGGCCCTGGTGAGCCCGGCCGCATCCGCGTACGACCGCAGCACGGCCGCCGCGCCGGTGATGTTGGCGGAGTCCCTGCTGCGTAGCGCGCTGATCGAAAGGCCGGTGAGGGTTGCCGCCTCGTCCAGGGTGCGCAGCTTGGGGTTGCTCGCCAGGTGCATGACGCCGTAGCCGCCCGAGGCGCTCGGCTCGCCAGCGTGCCCGTCGAGGTGGGTCTCGGCATAGCCGAGGGCAGCCAGCAGGTCACGCGGTACGTCGTACCGCTTCGCCGCCGAGTCGAACGCGGCGGCCAATGCGCCGCCCGGCCCGTTGCCCTTGGCTTCGGGAGCCGACGCTCCGGCCAGGGCGGGTTGGCCGGACAGGCCGACCATGGCCAGGATCAGGGTGCCGCCGAGCAGGTGGCTCGCGCGACGCCGGGTAAACCGAACAGTCACCGTCACTCCTCCCCGAGTGATGGGACGCCCCGGTAGCGGGACGCCAGGTGGCCGTACGGTATAGCGCTAAACCTGTCTATGTCGAGAGCTTGCAAAACGTTTCACTTTGGCGAAGAATTCCTTCACCGAGTCGCCGCTTCGCGGAAGCCTGCCATCGACGGACATCACGCCTGGGCTGCCGCTGGACGAGGTCCGGTCGACCGACGTCGTCGCCGCCAGTCGACCCGGAACCGGACCAGCTCAGTTCACTGTGGAACCGAAGACCTCGTCCCGTACGGCGTCGAGCGCGGTCTGCAACGCGCCCCGCAGGATCGGCTCGTCGGTCAGTTCGGTCACCACCACCCGGGGCGTGACCAGCGTGATCGCGGCCACCTCGTGCTGCACCCGCTCGGCCAACGCACTTCCACCGGCCTGGCCGACCTCACCGGCCAGCACCACCAGCGGCGGGTCGAGTACGACACAGGTGCTGGCCACCCCGAGGGCGAGCCGGCGGGCGAGCTCGTCGAGCACCGGCCCGCCCTCCGTACCGGCAGCGATCGCGGCCCGTACCGCGTCGGCCGCCGTAGCCCCCTGGAACCCGCCCTCCCGGGCCACCGCCAGCACGGCGTCAGCCCCGGCCAGCTGTCCGAACGCGGGCTTGGCCCGACGGGAGGCGTCCCGTGGGATGGGCGCACCGGGCACCGGCAGGTAGCCGATCTCGCCGGCGGCTCCCGTGCTCCCGAGGTGCAGCCGGCCGTTCAGCATGATGGCCAGACCGACCCCGACCCCCACCCAGACCAGTACGAAGTCGTCGACCCCCCGGGCCGCGCCGGACTGCGCCTCGGCGACCGCGGCGAGGTTGACGTCGTTCTCGAACACCACCGGCGTGTTCAGGTCCTCGCGCAGCGCGGCCAGCAGACCCCGGTGCCAGCGGGGCAGGTTGAACGCGAAGGTGATGTCACCGGTGGCCGGGTCGACCAGGCCGGGCGTGCCGAGCACCACCCGACGTACGGTGTCCAGCGGGGCCCTGGCGTCGCTGGCGGCCTGCACCACCGCGTTGTGCACCACACCGACCGGGTCGTCGGTGTCCTTCGTGGACTGTTCCACCCGACCGATCACCGCCCCGGTGATGTCCGCGCAGGCGGCCACCACCCGGTCCGGGCCGACGTCCACTCCCACCACGTGGGCGCTGCTGGGTCGGACCGCGTAGAGCTGGGCGTTGGGCCCCCGCCCACCGGCCTGCTCCCCGACCCGGGTCACCAGCCCCCGCTGCTCCAGCCGTTCGACCAGCTGGGACGCGGTCACCTTGGATAAACCAGTCATTTCGCCAAGCTGCGCCCGGGTGAGCGGCCCCTTCGCTAGCAGCAGTTCCAGCGCGGCTCGGTCGTTGAGTGCGCGGAGCAGGCGCGGCGTTCCGGGTAGGCGCGTGGAACCCATGCGACATCCTCTAACATTTAAGAAGGTTTACTAATATTTTAGCTAGCCTTATGACAAGTAGCCGTAGCGTAATGGCCGCTCCTGGCACCGGTGCTCAGACGACCCGGCACCACTCGGCCACAACCTGACGGTCTCCGGTGCGACACTGGGCCGGAGAGGCGTCGAAGAGGGAGACACGTGGGAACTGATCCCGGACTTCGCCGACTGGCGCTGGGCACGCTGCTCGCCGCCTTCCCCGGCAACACACCCCCCGAATGGGCGCTCGACCTGGTCACCGACGGACTCGCCGGACACACGCTGTTCGGCAACAACATCGAACACCCGGACCAGGTCGCGGCAACCGCAGCCGCGTTGCGCGGTGCCCGCGCAGACGTGCTCATCGCCATCGACGAGGAGGGCGGGGACGTCACCCGACTGGCACACGCCACCGGCAGCCCGTATCCGGGCAACGCCGCGCTCGGCTCGGTCGACGACGTCGAACTGACCCAACGCGTCTACCACGCCATCGGCAGCGAGCTGGCCGCGCTCGGGATCAACGTCAACCTCGCCCCGACCGTGGACGTCAACTCGGCCGACGACAACCCGGTCATCGGCACCCGTTCGTTCGGCGCCCACCCGCTCCAGGTCGCCGCCCACTCCGCCGCCGCCGTCGCCGGTCTACAGTCCGCCGGCGTGGCCGCCTGCGCCAAGCACTTCCCCGGGCACGGCGCCACCGTCACCGACTCCCACCACGAGCTGCCCACGGTGGACGTACCCCTGGACGTCCTGCGCAACCGCGACCTGCCGCCCTTCGCGGCGGTCGTCACCGCAGGCACCCGGGCCATCATGACCGCGCACATCCGGGTACCGGTCCTCACCGGTGACAACCCGGCGACGTTCAGCCGGGCCGCACTGACCGACCTGCTCCGCCGTGAGTACGGCTTCACCGGGACGATTGTCACCGACGCACTGGAGATGAAGGGCGCGTCGGTGATCGCCGGTGGCCCGGGACGGGCCGCCGTCCGTGCCCTGGCCGCCGGAGCCGACCTGCTCTGCATCGGCGCCCAGGTGGACGCCGACCTGGTCGAGGAGGTGGCCGCCGAGATCGTCGCCGCGCTCGGTGACGGGCGGCTCGACCGTGCCCGGGTCGAGGCGGCTGCCGCGAGT
>NZ_JBHTMP010000097.1:0-18233 GCF_042679305.1 Micromonospora sonneratiae | reverse complement strand
ACCACCTCCCACAGCCTCAAGCGCTGGGAGACAGCCTGCCTTACGGATCCTCAGAACCGACGGATTACACGATCAACGTTCAAAGACGAGGCACTAGTACCAGCTTAACGGCCTGGCCCCTGACAAACTCTGTCGCCACCACAACCCGACAGCCTTCATCACGGACACCGAGAGTGTGACGGCCTCCACCAACGCCCTCACCACCATGTAGGGCACCGACGCCGGCAAGGAGATCGTCGGTTACAGACGTGGGATCATCACCGACACCCTCGGACGCCTCCTCGCGGTCCGTCGTTACCGCCGCCAGCACCAGCGACAACACCACCGGTATTAGCCTCTTTGAGTAGAGGCTAAAGTCACTTACCCCGCCCTAGCCAAAACCTGGGCAGACGTCGGCTTCAAAACCAAACTGATCGAAACACGGTGCCCGCCTGGGCGACGACGTCGAAGTCGTCGCCAATCTCAAACTTGCAAAGCCCTACGTCGCGAACATTTCGGAAAACATCCGCATGGGTCGAAATATGCGATTTTAGTAACTTCAATGAACATTAACCAAAAGATCGTCTCGGTGATCAATTTCACATTCGAGCTCAAGGTGGGCCTTGGTTTGCTAGCTTGATCGCGGTCGATTTGCTTCGTGACGTTCGTCGCAACCGAATTGGCCATCCCCTGTGCCTACAAAGGAAGGGCGACGGCAGCAATGGCTTCTCCGCTACAACTTTCCTTCAGAGGTGTAGTTCCGCGGCTGACTGGCACTCTGGCCGCCTCTGCAGCTCTAATCCTCACCATTGGCGGCACTGCCTCGGCAGCACCCAACGACAATGCCTTCTCTCAATTGCTCAAGCTCAACCCCGGCCTGAGCGCCGCCGAGCTCGAAAAAAGCATGCACGAGGCCGCTGCCGCCACGGGGCTGACCTACGACCAGGCGATTGCGACTGCCCTCGACGAGGCCGAACGTCACGCACAGCCCGACGGTTCGACGAAGGTGAACAGTAGCAACCCCAGTTGCGGGCAGGTGGAAATCGGTGCAGCCAACTTCAAGGGGGACATCTTCTATTCCGCCGCCTCCACGTATGGCGTTTCCCATGGGCACACGGGAATCTATTCCGAAAAGAACTACATCACCGAGGCTCGTGGCTCAGGGCAGAATAGCGGCGAATTCGCCGTCGCTGGGCGCAAGTACTGCAAAAACATCGAAAAAATGGTGGTGAACACGGCCACTGTAAATCAGCAGAATCAAGCAGCAGACTATGCTTCTCAATATCTGACAGGCAAGCCTTACAACAGCAACTTCGCTTGGAACAAGGGCGGCGACATCGACACTCTCAACTGCTCGGAGTTGGTGTACAAGGCCTACAAGCGGTCGATTAACTACGACCTCGACGATGATGGTGGCCTGGGAGTTTATCCCGCAGACATCAAGAATGACTCGGAGACGACCACCTATCAGGTCATCAGTTAGCGGTGTGGGTCACCCTGTTCGCGGGGTGCGCTAGGGTTACGCGAGGGCTTGGAGTGAAGTACGATTCGCTCCAAGCCCCGTACTCAATGGGAGCAAGGGGAGAAGATGTTGAAGAGAGCAGGGTGTGGGGCCGTCGCGGCGCTGGCAATGGCGGCGGCTCTGACGGGATGCACGTCCCCCCGTTCCCCCTCGCCCCCCCAACGGCTCTTCGACCGCGCAATGGTATCCGAGAGCGAGGTCAGGCTGGACGGTGCGGTCATGGCGTTCTTTGTCGGGCCCCAAAACCACGAAATGTACACAGTGGTTGGGGAAGTGCACGAGCCGGGATATCTAGTTCTCGTGAACGCTGACGGCTCCTACCGCACCGTAAAGACCAAGCGTATGGACATGATGACTCCGGCCTGGTCTAATCATGGCCTGTACTTCGCGGACGAGAGCAGTGATTATCACCTGACTGCATCGGGAATGACGAAGACCAGAAGCCCAAAAATTACTGCGCAGAATCTAATGTTCGCGCTACCGAAAGCAGGCTCTGTAGGAATTTACAACGACGGGCACGGTGCTAACGGTGGTTACAGCAACCAGGTCGCTGCCACTATCGAAGGCGGTGTCCACTTGTATAACGTGCAGGGCAATTATTTCACAGGTGCTCGCTGCGACGATCAGATCTTCGGGCTGACCAACAGGCCTGGCTCTCATGAGATCGAAGCACCCAAGCTGCCAGGCATGACCTCCACTGTCGACCCGGGCGCAAGCCCGCAGATGCTGGCTCGCTTATACCCCGCAGGCGGCGGCGAGAAGGTCATTGCTTGGCGGCCACACTTTGGCAGCGGCACCCCGATTGGACAGGTCCCCTGCCACGAGGGTGTGATCACCTTTCTATCGTGGGACACCGATGCACACGGCCGCGAACAGCCGAAGGTCGTATCCTGGAACACCGTCACTGGCGACTACAGGGCACACCCTTTGAGTTTCAACGATGCCACAAAGTTAGATCTTCAGGACTTTGGCTACGTCGTGCAGGATTTGCAGAACGGCCAGCTGCAGTGGGCCTACGCTGATGGTCGAATTTTTTCCACTGATAGCGCCACGGGAAAGACCACCACCCGCTTCAACACCGCCCTTGGAACTGGCGCAGGGCGCCCAATGCAAACACTCTTTGCATTCTCTGACACTCAACTTCACGCCCTTAGCACGATCCACGGTGCCGAAGGCGACATTACGTACACTGTTTTCAATCGAGCCGACGGCAAGGTCTTGAGCAAAGTTTCCATCCCCATTCCCAATATCGGAATTAACGTCTCTTACTTAAACCTGTCACGCATGACTGTCCGTCCCGAATCGTGATCAGCGGGGTGCTGGGAAGGTAAGCGCTGATGGTGTGACTGATGCACACATTCACGAGTGCACCTTAGGGTCCTGGCAGGCCACCAAGACGTGGAGAGCCAGCACTGACCCCGACTGCACCACATAGAGGCGCCGTGTATTGGACCTCTACGACCACCCGCTCACCGACGGTAGTGCGATCTGCGTTCCCGAACCGGGATATGGGTGACCAACTCGGCCGTGAGTAGAAGTGCCAACGGTGGCCATGCCGAGGTGGCCTGGCAGTCGGGCTCGCTTGTGCATGCAGGATGTTCGCGGTGACCGAGGCGGCTACGCCGAGGTCCATCCTCGCCCGCACCGCCCACCACATCCGCTGGACGGCTCTCGTTCATGGCCGTCCTCCGCTGGCTGGGACGACGGGTCGGAGCTGCCGTTCGGCGACGCGGCGGGTGGCCTGGGACGGTTCGGCGTCGCCAAGGTCTGCGAGGCGTTCCTCTAATCGGCGCAGGGTGCGCCGCACGGCGTCGGGCCGTTGCTGCCGGCCGTGGATGCGCATGATCCGCTGGTACAGCTCCTCGTTGACCGGGTCGAGGTCGGCGGCGCGTTCGAGGGCGGTGATGGCCTGGTCGGGGTGGTCGGGTTCGAGGATCTCGGCGATTCGGGCGTAGATGGTGAGGATCTGGTGGCGGTAGCTGGTGGCGTGGTCGGTGGCCCAGGTGTGGTCGTGGCCTTCGGCGTAGTCGCCTGCGTACAGCTCGGTTGCCCGGCGTAGCCCGGCGAGCATCGTCGCCTCGTCGTCGCTGCTGGTGGTCTGGTCGATGGCGGTGAGCATCTGCCAGAGGTCCACGGTGACGGTCTGCGGGTCGAGCTGGTATCGGCCGGTGGCCGGGTCATAGACGATGAACATGGGCTCCTCGTGGCCGGTGGCGGCGCGTAGCACCCGCCGGGCGGTGGTGATGTCGGTGCGGACACGTTTGGTGGCGGCGGTCGGGTCGATGTGTGGGTAGAGGTCGGTGGCGAGCTGGTCGAGGGTGCGGCCAGCGGGGTGGGCGGCGAGGACGGCGAGCGCGGTGTAGGAGCCGCTGCGCATTCCGGTGGCGATCGGGCCGGTGTCGGTGGCGACGGTGACCGGGCCGAGCACCCGGAGTCGGACTAGGGCCGCCGCGTTGTCGGGCTGGGCCGGTACCGGTTCGGTCATCTTGGTGGTCGCCGTGGCCTGCGGGATCGCGGCGGGCGGGTCGTCGACGTCAGTGCCGGCCTCGGGCCGGGCGATGGCGTCGGTGAGCATGGTGAGGATGGCGGCGAGGTCGTCCGCGCCGAGGGTGGACAGCCGGGTCACCGGGGGCGGCTCGTCGCCGGTGGCGGTGCCCTCGGCGGCGATCTCTATCGCGGAGATGCCCTCCTGCGGGCCGAGGATGACGGGGTGCAGGTCCAGGGCGGCGCGGTGGCTGGCGACGGCCTGAAGACGGGCGGCGTGCCGAGGGCTGGACTCGATGAGCAGCACGTATGGCGGTTGCGTTTCGGCGTGGTCGGTGCGGGCGTTGAGGTCGCTGATTGTCTCGGTGTCGAAGGTGTCCAGCAGCCGGCGTCGGCCGATCATCTCCTCTTCGGCGTGGGTGACCGCCGCAGCGCTGTCGACGAGCACGATGAGGCGTTCTCCGTCGTAGGCGGTGTTGTCGGGGTCCAACCCGATCGCCGGGACGTCTTCGGGTAGAAGCCGGGCGAGCAGGTCGGCTGTCGTGACGACTACTGGCCGTCGGGCGGCGGTCTCGGCCACGTCGGTGCTCAGGACGGAGGCGAGGACGGCGCGGGCCGCTGGTACGGCTCCGTCGCCGTGCAGGGCGACACCGGGACCGGGCAGGTGGAACAGACTGATCTCGGTGCCGTCCGAGTCGACGCCGATCGGTGCCGGAACCGCAGGGCTGGCGGGGCGGTGGCCGCCGCTACTGGGGCCGAGGTAGCGGCTGCCGATGATGTCGACGGAGGCTAAAGACGGCGGCATCGGGGAGGGGCGCGGCGCGGTGCTGACCGGGGCAGGGAAGGTGAGTCGGGCATGGCGGCGTCGTTGCAGGCGTAGCAGAGCGGCTACGGCCGCGATGGCGGCGGCCAGGCCGAGGCTGATCCAGCCCTGGGCTGGCAGGGAAATTCCGGCCTCATCGGTCGGCTGGTCCTGGGTCGGCTCGGTGTCCGATGCGGAGGTGGCGACATCGGCCGAGTCGGCTGGTGTGCTTGGTTTGGTAGTGCGCGGTGAAGGGGTTCTCGACTCCGGGATGCTGGGGGTTGGGGTGGCGTTGGCCGGTGGCGCGGGCGGTGGGATGGCTGGGGCGGTCTCGTCGGCCTTGGGCGCGGTGGTTCCGGGGCTGCCGGACGGGGGTTTCTCAGTGTGGGGTGGGGTGGCTGCAGGTGATTTCTTGCGGGTGGGCAGAGCGAGTACCCAGTCGACGTGGATCTCGTCGGGGTCGGTGAGCGCGTACCCGTTGGCCTGTTCGTGTCCCCGATTGAGTTTGTAGATTTCCCGCCAGCGGTGCGGGTCGCCGAGGTGCTTCTTGGCGAGGTCCCACAGGTTGTCTCCGGCGACGACGCGGTGTGTCCCGCCGGGGGCGTCGCGTGCCCAGGAGGGGACGGCGGGGCGGTCTCGGTGGATGGCGAGTGGGCGGGTGCTGCTGGTGGCGGACACATCGATGGTGAGCGCCGGGCGTGGGCCGTGCTCCACTGTCGGCGGGGCGGTGGGGTGTGCGGGGGCCACGGTGACGGCCGGGCGGCGGGCGGCGGCAGCCGCACTCGCCGTAGGGGTGTTAGTGACGGCGCTGGCGGCGTCGAACAGCACGGCTCCGACGATCGCGCCGACGAGGACAGCGGCGACCCAGCGGATCGGGCCGCGCTGCTTCGCCGGTGGACGGGGCTGGCCGCGCCGGGTAGCCGACGCGGTGGCAGACATCTCGATGATCTCGATGGTGGTGTCGCGCAAGAATTGCGCCCAGAGCATCCAGCCGATCGTGGCCAGCAGCGCGAAGACCATATTGTCGGACCACGGGCTCGTGATCGCGGCGTACAGGCCGCTCAGGGTGGGTACCGCGTCGGGCTGCGACCAGCCGATCCAATCGAGGGGCCAGCCGGCCGCGACGATCAGGAGCCACGGCACCCCGGCAGTAAAGCCGGCCAGCACGGCGAGCGCGAGCAGGGCGCGCATAGTCCGGGTGATGGCAGCGAAGGTGCGGGACACGCGGGTCGTCCTCTCCCAATGCGCGGGGTCAGGTGTTGGGGCCGGTGACGCCTTGCACGGCGGTGGCGGTCGCGGAGGCGGACACGGCGAGCTGCCGCACGCCGACGATCTGCAGGAGTTGGGTGCGGCTGGTCCGGCGTACGGTCACGGTGACCGTGGTCGTGGTCGCCGTGGCCTCGCCAGTGGCACCCGCCGAGGCCAACCACGACCGTGCGGCCGACGCGGCTCGGGCCGGGTTGAGTACGGCGATGTTGCGGGTGCGGTACTGGTACAGGTCGAGTTCCTGCGCCCCGGCCCTGGCCGCCGCTTGGGCGATGTCGAGGGCACGGATCTTCTGTGTGAGGGCGAGGCCGGCGTCGAGGACCAGCCCGGCTACGGCGAGCAGGGCGACGATCATCAGGACCGCGAACGCGGTTACCTGGCCGGAGTCGTCTCCGGTGCGCTCGCGTAGCCGCCGCCAGCGGCCGGCGTCGGGTTGCCTCACGAAGGGCCTCCTCTCCATACGTCGACCGGGGAGGTCGCCGTGGCCCGTACGGTGTGAGAGCCGGGCACGGAAAGCAAGGCGAGGTCGGACAGGGGAACGGTGCAGGCCACGGTCACCGTGACCGCGCCACCGGGCCGCAACCCGCCGGTGGACACGGTGACGCTGACCTGCTGGCAGGTGACCGCGCGGGCAGAGAGGGTCTCCTGCGCGGTGCGATCGGCCTCGGCGCGTGCGAAGGCGTCGGTGCGAGCGATGGAGGCGGACCGGGCTGCGGCGCTGGCGGCGGCGTCGAGGTCCATCTGCGCGGAGACCAACCTCCCGCACAGCACCACGAACAGCAGCACGGCCACCAACAGCGGGGTAACGAGGGCCGCCTCGGTGGTGCTCGCTCCCCGGTCACCGAGGGCGATAACCTGCCGCATCCGGAGCTGTCCGGCTTGCGCTCCTGCCCGGGTCATGGCGCGGCTCCATCGGGCACGAAGCGCTCTACGGGTCGTACGACGGTGGCGCGGACGGTCCACTGCACGCCAGGGACCACGGTCGCGGCCTCGCCCACAATCTCCACCCGAACCTCGGTGGCGGTGCGGGTCACCGACACCGACGGGTCCTTGAGTACGCCGTTGCCGATCGCGGCGAGGGTCTGTTCGCCCACGTCGCGACCAGCAGCAGCGGTGGACTGGTAGCCGGCGGCGGCGTTGGCCGCGCGGGTTGCGGCGCTCTGGGCAACGTGGGTGGCGTGCATCCACACTCCAGCCTGGATGACGAACATAACGATGAGCAGCAGCAGGGGCATAGCGATGGCCAACTCGGCGGTAGCGGCGCCCGCGTCGGAACGGGCAGCCACGCGCCTCCACCGGGCGCGCAGCCGCCGGGCCGCGCCGAGCGTAGGGGAAGGTGGGCGCTCGGCGCGGTGTTCCCGGATGGCCGGCGGCATCGGTCAGCCGAGGTTGATGCTGTTGGCCTTGGCGGTAACCTTGACCGCGATGATGCCGAGGACCACGATCGCCAGGGTCACCAGCACGGCGGTGACGAGGACGGCTTCGGTGGAGTAGCCGCCGTCCTTGGTGTCGCGCACCGCCTGCCAGCGGTGCCGCAGCTCGGCGGCAAGGTATGTGACGAGAGCGGACATTGCGTGTTCCTCCAATGCGGTACGGAATCTCATTGGTCTGCGGGATTGGTGAACTGGCGTGCCTTCTATAGACCGCCAAGTACGGCTGCAATCGCGGGATAGCCGAGGAAGATTAGGAAGCCGGCGAACAGGGCGACGATGGGAAGAGCCATGCGTTCGGTGGCGGCGTTGGCCTCGCCTTCGGCGTCGGTGAGTTGCCGGGCGCGTAGGGCGATGGCGCGGGAGCGCAGCGACGCGCGGACCTTCGCCCCCTCAGTGCCGGCCAGCCCCACGGTCGCGGCGAGCTGCTGCAACTCGGCGACCGCCACCCTGCGGCCGAGGACGGCCAGGATGTCCCACGGCGGTACCCGGGCCAGCCGCGCCTCGGCCAGCGCGTACCGCAGTTCCGTGTAGGCGGGGCCGGAGCCGACCTTCACGGCGTCGTCGAGCGCCTGGTCCACCCCCGCCCCGGACGCGAGGCTGATGACTACCAGATCCAGGAACGACGACAGGGCGTCGCGGAACGCGGCCCGGTGCTTGGCGGCCTTCGATCGCACCGACAGTTCCGGGGCGAGGAACCCGGCTACGCCGAGCAGCAGCGACGCGGCGGCGGGCACCGTCACGCCAGTGCCCACCCCGGCGACGGTGAGCAGCGTCGCGGCGGCGGGAGGCAGCAGGAACCCGAACACCGTCGCGGTCGCCTGCTCGGCGAGGTGCACATCGATCGGCTTATCAACGGTCGCGAGGTCACGGCGGGTACTGGCCAGGGGAAGGCCCGCCCGGCGCAACCACCGCACGGCCGGGAGGCCCCACCGCCCGGTCCACCCCAGAGACCGGACCTCGGCGGTATCGACGGCGCGGCCGAGCCCGTACGGTGCGTCCAGGGCCTTGTCCAGCCGAGGCGGGCGAGGGAACCAGCCCACCGCCAGAAGCCAAAGCCCCACTCCGGTGCCGAGCCCGCTTAGCAACACCAGCCCGGTCATGTCGACACCGCCTCTGACTCAGCCGGCGTGGCGACCCCCGCCAATACCCGCGCGGTGTCGCGGTCGCGCATCAGCCGGCCGAGCCAGACGAACGCGGTGGCGAAGCAGCCACCAGCGGCCAGGAGCACGAGCTGACCGGTCACCGTGTCGAACGGAGTCAGGTAGCCCCGGTTGAGCAGCGCCAGCAGCCCGGCCATCGCAAGGGTGGCACCGATGATGACCCGCGCCGAGGTGCGGTTGCGTTTGCGGGCGGCGGCGATGCGCTGCCGGGAGGCGACCTTCGCCCGCGCGGACGCGGCCAGCTCGCCCAGCACGTCGCCGAGCTGCCCGGCGCTGCCCCGCGCGGCCATCAGAAGCCCGGCGACCACGAGATCAGCGGTCGGATCGGCCAGCTCGGCGGCGAACGCGCGCAGTGCGTCACGCAGCCGCCAACTGCGCTGCAGGCGCACGGCCAGCCGGGTCACCTCCTCGCGAATCGACTCTGGTGATTCGATCGCGCTGGCGGTGATCGCCTGTTCCAGCCCGGCCGCGCCGGACAGGTTGTCCCGCAACGCCTCGGTCCAGGTGGCGATGGCCTCGATCCGGGCCACCCGGCGGGCGTGGTCGCGGTCCGAGCCGATGACCTGCGGCAGCATCCATGCCCCCGCCGCTGACAGTGCCGCCGCGACCGGCCAGCGGGTCACCACACCGACGACCACGCCCACGGCCAGGCACAGGGCTACCCGACGCCGGTCGACCGGCCCACGCGTCGAGGCGAGCCTCGACAACCACGACTCGGTGTTGGAGTCGACGGGCCCGTCGTCCCGGCGCGACAGACCGTCCAACACGACCAGCAGCAGCCCGACAGCGGTTCCGGCCCCCAGCAGGGCAGCCAGCGGCACCGTTAACACCATCACGCCCACCCCCCACCCGGCGTAATAAGGGCCTCATCAAGCAACCCCGGGGCGAAGCCGCGCTCGGCCAGCGCCGACAGCAGTCCCGTCGACGGCGGCGCACCCGGGACCGCCCGGCCATCCCGGTCGGGGCGGAAGATCTCGTTGCTGGAAACGGCCAGCCCGTCAGCGCCGACCACCTCCCGCACCGAGGTCACCGCCCGCACCCCGCCCCGCCCGGCGAACCCCAAGTGCACGACGAGGTGAACCGCCTCGGCGACAAGGAGGTTCGTGGTGGCCGGGTCGAGGCGTTCCGGTGCCTGCGCGGCGTAGAGCATGAGCTTGTTGAACGCCCCAGCCGACGACGAGGCGTGGATGGTGCCGAGGGATCCGTCGTTGCCCTGTGACATGGCGTTGAGCATGGGGATAACTTCGTGCCCGCGGATCTCCCCGACGATGACTCGGTCCGGCGACATCCGAAGCTCTGAGCGGAACAACATGCTCATGTCGATCGCGCCCGCGCCTTCGACGTTGGCCTCCCGCGACTGCAACGGCACCACGTCCGGATGTACAACCTTGTCCGCGTCCAGCGCCAGCTCGTAGGTGTCCTCGATCGTCACGATCCGCTCGGCTGGCGGGATCGCCGACGCGAGGGCGCGCAGGAGGGTGGTCTTGCCCGCACCGGTGCGCCCGGCGATCAGCACGTTCAACCGCGCCCGCACCGCAGCGGCCAGCAACTCCCGCAGCACGGGATTTACGGTGCCGAGCTGCTCCAGATCGGCCAGGGTGACCTTCACGTAGCCATGCCGGCGGATCGACAGCGCCGGACGCCGGGCCACCGACATGATCGCGTGCAGGCGGGAGCCGTCCGCGAGCTGCAGGTTCAACACCGGCGCGGCCCGGTCCCAGCGGCGTTCCTCCGCGCCCTCGCCGCCAGTTTCGGCGCGGCCGGCGTCGGCGGCCAGGCGGCGGATCAGCTCCACCATCTCCGCATCCGAGTCGGCAATCGGCCCGACCTGCGCGCGGCTGCCGTCGCTGTAGCGGACGAACACCTGGTCACAGCCGTTGGCGTTGACCTCCTCGATCCGTTCGTCGTTGAGCAGTGGTTGCAGGCCGCCCGCGCCGAGCAGCATGTCCGCCACCGCCCGGCCCACCCGCGACTCGACATCCGGGCGCAGCGGCGGACGCCCGGCGTTCATCTCCTCCATGGCGTACGCGTCAAGAACCTCGCTGATCAACCGGCGCGTTGTCGCCGCGCGTTCGTCGGCAGGCATCGGCGTGCCGGTGGCCGTCTCATGCGCCCGGGTGGCCCGGGTAAGCCGCTCGGCGACCTCCCGGCGGATGCGCCGTACCACCGTGAGCTCGCCCGTCTCCCCGGAGCCAGGGGCTGACAGGAAGGGGTTGGTCATGAGGTCGCCTCCGTCGCTACGTCGGCGGGCTGCGGGGCCACGGCGGGCAGGTACGGGGCGAGGTCGGTCCACAGCCGCGCGTACGCGGCCATCAGAGGCAGGCGACGCCACCGCCGGCCCGCCACCAGTTCCCGGCCGAGCACCGCCGCCGCCCGGCGGTCGTGCGGCAGTGGGCCGAGCACGCTCACCGCCTCCGGGTCGCGGGCCAACTCCTGCCCGACATGGGTCGACAGGACATCCGCCACGTCCGCCGCCGAGTACGCGCCGCCCGCGCCGAGCAGCACTATCAGGCGACCCGCGCCCGCGTCGACAAGCTCGCCTAGGTGCTCACGCAGATGGGCCACTTCGTCGGCGTTTGCTCGAGCCAGCACCAACACCACATCAGCGAGCCGCAGCAACGGCCATACCGGCGAACCTGGACCCAGCCGGCCACAGTCTGCCACCACCACCCGATCGGGCGCGGCCAGCACCGCCCGGCCGCTGCCGGTCAGCTCCGGCAACGCGGCGAGGGTCTGTGAACCACCCGCCGGAGCAACCACCACCGGCACCATCACCTCCCGCACCGCCACCGCCTGCGACGCGGCGGCGAACACATCCCCCGAACTCGCCGCGCCCCGCGCGGTGGCAGCCAGGTCCACCACGCTCGGCACGGCCGCCAACCGGTGCCGGCGCATCAGGTCGCCACCCGCCGGATCGCACTCCACCACCACCGGCCGCGACCACTCCGGCGCCACTGCGGCCAACCCGAGTGCCGTCGTCGTCGCACCCGGACGACCCTTCACGTACGTCACCGCCAACAGAGGCATGTCAGCTCCCCACCGGCGAGGTCTGCATCAGCACCACCCCGCCAGACGGAGCCGCCGCCAACTGCGGCGCATCGGCGGCAGCCAGCAGGAGCGTGACGACGGTCGAGCCCTCGCCATTACCCGCGAGATCCACCCCCAGCACCACGGCCGACAACCGGGCCGGGCCTGTCGCCGCCGAGCTGGCTGCCGGAGCCGGCTGCCCGCCGTCCCGCGCAGTCGCCGAGACGTAAACGGACACCCGCGCCCCAGCAGCGAGCCCCTGCGGATACTGGCCCGGCTTCACCGCCACCGAGGCGGTCACCTGCCCGTCCGGCGGAAACACGGCGTCCCCGAGCAACTCCGGCGTCAGCAACGTCCCGGCCACCAACGGCACCACCGCCGTACGACCGACCACCTCCACCGCTTGCGAGGCCGGAACCAGCCGCAACCCGGGATCACGGGCGGCGGAAACCTGCTTGAGGTCCGCAGCCGTGATCGCCTGCCCGGCCGCCACCGGCCGCGCCACCGCGAGTACCTGAACACGGTCACCGAGTTGCGCCGCGCCGTAGGCGTAGACCAACACACACACGATGACCAGCAGGCCACCGAGCGCAACATAGGGCAAACGACGGCGTCGCCGCGCGGCCCGCCATGGCCCCCGCCCGGCATGTGGGGCAACAGCCAACGGACGACCTTCCAGACCTGTTTTTGGGCGCACGAACTCCAGCGCCATGACTTGTCCTCCTCGGAGATGCGGCGCTCGAACGAGTGTTTGGTGACCTACCTGGTGACCGCCTGCGACTCCTGAACTCGGGTCTGCACCTGCCCAGTCGTGGTCAATCCCGGTACGGTTCCGGACTGTCCAGCCCCGGCCCAGGTCACCTCCCACGTGACCGTGACCGTCACCGCAAAAACACCTTGCAGCGCGACGGCTGAGGACCGCCGGTAGACATGCCCGCAGTCAGGCGACGCCTTCTTCGGATCACTCCCCAAGGCCCATACTGTTCCTGGCCCGGTACAGGTCACTGTCACCCCGTCGCCCATCGACCAGTTCGCCTTCACCGGCCGCGCCGTCGCGGTCACACTGACACCAGAAACCGAGGCAGTTGCCGACTGCGACCTCCACGACCCCCGGTCGAGTGCCAGCCAGACCGGCAGGTTGACGAGTTGATCCCCGGGCGGATTCATGCGAATGACGACCTTCGGCAAGTCAAGGCGCGCTCGGGCCTGCCGCGCCAGGACTGCTGGCGAGATTACCGGCGGGGCACCCGCGATCCACACGATGCCGCCGAACGAGCCGCCATCGCCGTAGCAGGTCCGCATGTACCAACCACCCTCACCCGCAGGCTGACCTCCGAGGGCGGCAATGGTTGAAGGCGACGGATCCGTCGGTGCGTAGTAACAACCATCCGTGCCCGCCCACGCCCCATCACGCTCACACGGGATTACCTCACCTGACGGCTTGCGACACTTACCATCCCCACCACGGCCCCCACCATTGCCCTGGTTGGACCCGTCGCCGCCACCGGGATTGCCCGCCGTGACGTCACATCCAGGGGCGCTGGGGTTGTTGTCGCAGCGGGTATCCCCGAACGGGTCTGCCTGTGCACGCATCGGTGCGACGAGTAGGACAGCTCCGGCGAGCATGAAAATCGCTGCCATGCGTGTGAGCTTCAGCATGATCCGATGTCCCCCACATCGAACGAGACCACCTTCCACGAGCCGTCTACAGGCTTGACCACTCCGGTGATGCTTCGTCGCCCTCGTGGATCATCCTCGATTAGCTCGCCAGTGGCCTTCTTGTGTTTGGTCCAGTTCGTAGAGTCGGCGCAATCAACTACGGTGACCTCAGCGGGCGTATCGGACGGACTCGCGTCTTTCACCCGTGCATTCAAGACCGGTGCACCCCGTGTCACGACACCGGTCTCGCCGTACGTGAACAGCACATCGACGATCCGAGCCAACGCCCGACCGGCTGCATACTGCCGCAGCTCAAGTGCCTCCGGATCAGGGAGTTCGCCTGCCTTGGCCATCGCCCGCCACATCCCTACATACGCCGCTAGCGCGTCCCGCTGGGCGGCGCTTGGCCCGGAGCTGGGTGTACTCGACGGCGTCGCCAGATGCGTCGTAGATGGCGGCGTTCCAGGTGCGTCAGAGCTACAAGCCGCGGTGGCCAGCGCCAACGCGCCGACGAGACAAACCATGAGGTGACGGGTCAACACCGGTCACTCCCTCCTCTATCCCTTTGAATGACTTCCTGCCAACAATCGCATCTGCGATCCTCGATGATGATCGCTATCCGCTGACTGCCAAGGGGCAGGTCAAGCAGCAGGGTGTCCAGAACCTCGCACACCAAGGTCACCAGTCGTGTTTACACCGTTACCCCGCAGTGATGTCTACGTGCGTACCTTGACTTACGTGCGTTGGCGAGGGGCAAATTCACGCACATGAAGCTGCGCAAGTTGAGGCAACGACGATTCTCAAATGGGCATAAACCCGACCGGCAAACTGTCGCCTACCCGACAGATCGGTCGGAGCGGATCATGGCTACGCTTCCCGGAAAATTGTTGTGCGAGAAAGGTGGAACAGCCAATGGGCGACCACGATCGCACAGAACAGACGCTGACCCTGCTAGCTCGGCGGGGCGCGTACGAGTTACTGCTAGCCATGCACATGCGCGGCGGCACTGCCAGCTTCGCCCAGATCGCCGCCGAGTCCCCGCGCCCGATCGATCTGCTGCGAGCAATGGCGGTGGAAGGCTTCGTGATCGGCCTACGTGGCGGCACGCTGGACACTGATCCACGCGGCGACACCCACTTCTGCCTCACAGGCAAGGGCGAGGCGATCTTCGGTCATCTTCTTCGGCTGCGTCGGTGGATGGCCTCGCGAACGCCCCCGGCCGCGCGATCGATCGAACGCTGAGCGTTTGGGCCGGAAAGCGCAAAGCGCGGGGATTAGGGTGAAATTCAGGTAGCTCTTGCAGCAGTGCCACATGGAAGAATGTCGCATTATCGATCTTAACGCCGCTAACCGCTAGCGCGACCACCTAGACTGTGTTCACGGAGCGTTGCGCGCTTCATTCGGGGAGGTGAGCCGCGCTGACGAACGATCTCGAGCACCTGCTGAACCTGGCTAAGCGAAAGCTATCCGTCATAATCCTGACCGCCCTTCGCGATGGGCCACTGCGGTACTCCAAGCTTCACCACGCGGTGTCTCAGACAAGTCCGGGCACCGTGCACGCCCGGACACTGACCGACACCCTGAACTTCCTCTGCGCCAAGGACCTCGTCGAGCATCATCAGGACGACGACGCCGCAGACTATCGGCTAACTGCTGGTGGCGAGGAACTGGTCGATCTCCTTGGTGAGATCAAGCGGTGGAGCCGGGAACACCGCGCAAGCGGCGGTCTGGGCTGAGCGCCGATGAACAGCCTAGCCTCGATTGGCTTAGGCGTCGCTGGCGCAATCGTTGGTGTCCCGATGGCTGCCATCGCGCACGGTGTGACTGATGTTGGGCCGGTCCGCCTACCCGCCCGGTGGTGGGCAGGCGGCCCGACCCGACCCAGGCATCTGCTCCTCACTGTCGCCCTCGTCGCCGTCGCTGCCGCCACGATCGGAGCGAGTGTGCCCCCAACTCTGGCACTGCCGGCCTTCTGGCTCTTCGCGGTCGTCGGGATTGGACTGTCTGTTGTTGATGTGCGGTGTCGGCGGTTACCTCATCGACTTACCGGTGCTCTGTGGGCTTCCTCCAGCCTGTGCTTCATCGCCGCGACCATGACCGGAAGTGATGTCGGGCTGCTTGTACAAGCTGTGAGCGCCGGTTTCGCCACTGCAATCGTCATGCTCGCCGTCGCACTAGCCCTGCCAGGTCAGCTTGGCCTCGGTGATGTTGTACTCGCGGGTGCCATCGCGTTCAACCTCGGCTGGCTGGGCTGGCGAACAGCGGTGCTTGGTCTTGTCGCCGGGCTACTCTTGCAGGGTGCCATTGTCCTCGCAGCCAAGATCCGACAACGTTCCGGCACTCTGATGCCCATAGGACCGGCCCTCGTTAGTGGTTGGCTCTTGGCCGTCTTGCTTGCCGCGTAGCGTGCTCCACCATTGACGGCACGGACATCGAGGTCCGATGAAGCGAGGACGGGCCTAGCCGTCATCACGACCGCCTGTGAAGGTGCTTCATCGATGAGTCGACCCCAGCCACCGATCCGATATTGAGGCGAAACTATTTGGTTTCCTACATGAGTGTGTAGCGGACGTGGCGGGCGTGGAAGTAGCCGGTCACGATATGGGGTTGGCGTTGGCGGCGGTGGAGGAAGCGGCGGGCTTCGTGGGCCAGGTGGGTGGTCGAGTGGGCGCGGGCGGCGGGTACGTGGCGTTTGAGGTCGGCGTTGAGTAGTTCGTCGGGGTTGAGTTCGGGGCTGTAGCCGGGCATCAGGTGTAGCTCGATCCGCTGGGTGTTCTCGGTCAGCCAGGCGTGGACGGCTTTGCTGCGGTGGACGGGGTGCCGGTCGGCGATGACGTGCACTTTCTGTCCGGCCTGGCGGGCGATCCGGTCCAGGAATCTGATGAAGACCGTTGCGGTGAAGCGGCCGGTGAAGACGGTGAACCACAGGGCGCCGCGGGTGGTGATGGCTGACATGATGTTGACCCGTAGTCGTTTGCCGTTGACCTTCACCACCGGGGTGTGGCCCTTCGGGGCCCAGCTACGGCCGGGTGGGGCGGTGTCCGAGCGCAGTCCGCACTGGTCGGTCCAGGCCACTACGGCGTTTTCGTGCCGGGCGCGGGCGGCGATGGCCGGGTACTGGTTGTCCAGCCAGTCGGTTACCTTGTCTGGTCGTTGCTGGTAGGCGCGGCGGGTCGGACGTTGCGGGGTGAACCCGTGCCGGCGTAGCCACTTGCCCACGCCCTGCTCGGTCATGCTGATCCCGACGACCATCCGGATCAACTCGACGACCGTCGCACGCGTCCATAACGGACCACCGATCAACAACTCCTGCGGGGTGTGGTCGGCCATCGCCTGGAACAGGGTCGCGCGGTCCACGTCGCTGATCAGCTCACCCGGACCGGACCGGGATTTGACCGGCACCGCGAGAGCCTCCCGCCCCGCAGTCTGATATTTGCGCCACCAGGTGCCCACCGACCGTGGCGACACCCCGAACATCTCGGCCGCCTGCCCGTAGGTGCGTACCCGCCCTGACTCCAGTGCGGCCACCACCCGCAGCCGCACCACCTCCTGCGCGGCAGGCGACAACCGCCGCGCATCTCCCAACTCGATCACACATCCACAACGAGCAGGAAGCGAGATAGTTTCGCCTCAATAACTGGTGTGCCTCGGGGAGTAGTCTTCTCGAGTTGCGGTGGTTCAGTTCCCGCCGTCGAGATACGAGGGCGAGATGACTCCCCGTTGGACATGGTGCTAGGTGCACCAGTAGTAGGTCAAATCATCGATTTGTTTGCCGACATGTACAGCGGCGAGATACAGGCGTAGTGCGCTTTGACGGTATGCAGGGACAATTGCGCTGAGGAGAACCCCGCGTCGTTCGGCGGCTAGGCTGACGGTGCTTTCGAGGGCCTCCGCTGGGAGCGGATCACGAGCGCAGTTGCGTGGGCAAACGTAAACGCGTTGCTGCTGTTTCCCGCTGGCGTCCCCGCTGAGGCTGAGAATGTCGCTGCGCTGGCGCATTCGCACATCGCACGTCCGGCACCAGATGAGACCGGCGAGCAGGTAAGGGTCGCCACTGGCAACCAATCTCGGAGTGGCGGTCATGTCGACCGCCTCGGCGAGGCGCCGGGGAGGCGGCGTCCCAGGCCCGCCTCCCCGGCGACTTGCAGCGGCACCGGTTTGCCGGACCCGGCTGCCGCTTGCGAAACAACGCCGAATGCCGGTGCCGCCCCCAAGTCGACACCGGTTGGAGGGACACGGTCGTGTTTCGCGATCCCCGGCTCGGGCGACGACACGCCAGGGACGGTGAAGAGCTTTGGCGGGGAGCCGGTCTCCGGCCACCTCAATTGCTCACTTCGAACATGTTGAGCCCACATCCATGGCGCACACGGCCACGATCCGTGGCATGTCTGGCACTGCTGAGTGCTATTTGGGTGAAACACCCAGGCGGAAATCGCCTGACGGGGCGGTACATGTTGTGACCAGTAGCGATCGGCGAGCGCCGGTCGTGTCGGGTCGTCGGTACGCATTCGGCCGTGGCCGGGAACGATCTCGGTTTCGGACATTACTGCAGCCTCCTGTGCGTTCTGCGAGATCCAGACGTGCACTGTGCAGATGTGGACCCGCAGCGCTGATTCGATGCATCTGGACTTCCATGGGCCGAAGCTGGTCCCGTAGTGGTCCTGGCCCGAACCGAGCAGATTTCCCCTCGCGTGAGTACGAGCCATGAGCTGTCTTTTGGGCCTGCCGTGCCAGCGACGGGGGGCAACCGGCACGGCAGGCGGTCTGATGCAGTCAGCGTGACGGGTTAGCGGCGAGGTCGAACACTAGTACGGCAGCCGCCGTTTGAGATCTTGCTGGTGGAGCGGGGTGGACGCGAGGCGGCCACCGCGTGATCGTCTGTACGTTGTGGACATAACTTC
>NZ_JBHTMP010000096.1:0-18716 GCF_042679305.1 Micromonospora sonneratiae | reverse complement strand
CCGGTGCCGCCCGGAAGCCGGCCAGCGCCGCGCGAGCGGAGTCGGTGGCCTCGTCCAGACTCGGCACCGCCGGGCCCACCACGACCGGGCCCGCGCCGAAGCCGGCCAGCAGTTTCTCGGTGGCCGCCAGTGGGTTCGACGCGCCGCCGAGCACGATCACCAGGCGGTCGCCGTGCACCCCGCCGATGATCTCCACGCCGATCCGTCGGGCCGCGCGGTAGACGGTGTGCAGCACCGCGGCCACCTCGCCACCCGGGGAGCGGCCCACCGCCACCGCCACCGGCGGTGCGTCCCCCCAGCCCAGGGCAGCCGCCCGGCTGGCCAACTCGTCCGGGGAGTCACCGCGCAGCAGCGCGTCCACCAGCAACGCTTGGAGCCGGGCGTCCCAGGCGCCCCGGGACTCGGCGGCCCGCGCATACGCCCGGGCGGCCGAGAAGGCGATCTCCCTGGAGAACTGGAGCACCACCTCACGCAGCAGTTGCTCCTCGCCCGGGGCGGCGAGGTCCGGGACCTGCTCCTCCACCACGTCGATCGTCACCTTGATCAACGCTACGGTCTGTTGCAGGCTGATCGACCTGGCCAGCGCCCGTGGCGCTGCCGCGAACACGTCGTCGGACAGCTCCTGGGTGCTGTCGGCCGCGCCACCCTGCCGCAGCCATGTCACCAGTGAACGCACCCCGGCCTGGGCGACCAGCATGACCCAGGAGCGCTGGTCGGCCGGCAGGGTACGGAACCAGGGCAGCGTCTCGTCCATCCGGGCCACGCTGGCAGTGGCCAGCGTGCCCGCCGCGCGCTCGATCCGGCGCAGCGTGGCTGCCAGCTCACCGCCGTCCGGGTCGGTCACCACCGGTCCAGCCTGCCATGCCGTACGGCGAGGGGCGCAGCGAGGCCGATCGGCCGTACGCCGCCCGGGCCGTCCTGCCGGTCAAGAGCTCGGCGGAGCGCCGCCGATCGTGTCATCATCCACCGATGATTGCCCGACCACCGCTGGCTGTACCACTGCTGGCCCTGGGCGGCTTCCTGGTGCTGTTGGCCCTGGTGGTCGGTGACTGGGCCCCACTGAACAGCTTCGACGCCTCGGTCAGCGCCGCCTTCCGGGAGTACGGCCACCGGCACCCCGACGTCGTGGCGGTGCTGCGGATCCTCACCGACGTCGTCGCCCCGCTGCCCTTCCTGATCGGTGGTCTGATCGCCTCGCTGGCGCTGCTGGGCCGGGGGTGGCGGCGAGCCGCCCTGCTCTGCGCCGTGGCCACCGTCGTGGTGCCCGTGCTGTGGGGGCTGCTGCACGGGCTGGTACACCAGCCCCGCCCGCTGGCCGGGTTCGTCACCGCCACCAGCAACGGCTTTCCCAGCGGACACACCGCCAACGGTGCCACGGTCGCGTTGGTGGCCGTACTGCTGCTGTGGTCGCGGCTGGCCCGGACCGGGCGGATCGTCCTGGTGACCCTGGCGACCGCCTTTGCGATCTTCATCGGGGTGACCCGGCTGGCCCTGCTGGCACACTGGCCCGCCGATGTGCTGGGCGGCTGGCTGCTGGTGCTGGGGGTGGTCCCGCTGGCCGCCCGCTGGACCGGGACGACAACCGTGCCGGGTGCGGCAGACCGGGACGGGACAGGCGCTTCCTGATCCACCGGTAGGGGTCAGGGAGTCGGTAGGTCCAGCTCCTGGGCCAGGATGGCAGCCTGGACCCGGCTGCGCAGCCCGAGCTTGGTGAGGATCCGGCTGACGTGGGTCTTCGTGGTGCTCTCGGCCATCGCCAGTCGATCCGCGATCTGCTGGTTTGACAGCCCCAGACCGAGGCAGGCCAGTACGTGGCGTTCGCGTGGGGTGAGCTCCCGGACGGCGGCCAGGGTCGCCGCCGACGGTGCTGGTGCGCTGGTGGCGAAGGCGTTGATCAGTCGACGGGTCACCCCGGGCGCGATGATGCCCTCACCCCGGGCCACCGTACGGACCGCGTCGACCAGCCCCTCGGCGTCGGTGTCCTTGAGCAGGAATCCGGAGGCACCGGCCCGTAGCGCCCCGAAGACGTACTCGTCGATGTCGAACGTGGTCAGCACCAGTACGTCGGCGAGTCCGTCCGTGACGATCTCCCGGGTTGCGGAGATCCCGTCCAACCGGGGCATGCGTACGTCGAGCACGGCGACGTCGGGGCGCAGGGATCGGCACAGGGCCACCGCCTCCTCCCCGTCCGCCGCCTGCCCGACCACCTCGATCCCGGGTGTGCCGGCGAGGATCAGCGCCAGTCCGGCCCGGACCGCATCCTGGTCGTCGGCGATCAGGACCCGGACGTTCCCGGTCATGTGTGCAACTCCGTGGTTGGCAGTTCGGCGTGTACCCGCCATCCGGGTCCACGGGGGCCGGCGTCGAACCGGCCGTGCAGCAGGGCGGCCCGTTCCCGCATTCCGATCAGCCCGGCCCCTGCTCCGGGCAGCGCGCTGCCACCGGTACGGTCCGGCAGCGGGTTCTCGATGGTGACACTGACCAGTTCCGGTTGGTAGTCGACGACCAGCGACGCCTGCCCGGATCCGTGTTTGAGTGCGTTGGTCAGGGACTCCTGCACGATCCGGTAGGCGGCCAGATCCACGCTGACCGGTAGCGACTGCGCCCGGCCCGTCGTCTCCAGCCGCACCGACAGGCCGGCGTCGCGGGCCTGGGCGACCAACCGGTCCACCTCGGCGAGTCGGACCCGGGTCGCCTCGGCGACCGCCCCGGACGCCGGCTCGTCAGTCGGTGCTCTGCCGGCCCGGTCCGGATCGCGGAGCAGACCGATCATCTGCCGCATCTCGGCAAGTCCCTGCACGCTGTTCTCCCGGATCACCCGCAGCGCCTGGTCCACCTGCTCCCGGTCCAGCCCGCGTACCGACAGCGCCGCCGTGGCGTGGATCGCCACCGCACTGAGGTGGTTGGCGATGACGTCGTGCAGTTCCCTGGCCATCCGGGTGCGTTCGGCAGCGACCGCCTGTTGCCGGTCGAGTTCGACCAGTCGGGCGGTCTGCTCTGCGCGCGCCCGTTCGGCCGCCGCGCGGGCCCGTTCGGCCACCGCCTGGTCCCGGTACTGCCGCACGCTGATCCCGGTGACCACCGGCAGGAGGCCGATCAGCACCACGAACACCCCGAAGACGATGCCCTGCCAGGACCGGAGCAGTACGATCCCGGCCACCGCGCCGACCCCGGTGAGGGCCAGTTGGATCCGGAGCAGCCAGCGCCACATCCGGGACGTGCCGTAGACGCAGGCGTCGAAGAGCACCTGGCCGTAGACCAGGATGGTGCCCAGGGAGGCACCGAACGCCAGGTCGACGACGATGGCGACGCTACCGACCGCCAGGCTGCTCCGGGGGGCGATCCGGCGGATCGCCACCGCCACGCAGGCGGTGACGAGGGTGCCCAGGAACACGACCGCTGGCGGTTCGAGACCGAGGTTGAAGTTCGGGTAGACGTCCAGGCCGAGCAGCGCCAGACCACCGGCCAGGTAGGTGGCGGCTATCGCGAGGTCACGCCGTAGCGTGCCGCGCTTCAGCCCCAGCCGTTCGACCATTGCCCGATCCCATCACACCGCTGCTCCGACCGTATCGGCCCTGTTGACGAGTGTGAGCCGCCCCGGGTCCGTCGAAGGATGTACGCGTCCATCCTTCGACGGACCCGGATCTCACCATTGGCGTGGACGTGACGGCGCTGGTCGTGCGGAAGGCTGGTGGCGAGGAACAGGGGGACAGGGCATGGTGCTGGCGGTCATCGCCGCGTGCGAGATCGGGTTCTGGGTGCTGCTGGGGGCCGGGCTGGTCGCCCGCTACCTGCTACGGATGCGTCGACTGGGCCTGGCCCTGCTGATCTCCGTACCGTTGATCGATCTGGTGCTGCTGGCCGCCACCGTGATCGACCTCCGTCGTGGGGCGACGGCGAACTTCACCCACGGCCTGGCCGCCGCCTACCTCGGGTTCTCGATCGCCTTCGGGCATTCCATGATCCGCTGGGCCGATCAGCGGTTCGCCCATCGCTTCGCGGGGGGACCACCGCCGTGGAAGCCGCCGAAGGGTGGCTGGGCACGGGCCCGCTACGAGTGGCGCGAGTGGGGCAAGGGCGTGCTGGGCTGGGCGGTCGCCTGTGCGTTGCTGGGCGGCGGCATCCTGATGGTCGACGATGCCAGCCGGACCGGTGAACTGCTGGCCTGGATGCTGCGGCTCAGCGTGGCGATCGTGATCTGGCTGGTTGCCTTTCCGGTCTGGGCGACGCTCTTCCCCGCCCGATCGGAAACCTGAGCCCGACCTGCGGACCGGATCTGCGGACCGGACCTGAGCCGACCCCCTGTCGCACCCAGCCAGTACGGTGACAGAGCCCAGTGCGGCTCGCCGCCCGCCGGGGCCACACGTCACGGCGGCGATAATCGGGCGGGCGATCCTGCCCACCCGGGTGGCGGCGAGCGTGAGGAGACCGACATGGCGCAGGGGGAGGCCGATCCCGGCTCCGCCGACAGCGAGCAACCGTGCCTCGTCAACAACCAGGCTGCACCGTCCGGGCCGCCCGCCGTCGCCCGACAGCTCTGCCGGGCGTACGGTGCCGGCCCGCAGCCGGCTGGGGAGACCGCGATCCGGCCCGGGGATCCGGCCTCCGGTGACCCCTGCGTCCACTGGACGGAGGACTGCGCACAGGTCGGCCCGGTGCCCTGCCAGCGATCGGGCTCACATGACCAGGACAGCGTCGCCGAGGTGGTTGCCAGGGTCTCGGACACCGATGCGATGACTGCGCCGTCGACCTGCCGTACGGATCGGGCCGGCTGGGCCGGGGCGCATCGGCACGGTGCGGTCCGACCGAGGCAGCGGGTCAACCGGCGGGAACGGCCACCGCGCCGATGGTGCTGACGACAGCGGGCCGGCGGCGCGGGTGGTCATCGGGTCCGACGGCGTACCAGCAGTGAGATGCCGGCCAGACCGAGGGTGATGAAGACGATCACGGCGGCGTTGAGCAGCAGCACCTGGCGTAGGTCGCCGAAGAGCTGATCGAGGTCGTCGCTGGCGTTGACGGCGTTGTCCGAGGCCGCCCGCTCGCCGCCTCCGGTGCCGCCGACCAGGTCGCGTTGCTCGGGCAGTGGCACGCCGACGGAGCGTAGCGTTTCGGACATGTTGAGCCGTCCGTAGAACCAGGCGGCGGTGACCTTGCGTCGATCCGGCTGCTCGGCCGGGCGGAAGGCGCGAGGCCCGCCCTTGGCCATCGGGTAGAGGTCGTACGTCTGCTTGGCGACCTCACCCGCCAGCACCACTACGGTGAACTTGGCACCCAGGTCGGCCGGCTTCGGTGCGGGCGCGTGCCCGGCGCCTTTCAACCAGCTCACCTGGTCCATGACCGACTCGAACAGTACGGCGTCGTCCTCGGCCCGCAGCTGCAGCGGTGTCTCGATACCGTCCCCGGTGATCGTGACCGACGCCGGGGCGGCCGGCGGTGGTGATGGTGCGGCACCGGCCGATGTCTGTACGGTGATCGGCAGGCTGAACCCGACCAGCGTTGCGGCGATGACCGCCAGCCGACGACTCACCATTCGGACCATCGCCGATCTCCTCGCCCCGTTCGATGAATGGCCTTGACTGGTCATGCATGGGGTTGGCCGATAGGGCACAGCGGTCCTGCCTGGGGCAGAACCGGCACCTACCTAACTAGACTCCGGCCAACAGTGCTCGGTTGCACCTGGTCGAGCAGTATTTGGAACTATCTGCGATCTCGGGTCGACTAATGACGAACCGTCGATCAGAGGAAAGATCGTATCTGTGTGGAGGCGTTCATGGGCGACCGGGGGACCCGTATCGGGAGACTGCTGCTCGGGGTCATCGTGGGGGTGCTTTGCGTGTTGTTGCCCGCCGGTCCGGCGGCTGCACACAACTCGTTGACCGGTAGCGACCCGAGCGACGGGGCGCAGTTGGCGAAGGCGCCGGAGCGGGTCCAGCTGACCTTCCTATCTCGACTCGATCCGGGGACCACGAAGGTCACTGTGACCGGTCCGGACAGTGTGCCGGCGCAGGGCGGGGAGCCGGTCTTCGCCGGTTCCAAGGTGACGGTGCCGTTCAGACCCGGACCGGCCGGGCAGTACCTCATCGAGTACGAGGTCGCCTCCGGCGACGGACATCCGGTGAAGGGGAAGGTCAGGTTCACCCTGACGGTCGGCTCGACCCCCACCGCTGCGGCGACACCGAGCCCGACGGCCAGCCCCACGGCTGACGCCTCGCCCACCTCGTCCGCATCGCCGGCGTTCGTGCCGGCCACGAACGACGATGGGGCCGCCTCGTCCTCCTGGTGGATGTGGTCCGGCGGTGGCCTTCTGGTGTTGCTGGCCGCCGGTGCCCTGCTCTGGCGTCGCCACCGGCGTTCCATCTGAGACCCGGTCGACACTTCGCCGCAGACCCGGTCGGGTCGGCTGGAAACCCGATCACGTTGCACCGGAGACCCCGGTCGGTTTGCCGGCCGGAAGACACTGTTGCCCCCGCCACGGTCGGCGGGGGCAACAGTCAGGACGGTCCGGCCCGGACCGCCGGCCCGGACCGCCGGTCGGTCCGGTCAGTCGGTCAGTCGGTCGGGCCAGCCGGATCAGGGCAGTCGGACGCGGGCGGCGCGCAGCCGGGTGAGGGTCCGCTCGCGGCCGAGCACCTCCAGTGACTCGAACAGTGGCAGGCCGACCGTACGGCCGGTCACCGCGACCCGTACCGGTGCCTGGGTCTTGCCGAGCTTGAGGCCGCGCGCTGCGCCGACCTCTTCCAGGGTGGCCTTGAGCGTCTCAGCGTCCCACGTGGGCAGGGCGTCGAAGGCGGCGATGGCGTCGTCGAGCAGTTCGGCCGAGCCTTCCTTCATCGTCTTGGCCCACGCCGCCTCGTCGATCAGGGGCGAAGCCAGGAACAGGAAGTCGACGTTCGGCACGATCTCGCTGAGTACGGCGATCCGGGTCTGGGCCAACGGTGCCACGGCAGCGAACGCGGCCGGGTCGAACTCCTCCGGCTGCCACGGCGGCGGTGCGATCGTGTCGGTGCCGGTCAGCCACGGCTGGCAGGCCTCGATGAACTCCTCGACCGGCAGCGCCCGGATGTACTCGCCGTTGAAGGCCCGCAGCTTCTTCTCGTCGAAGAAGGCCGGCGACGGGTTGACCTCGGTGAGCCGGAACTCGTCCTCGATCACCGACCAGGGCACGATCTCCCGGTCGCCGGAGGGGGCCCAGCCGAGCAGCATCAGGTAGTTGCGCATCGCCGAGGCGAGGTAGCCCTCGTCCTTGTACGCCTCCAGCGCGACCTTGTCGCGCCGCTTGGAGAGCTTCTGCCGCTTCTCGTTGACCACCACCGGCACGTGCGCCCACACCGGCGGCTTGACCCCGAGCGCCTCCCACAGCAACTGCTGCTTGGGGGTGTTGGGCAGGTGCTCCTCGGCACGGATGACGTGGGTGATGCCCATGATCATGTCGTCGACCACGTTGGCCAGCAGGAACACCGGGGATCCGTCGCCCCGGGCGATCACGAAGTCCTCGATCAGCCTGTTCTCGAAGGTCGGCTCGCCCCGGATCAGGTCGACCACCACGGTGGCACCCTCGTCCGGCGTACGGAAGCGCAGTGCGCGGCCCTCGCCCGGCCCGAGCCCCCGGTCCCGGCAGAAGCCGTCGTACCCCTGGTACTGCGAGCCGGTACGGGCCTGGACCGCCTCCCGGGTGCAGTCGCAGTAGTACGCCCGGCCGGCGTCGTACAGCTTCGCGGCGGCCTCCCGGTGCTGCTCGGCGTTCTGCGACTGGAAGTACGGTCCCTCGTACGTGCCGCGTTCGATGCCGATCCAGTCCAGCGCCGACAGGATGCCCTCGGTCCACTCGGGGCGGTTCCGGGCCGCGTCGGTGTCCTCGACACGCAGCACGAAGACGCCGCCCTGTTGCTTGGCGAAGATCCAGTTCTGTAGGGCCGAGCGGGCACCGCCGACATGGAACATGCCTGTCGGGGAAGGGGCAAATCGTACGCGTACCGTCACAGTAATAGCCTACGGCGGTCCGCTGAGCTGTCGGGAAGGGCCCCTTCCAAGGCAGAGCGCGATGACAAGGGACCCTTCCCTACCCCCCGATCAGGGGACGGTGCGCCACCCGATCAGGCGACGGTGCGGATCTTCACTACCAGGGCGCTGCCGAGCAGGGTCACCACGGCGGTGACCGCGTAGAGCGTGGCGTAGCCGCCGAGGTACACGACGATCGGCGCGGACAGCGCCGGACCCAGCACCTGTGGCGCCGAGTTGGCAATGTTGATCACACCCAGGTCCTTGGCCCGGTCGGCGGCCTGGGGCAGGACCTGGGTGATCAGTGCCGCGTCGACGGACACGTAGACGCCGTAGCCCGCGCCGAGTAGCAGCGCCGCAGCCACGGCGACCGGCCAGATCGGCCAGGCAGCCAGCAGGAGTGCGGCGACCGCCATGATGATTCCGGACCAGATCACGAAGATCTTGCGCCGACCGGAGCGGTCGGAGATGCGGCCGGCGACGACCGCGGTGGCCATCAGACCGACGGTGTAGAGCAGGACCAGGATGAGCAGGCCACCCTCCGGGTCGCCGTGGCGCACCTTGTCCTTGAGGAAGTAGAGCAGATAGAGCGTGCCCAGCGCGTTGCCCACCTGGACCAGGAACCGGGTGATCCAGGCCCAGGCGAAGTCCGGGTGCCGACGCGGACTGATCCACAACTCGGCGAACAACTCCCGCCACCGCAGCGCCGGTCGGTGGGTACGCGGCAGCGGGTCGTCGGCGGTGAGCAGCGTGAACGGCAGTGCCAGCAGCAGCACCGCGGCGGCCACCACGGCGTACCCGGCCGAGTTGCCGGTGACGACCGTGGTCACCAGCACCACCCCCAGCACCAGACCGAGGGACTGCGGGATGCCCACCCAGCCGGACACCCCGCCCCGCTGGGCCACCGGTACCCGGTCCGGGATCGCGGCGGTGAGCGTCGCCAGCATCGCGTTGAAGCAGACCTGGGCGGCGATCCAGCCCACCGTGACGCCGAGGATGGTCCGCTGCTGGGCCAGCAGCAGCAGGCTTGCCGCGCCGAGCAGCGCGCCGAGGACGGTCCAGACGTGCCGCCGGCCGAACTCCCGCCCGCCCAGCCGCAGGCAGGTCCGGTCGGACAGGGCGCCGGCCAGCGGGTTGGCGATCACTGCGGCCAACGCGCCGAGGCCGGTGACGATGCCCAGCATCGTCTCCTTGTCGGCTGGCGCGATCAGTTCCACCTGTTGGGGGAGCAGCACCTGGATCGGGGTGAAGAAGGCCATCCAGACGCCGAGGTTGGCGCCGAAGATCAGCGCGATCCAGCCCCGACGTACCGGGACGGTCGGTTCGGCCAGCGCGGCGGGCAGCGACGCCGCCCTCGCCGGGTCCGGCAGGGCTGCCGCCGGGTCGAGGGCGGTCACGGTTGACGCGCGATCAGGTCGCGATACCAGGCGTACGACGTCTTGGGGGTCCGTACCTGGGTGTCGAAGTCGACGTGCACCAGCCCGAACCGCTTGGTGAAGCCCTCGGCCCACTCGAAGTTGTCCATCAGCGACCAGACGAAGTAGCCCCGTACGTCGACTCCCGCGTCCATCGCCTCGCGGACCGCCTGTAGGTGGCCGGCCAGGTAGGCGACCCGTTCCGGGTCGTCGCAGTGGCCGTCGGCGGTGAGTACGTCGTCGTACGAGCAGCCGCCCTCGGTGATGTGGATCGGCGGTAGCGCTTCGCCGTAGGTCGTCCGTAGCGTGGTGAGCAGGTCGAGCAGGCCGTCGGGTGCCACCGGCCAGTCGAAGTTGGTGGTCGGGTAGCCGTCCAGCGGCACCAGGTCGAACGGCAGCGGGCCGTCCTCCTCCGGTGCCCGTACCCCGGTCGGGTTGTAGTAGTTGACGCCGAGGAAGTCGATCGGCCTGGCGACGATCTCCAGATCGCCCTCGCGGACCACCGGTCCGTCCGGGGTGACCGCCGAGTCCAGCGCGAGCTCCCCGGGGTAGCCCCGGCCGAACAGCGGGTCGGTGAAGAGCCGGTTGTGCAGCGCGTCGTACGCCCCGGCGGCGGCCCGGTCCGCCTCGGTGTCACCGCGTAGCCACACCGGTGAGTAGTTGTTGGCGATGCCGATCGGGTTGCCGGTGTGGGCGCGCAGCGCGTCGACGGCCAGCCCGTGCCCGAGCAGTTGGTGGTGGGCGACCGGGAACGCGTCGAACAGGTGCATCCTGCCGGGCGCGTGTACGCCCATGCCGTAGCCGTAGCTCATGTGCACGAACGGTTCGTTGAGCGTGATCCACAGTTTGACCCGGTCGCCGAGTTGCCGGGCGACCAGGTCGGCGTACTCGGCGAACCGGTACGCGGTGTCCCGGGCCAGCCAGCCGCCCCGGTCCTCTAGGGCCTGCGGCAGGTCCCAGTGGAACAGCGTGGCGACCGGGTCGATTCCCCTGTCGAGGAGGGCATCCACCAGCCGGTCGTAGAAGGCGAGGCCGGCCGGGTTGGCCGGGCTGGTGCCGTCGGGCTGGATCCGGGGCCAGGCGATGGAGAACCGGTAGGCCGACACACCCAGGTCCGCCATCAGTGCGACGTCCTCCGGATAGCGGTGGTAGTGGTCGCAGGCGACGTCACCGGTCGTACCGTCGACGACCCGGCCCGGCTGGTGGGCGAAGGTGTCCCAGATGGATGTTCCACGACCGTCCTGGCTGGTCGCACCCTCGATCTGGTACGCGGACGTGGACACGCCCCAGGTGAATCCGGCCGGGAAGTTGAGCTGTGCCGCCTCGGTCATTGGCTCTCCTCGAAACGTGAAATGTGCTCGGACTCTAGTCCGCCCGGCGTGTCGAGGGGAAGCCTTCCTGTTCTGTCCGGAAATGTGCATAGAGTGCCAATGTCGAGGCATGTCCTTTATGGAGGCAACAAAGATGATTCTCGTTGAACGCAGCGGGCGCGTCGGGGTGCCGATCGAGAAGGTCTGGGAGGTGGTCCAGCGAGCCGAGAAACTTCCATCCTGGCTGGCCGGCGTACGCCAGGCCGAGGTGCTCTCCGGCGAGGGCTACGGGCGGCGCCAGCGGGTCCAGGCCGGCCGGGGTGCGTCCGGTGAGGCCGAGGTGATCGCCTACCAGGAACCGAAACTCATCGGCTGGCGGGAGCGGGCGAAGGGGGCCGGGGCCCGGTCCGAGGCCCGTACCGAGGTGTACGTGCAACTTATGGCCGACGGGGATGCGACCGGGGTACGCCTGATCGTGGTGCGGTGGCCGGCCGGTCCGGTCAGTAAGGCGCTGCTGCGCCTGGGGAGACGTCGGGTGGGGGCGGGACTGGAGGGCTCACTGGCTCGACTCGGCGAGTTGGTCGCGCCCGGTGGGACGGACGTCCGGCTGGACGACCTGCTGCACCCGGCCGAGGGCGACGAAGCAACCGCCGGTGCCGCTGCCACCGACCTCCCGGACACCGGTGGCCGGGCCGTCACCAGTCGCGGGGCCGTCGGCGCGGGATTGAAATGCTGAGCCGACCGTGGCCGACACAGACAGGGGCGGGTGGAACGGGATACCCCGTCGCCACCCGCCCCTGACCGGTGGAACTGACGTCCTACGCGTCGCCGAGGCCTACGCGTCGCCGCCGGTCTCGCCGACCGGGGCCGAGGCCACGTCGTCGATGGCGTACTTCTTGGCCGCCTCGGCCGGTACCGATGCCGGTACTACACCGCGCAGCGCCAGTTGACGCAGCGTCGCCACGGTGATCGACTCGGCGTCGACCCGGAAGTGCCGACGCAGCGCGTGCCGGGTGTCCGACATCCCGAATCCGTCGGTGCCCAGCGACGTGTAGTCGCCCGGAATCCAACGCGCGACCAGGTCCGGTACCGCCCGCATCCAGTCGCTGACCGCGATCTTCGGCCCATCCGCGTCGGCCAGCTTGCGTGCGATGTACGGCACCCGCGGCGTGTCGCCCGGGTTGAGCAGGTTGTGCTCCTCGCACTCGACCGCGTCCCGGCGCAGCTCGGTCCACGAGGTGACCGACCATACGTCGGCCGCCACACCCCAGTCCTGGGCCAGCAGCTGCTGCGCCTTCAGCGCCCACTGCATGCCCGTACCGGAGGCCAGGATGTTCGCCCGAGGCGCCGGGCCGTTCCCGCCGGCCGGAACCGACGGTGCCGGCGCGTACCGGTAGATGCCCTTGAGCACACCCTCGACGTCGACGTCGGCCGGCTCCGCCGGCTGCAGGATCGGCTCGTTGTAGACGGTCAGGTAGTAGAAGACGTTCTCCTGCTCCTGGCCGTACATCCGGTGCAGGCCGTTCTCGACGATGTGGGCGATCTCGAACCCGAACGCCGGGTCGTACGCCACCACCGCCGGGTTCGTCGCCGCGATCAGCAGCGAGTGCCCGTCCTCGTGCTGCAGGCCCTCACCGTTGAGCGTGGTCCGGCCCGCCGTGGCACCGAGCAGGAAGCCCCGCGCCATCTGGTCGGCGGCGGCCCACATCCCGTCGGCGGTGCGCTGGAAACCGAACATCGAGTAGAACATGTACATCGGGATCATCGGTACGCCGTGCGTGGCGTACGCCGTGCCGGCGGCGGTGAACGACGCCACCGAGCCAGCCTCGTTGATGCCCTCGTGCAGGATCTGCCCGGTGGTCGCCTCCTTGTACGACAGGAACAGCTCCCGGTCGACCGCCGTGTAGTTCTGCCCGTGCGGCGAGTAGATCTTCTGGGTCGGGAAGAGCGAGTCCATGCCGAAGGTGCGGGCCTCGTCCGGGATGATCGGCACCCAGTGCCGCCCGAACTCCTTGTCCTTCATCAGGTCCTTGAGCAGCCGGACGAAGGCCATGGTGGTGGCCACCTTCTGCTTGCCGGAGCCCTTCTTGAGGTCGCCGAACCGGGCCGAGTCCGGGATCCGCAGCGGAGGAGCGGTGACCTTACGCGAGGGCAGCGGGCCGCCGAGCGCGGCGCGGCGCTCCTGCAGGTACACCATCTCCTCGGAGTCCTCCGCCGGCCGGTAGTACGGCGGCAGGTAGGGGTTGCTCTCCAGCGCCGAGTCCGGGATGTCCAGGTAGAGGCGGTCGCGGAAGGTCTTCAGGTCGTCCAGCGTCAGCTTCTTCATCTGGTGGGTCGCGTTGCGGCCCTCGAAGCTCGAACCGAGCGTCCAGCCCTTGATCGTCTTGGCCAGGATGACCGTCGGCTGACCGGTGTGCTCGGTCGCCGCCTTGTAGGCCGCGTAGAGCTTGCGGTAGTCGTGGCCACCACGCTTGAGGTTCCAGATCTCGTCGTCGGAGAGATGCTCCACCATCTTGCGGGTGCGCTGGTCGCGGCCGAAGAAGTGCTCCCGGACGAAGGCCCCGGACTCCGCCTTGTAGGTCTGGTAGTCACCGTCGGGGGTGACGTTCATCAGGTTGACCAGCGCCCCGTCGGTGTCCGCCGCCAGCAGCGGGTCCCACTCCCGGCCCCAGACCACCTTGATCACGTTCCAGCCGGCACCGCGGAAGAACGCCTCCAGCTCCTGCATGACCTTGCCGTTGCCCCGGACCGGGCCGTCGAGCCGCTGCAGGTTGCAGTTGATGACGAAGGTGAGGTTGTCCAGTTCCTCCCGGGCGGCCACGCCGATCGCGCCGAGCGTCTCCGCCTCGTCCATCTCGCCGTCGCCGAGGAAGGCCCACACCCGCTGGTCGGAGGTGTCCTTGATGCCCCGGTTGTGCAGGTAACGGTTGAACCGGGCCTGGTAGATCGCGTTGAGCCCGCCCAGCCCCATCGAGACCGTCGGGAACTCCCAGAAGTCCGGCATCAGCCGAGGGTGCGGGTACGACGGCAGACCGCCGCCCGGGTGGGACAGCTCCTGCCGGAAACCGTCGAGCTCGTACTCGCTCAGCCGCCCCTCGAGGAACGCGCGGGCGTACATGCCGGGGGAGGCGTGGCCCTGGTAGAAGATCTGGTCGCCGCCACCCGGGTGGTTCTTGCCACGGAAGAAGTGGTTGAAACCGACCTCGTACAGCGACGCCGAGCTGGCGAAGGTGGAGATGTGCCCACCGACGCCGATCTCCGGCCGCTGCGCGCGGTGCACCAGCATCGCCGCGTTCCACCGGATGTAGGCCCGGATACGGCGCTCTATGTGCTCATCCCCGGGGAACCAGGGTTCCTGCTCCGACGGGATGGTGTTGATGTAGTCGGTGGTGGTCAGGGGCGGCACCCCGACCTGGCGTTCGCGTGCCCGCTCGAGCAGACGCAGCATGACGTAGCGGGCGCGTTTGGCGCCGCGTTCGTCGATAACACCATCTAGCGACTCGACCCATTCGGCGGTCTCTTCAGGGTCGATGTCCGGAAGCTGGCTCGGCAGGCCGTCGCTGATCACCGGGCGCTTGCGTTCCGTAGCCACAGGCGGTCCCTCGGTTGTGTGTGTGGGATAGGTCTCTGACGCCATCCTGCCTCCTGATACCTGGTTAAGTCACCTCTAGTCCACCCAGACGCGACGCGCGACACAGGTACTCGCCGGTAACTAGATGCAAGGAAGGTCCCCTTCCCATCGGTTTCTGTCGTACAAGGGCCCCTTCCTGACCGCTCGGGCAGACTAGGGCCCATGCGCAGCGAAGTGATCACGGTTCGGACCGGTTCCCGCCCGGCGGTCCGGGACATCACCCAGCAGGCGGAAAGGTTCCTCGTCGGCGAGGGTGACGGGCTGCTGCACGTCTTCGTACCGCACGCCACCGCCGGTCTGGCGATCATCGAGACCGGGGCCGGCTCGGACGACGATCTGCTGACCGCGCTCGACGACCTGCTGCCGGCCGACGAGCGGTGGCGGCACCGGCACGGATCAGCCGGCCATGGCCGGGACCACGTGATGCCCGCCTTCATCGCCCCGTACGCGACGTTGCCGGTGCTCGGCGGCCGGCTGGCGCTGGGCACCTGGCAGTCGATCTGTCTGGTCGACCTGAACGGCGACAACGACACCCGCCAGGTCCGCTTCTCGTTCCTGCCCGGTTGAGAGGTGCCCGCCCGGCTGAGAGCGGGTGTCCATCCGGGCGCTGCGGATCCCGGGCCGCCGGGTGCTGCGGATCCCGGGCCGCCCGGCGCTGCGGATCTTGGGTCGCCCGGCGCTGCGGATCTTGGGGCGGCGGGGATGGCAGGGGATGACTAGCCTCGCGCTGTGACCCCAGCACAGATTGACGCACCGATCGTTGCCGTGACCGTCTATCCCGACCGTGCCCGGGTGACCCGCCGGGGACCGATCTCCCTGCCCGCCGGGTTGCACCGGGTGCAGGTGGGCCCGCTGCCGTTGAACCTGCAACGTGACTCGATCCGGGTCGGTGGGACCGGGCCGGCCACCGTACTCGGCGTGGACGTGGTGACCCAGCGCCACGACCAGAGCCCCGACCCCACGGTGGTCGACCTAGAGGCGCAGCGCTGGACGGTGTCGGTGGAGCTGACCGAACTGGCCGACGCCGATGCCGTCGAGGCGCAGCGCGCCGAGTTCCTCGGCACCCTGGCCCAGCGGGCCGGCAGCACCTATGCCCGGGCGCTTGCCGCCGGTGAGGCCACGCCGGCCGACGTCGGCACCTTTGCCGAGTCGGTGGCCGGCCAGCTCAGCGAGTCGCGGGCGCGTCAGCGGGAGTTGACCGGCCGACGGCGGATCGCCGAGGACCGGCTGGCCATGATCGAACGGAAGCTCAAGGCGCTGACCGGCCGGCAACGACCGGACCGGCTGGCCGCCGAGGTGACGGTGGAGGTGGGCGCGGACGACGCCGAGGTCCAGCTTGAATTGTCGTACGTGGTGACCGGCGCCGGCTGGCAGTCGTCGTACGACCTGCGGCTGATCGAGGACAACCTGACGCTCACCTGGTTCGGGTTGGTGACCCAGCGCACCGGGGAGGACTGGCCGGAGTGCGAGCTGCTGCTGTCGACCGCTCGCCCGTCGGCGTCGGCGACCGTGCCCGAGTTGGATCCGTGGTACCTCGACCGGGTGCGTCCACCGGCGCCCGTCGCTCCGGCTCCCCCCACGTTCGGGGCCACGATGCAGATGGCGGCCATGCCCGAACCGGCGGGTGCCGTGCCTCGGCCCGCTCCGATGGCGCGCACCGGGGCCGCCCCGGTCCGGGAGAGCGTCGCGACCATCGAGCAGGGGGTGGCGGCGGCGACCTACCGGCCGACGCGGCCGGTGGCCGTACCCGCCGATGGCACTGCCCACCGCGCCACCGTCGCTGTGCTGGAGCTGCCGACGACCCTGGACTATCTGACCGCTCCGGTACGCGCGGAGGAGGCGCACCTGCGCGCGACGGTGGTCAACGGGTCGACGCACACGCTGCCGGCCGGAAAGGCGTCGGTGTTCCACGGCAACGACTTCGTGGCCGGTACCCAGCTTCCGAGGTGGGCTCCGGGCGAGGAGGTCGAACTGGCGCTCGGTCTGGACGACCGGGTACGCGTGGAGCGGGAACTGGCCCGGCGTAGCGACACCAAGGCGACCCTGGGCTCGACCCGACGGCGGGAGGTGGAGTACCGGATCACGGTGGCCAACCACACGCCCCGGGCGGCGGCGGTGACGGTGCTGGACCAGTTGCCGGTGTCCCGCGACGAGGCGGTCGTCGTACGCGAGCTGCGGCTCGAGCCGGCTCCGGCCGAACGTGGTGACCTGGGCCGGTTGAGCTGGCGGCTCCAGCTTGCGGCGGGAGAGTCCCGGGAGATCCTCATCGGGCTCCGGGTGGAGTTGGCCAAGGGCATCGAGCTGGCCGGCTGGCGCGAGTAGACCCGGTATCCGGGCAGGTGCCCGGTGGTGGCCCGGTCCACTGGACCGGGCCACCACCGGGTCACGTACGGCTCCAGCATGGTGAGCCGGATGCCGCTGCGCGGTCAGTTGGCCGTGGTGGCCAGCCGGGTTGCGCGGATCTTGGCGGTCAGCGCGTCGAGCAGGCCGCGCAGCATGGTCTCGGTCGTCTCGTCCTTGATCGTCCCGTCGGCGGAGAACTTCTCCTGGGCGTTGGTGATGATGACCTCGGGCTTGGCCACCACGGCCGAGTCGGTGCAGAGGAACAGCTGCCGGAGCTGGAGCTGGGCCCGCACGCTGCCCATGCCGGTGGGGGCGGCACCGGCGATGGCCACCGGCTTGTGTGCCAGCGGCGAGACCCATACGGAGACCGGGAAGGTGGGCCGGGACGCCCAGTCGAGCGCGTTCTTGAGCACGCCCGGCACGCCGTAGTTGTACTCCGGAGTGGCGATCAGCAGCGCGTCGGCGGCTGCGATCCGCTCCCGCAGGTCGACCACGGTCGCCGGAGGCTGCTCCTCGAGTTCCTGGTTGAAGGGCGGGATCTCAGCCAGCCTGGTGTACTGCTCGATGCGGAGTTCCGCCGGGGCGACGCGCTGCGCGGCCCGGATGAGTGCGGAGTTGTACGAGGCGTCGCGGAGGCTGCCCGAGATGGCCAGCACGGAAAATTCGGACATCAAACTTCCTTGATCAGATCCAGGGGGCGACCCGGGGATTGCAGGGGACGACCCGGGGGTCGATTGTGTGAGCTGCTCGATAGTAGAGCTACTAAACTATCTTTCCGCAAGTACGATGTGAGTTATGGCGCAGAACACGGTCCCGACCAGCGGCTCAAGCGTGCTTGACCGAACCTCGCTGGCCGGAGACGTCGTGCGCCGGATCATGCACCTCGCCGATGCGCTCCGGCACTACCAGAACGCCGACCTCGCCCAACTCGGGCTGACCCCGGCGGCAGCCCGCGCGCTGTACCAGCTGGACCCCGATCATCCGTTGCCCGCCCGGGACCTCGCCGAACGGCTGGGCTGCGACCGCTCCAACGTCACCGCCCTGGTCGACAAGCTGGAGAATGCCGGTCTCGTGCAACGCCGTACCGATCCGGCCGACCGTCGGCTCAAGACACTCGTGGTCACCGATGCGGGCCGACGGGTCCGTGACGACGTGTTCCGCGTCCTGTCCGATTCACGACTTCTCGCCGGCCTCACCAACGAGGAGCTGGCCAACCTCCGTGACCTGGTCTGGAAGGTCTCCGACGGCGGCTGTCCCGAACCCTGCCAAGCTGACTGAACAGCGCGACACACCGAAGCGGCGAAACGTGTCTGACTGGTTGTCGATGGCTCGATTGGGTAATGCTGTCCGACGTGACCACCCCCCAAGATCTCGACGAACGGTTCCGGAAGGCGGTTGGCGGTCTTTCCGCCCCGACCAGCCGTCGCTCGCCTGACGGGCCGGTCCGTGACGGTGCCACCCTGACCGGTGCCCGCGCCCTGGAACTGTTCGACGCCCAGCTGACCAGTCGACATCTGGACCTCGCCGCCCGCTGGCTGCGCAGTTTCGGCGAAGGCTTCTACACCATCGGCTCGTCCGGACACGAGGGGAACGCGGCGGTTGCGGCGGCGGTGCTGCCCACCGATCCGGCACTGCTGCACTACCGTTCGGGCGGGTTCTACTGCGCTCGGGTGGCCCAGGGCACCCCGATGACCGCCACCGCTGCCGGTACGGCCACCACTCCCGTTCCCAGCGGTACGGCCGGTGGTGTGGACCCGCCTGGCGGTGGTGGCCCGAACCCGGGCCCCGACGGCGAACCGGTTCCGGCCGTCAAGGGTGACCAGGCCATCGAGGGTGCCCCGGCCGTCGACGGTGCCTCGACCGTTGACGGTGCCTCGACCGTCGATGGTGCCCCGGCCGTTGACGGTGATCCGGACACCGCCGCGCGACCAGCCCGGGCTGCGGACGGGCCTGCGGGCCCGTCGGAGGGGGACGCCCCGGCGGCTCCGGCAGAAGCCGCCCCGGTGCCGGCGTCCGGCG
>NZ_JBHTMP010000095.1:0-19123 GCF_042679305.1 Micromonospora sonneratiae | reverse complement strand
CGACATCCTCGCCAAAGTCCAACTCGTTCAAACCAACATCAAGAAACTCGTGGCAAACAACTCAAAGTAAACCGATCAGGATCACGAAACACTAGTGTCGCGTAATTGAGATTTTTTACGTGGCTTGGTGTTACTTCGTGGTGGTTGACTTTGGCTCGTGGCGTTGACGCAGTAGCAGCGGGCTGAACTGTCCAGCCTGGTCGGTGACCGGCGGGTGGACGCGGTGGTGGCGGGGCGGGCGCGGATGGTGTTGTGGCGGGACGAGGGCCGCAGCGCGGAGGAGGTCGCGGTCCTGGCCGGGGTGTCGCGTCCGACGGTGAACACCTGGGTACGCCGTTACCACGACCACGGCGTGCCGGGTCTCGCCGACCGGCCCCGGCCAGGCAAGCCGACCGAGGTTCCCGGGTCGGTGCGGGCTCGGATCCTCGCGCTGACCCGGATGACACCGCCGGAGGTGACCGGCCTGACGCACTGGTCGAGCCGGGAGATGGCCGCCTACCTGGCCAGCCACGAGAACATCCGGGTGTCGCACAACTTCATCGCCGACCTGTGGCGCGCCCACGGGCTCCAGCCGTACCGGCACGGCACCTTCAAATTCTCCAGGGATCCGGCGTTCGTCGACAAGGTCGTCGACATCGTCGGCCTCTACCTGAACCCGCCCGACGGGGCGGTCGTGCTCTGTGTCGACGAGAGAACGCAGGTCCAGGCGTTGGACCGGACCCAGCCTCTGCTGCCGATCGACTTCGACCGCATCGAGAAACGCACCCACGACTACGTCCGGCACGGCACGACGAACCTGTTCGCCGCCCTCGACGCCGCCACTGGGCAGGTCGTCGCCCGTTGCTTCCCGAAACGACGCGGCAGCGAGTTCCTGGCGTTCATGAAGACGGTCGCCGCCGCGTATCCCGACCGCGAACTGCACGTGGTCGTGGACAATCTGTCCACCCACACCGCCGACGAGGTGAAAGCCTGGCTCGTCAGGCATCCCCGGATCGTCTTCCATTTCACCCCCACCGGCTCCTCCTGGTCGAATATGGTCGAGATCTGGTTCAGGATCATCACCCGCCAGGCCATCCGACGCGGAACCTTCACCTCCGTGGTCCGCCTGACCAGGGCGATCAACGACTACGTCACCGCCTGGAACACCGACGCGAAGCCGTTCGTCTGGACCGCGACCCCCGGCGAGATCCTGGCCAAGGTCCGCTGGGTCCACACCGAGGTCCGCAAACTCCTCACCAACAACGACAAGTAAAAGATCTCAATTACGCGACACTAGTGTCGCGTAATCGTTGTCGCTTTTCTCAAGATCGGCTTTGAGTGCCCGAACAGGTGGCGGCCCCCCTTGGCCTGCTGCCCTGAGCATCCTGTCGAGCTGCCCCGCTTGCGCGCCCATCGACGGTCAGAGCCCGCCGGAACTGTGGGTAGCCACGTGGCCGAGGAGGTGTCCGCTTGGGTCGACGCCGTAACGGGCGCACAGGCGGGGCAGCTCGACAGCCTCCGCGGCAGGCTCCCTGACCACGCTCCCAACAGGTAAGAGATCTCAATTACGCGACACTAGGAACTTCAAGTGTGCACGATAACGCCGTAGGTTCCTGACTGCAAAACGTGGATGAAATGGACTTTATGACTTACGGAGTTGCGCGAAAACCAATCATTATTGTGTATTCTTACAGCTTGTGAGCCGCAGCGCCCGGTCTTCGGGCCAGGCGAGGATCGCAACGGTGGCGACATCTACAACGCGATTCGGCTGACCGACGTGCTGCGCCCGACCTTTTTAATCGGGCGATTTCGATGGTTGGTGAAATCGACAGTCGTTTGATGCCGTGTTGCCTTTGGATTCTTGTGTTTCGTCCAGCGTCATCTTCTCTTTCAACTGTCGGTCTTGGTTGTTATAAGGTGTTTTAGTGGTGGGATGGCCTCAATCTTGTCCTTGCTTAAGCTTGGCCAGTCGATGCCGGTGATGCGGCGATCAGGGGAGCACTCGATGATTCCCTCGGGAGTGATGATGAAGTCGACGGCGAAGTCATGTGGCGCGGCTGGTAGTTCGTCTGCGACGACTTGTAGGCTGTGGACGGTGGTTACGAAAGTGGTCGCAGGTCCGATTAGATTCGCCTCGAACAATAGCGCGACCTCGATATCGGAATAGCCCGCACCCTTGCCTATGCGGACCCCCTTGCGGTTGACTGCGACGCTGCCGCAGATCACCATATCTACTGGTTGCATGTCGTCAATAGCAGTCTTCGGCGCATGAACTGATGCTCCGGTACTCGTGGCTGCCTCGATGATCGGTGCGGTCAGGCTGGCGGGGTTTAGGACGTAGAAGGGCCTGACGTCGGCGATCTTCGGGATTGCCATGTAGACCAGTTTGTTTTCGGTCAGCGCTAGTGTCCGGACCGGCAGTTGAGCCCTGTCGGGATTGCATTTGATTACTTCGGAAGTTTGCCACTGCGTCAGGCTGGCAAGGTGTGCGGCAGCCTCTTGCGCCCCGATGAAGTCCGGAATGTGGCCGCGGACGCCTGGCGGAACGACGGCAGCATGCTCCAACCGGGACCAGACCTCTTCGCGTACGGCCTGCTTGGCCTGGTTGATGTCCACATGCTCTCCTACGGGGTTACGAGCGTGAGCGCACGCTCTTGGACATCGTTGACGTCGGCGCGGCTTCGCCATGGTCGGAGCTCTTTGATGACTCTGAAGATGACGTTCATTGCACCTCCGCCACGTGTCCGCTCAGCGATATCGATCGCCCCGTGCAGCGTCGTGACCGCATCCTCTACTTGGCGCTGTTGAACGAGTGCCAATGACAGGTTTCCGAGGGCGATTGCTTGAAGCTTAGGCTGGCTGAAATCGTGGGCGAGAAGCGGTTGTAGTAGCTGCTGTGCCTTGGTGGGCTCTCCCAGCGACAGATAGCAAGATCCGGCTAACCGTTCGAACTGCCCGGCTAGGGCGTAATCTCTACCAGGGTCGGACTCATTAATTTGGGATAGCAGTGTTTCTGCCTTGCTGAGGGCCTGCTCGCAGTCTGCGCGATCGCCTAGCATGGCGTGCGCTTCGCCGGCATGGAGAAGGGCAATTCCGGATAGTGCCTTGCTTTCGGCGCGGGCGGCGCTTTCGGCAGCCAGGGTTGCTTGGGCTAAGCCGGAACGGGGATCCTGGTTTCCGTATAGCGAGATGTAGCACGTGCGAAGCGACGCGTATGCTTCGAGGAAAAGGTCACCGCTTTGCTGTGCACTACTGGCCGCGTGCTTGTAGTGCGCGGTAGCGGTGACGCCGTCATAGCGTTGTGAGGCGTCCCAAATTAGTTGCCCCATCAGTAGGGCCGATTCGGACTCTGCCGCGCAGAGTGCTTTTCTTACGCCCTCGCCGTTTGCTTGAGCACGTAGGTGTGAGATTTCGGTGTGGAGTCTCCCAGCCGCCGGCAGCAGTGACGTAGCGGGTGCGCTGTTGTATTGCCTGGTGAGCACGTCCACTGCCTGCTGGAGTTGGGTGACGGTGGCGAGATCTGCTATGCGCGGATTCCGTAGTGCGTATACAAGTCGTTCCGGTCTGCGGATTGCCGTATCGGCCACGTCGGCAAGCAAGCTGGCCAGTTCGTCCACGGAAACCTGAAGTTCCTGCGCCAGCCCTCGGCGTACCCAAGGCTGTGGTTCTGACTCGGCGCGTTCCCAGCGGACAACGGTGGTGCGATCCACCCCCAGGCGGTCGGCGAGGCTCTCCTGGGTGTGACCAACCGTCTTCCGGCGCTGAGCGAGACCCTGACGTCTGAGGGGCATGGGGGCACCCTTCAACAATCGATTGTGACCGTCTGGCACTTGATAGTTACGCAGGTTAGCGATCGGGATGCAACTTCGATGCATCTGCCGCGCCCAGTTCGAGCGCTGTGCGCCACTCCTGCCAGCCGGAAGCCTGGTGGCACGGCCCGGGGCGGGTGCTGGCAAGCGGTCCGCCTCCCCTTTGTGGATTGAATCCCGCCCGCTCCGGAGCCGTTCCAACATGAGCGGAGGCGGCAGCATGGCTGAGACGACCGAGGCGGCAGCGACCCAGGAGGTGGCGGATGCGGCCTGGGCGGTGTGGCAGGGCGTTGCCGAGCTGCGGAGGCTGGCTGTCGCCGTACCAGCGGATAGGTCCGGCAGCCGGGTGGCCGTGCTGAATCAGGCGGCGGCCACCGTACGTCGAGCCGCCGAGGTCGTCGAGCGGGTCCGGCAACGGACCGAGGAGGTCGGGTCACCACCACCCGAGGGTGATCCGACGGTCGCGGCGGCATTGGCACAGTGGCAGGTGGGGGTGGGTTGTCTGGACCTGCTGGCCGCCTGGCTGCTGCGCCGGGTCGCGGCGACGACCGCGTATGCCAAGGGGTTGTCCGGTGTGAACCTGGGGCCGCTGCGGCGGCCGTGGACGGTGGGCCTGCGGCAACAGGCCGACCACACACCGGATTGGCGGTACGCGGGGGTGGTGGCGGCGGGTCGGCTGGTCGTACCGGCCCGCCGCCACCGGGGGCCGGCAGGTGGGCCACGCCGGTACGACCACCGGCTCACCCTGCTGGGCCATGACCAGCTCCTGGCCGGGTACGCCGACCGGCTCTCCGCGGCATTCGTGCTGGCGGTACGGCGGCGGTTCCCGCCTTACGACACAACCGGGGTACGACGGTTCGTGGCCGGGATGACGGACCGCTACGACCCGCCCGGTACCGGGATCGACATGGTGGCGGCCGAGGAACTGATCCTGGCCACGATCGGCGACGCCGAGGTGCTGGACGCCGAGCTGATCCAGGTTGAGCCGGTGGGTGGTGGGCCGGCGCATCTGGCCGCCCTGCAAACGCTGACGCTGGTCGAGGTGCTGGCGGTGGAGCTGCTGGACCGCGAGGCGCTGGCCAGCCTGTTTGTCGAGGTAGCCGGGGTCGGCGCGGGGCCGGGAGCGGGCCGATGATGGGTGGCCCGTACGCCGGGGAGCCGGTGCCGCTGTCGGACCGGTTGGCCGAGCACTATCGGGAGACGCTGGCCATCCACTCGAATGATCCGGGGCTGGGTGCCTGTGCGGTCTGCCTGCGTAGCCGCTGTGACGAGTGGCGGTGGGCGTACGAACAGTTGGTCGCCGCCGGCCGCCTGACCGACCTGCCCGGTCCCGTGACGACCGGGGACGCAGCCGGCGACGGCCCGGGAAAAGATTTTTGAAAAAACTTGGCCAGCCGTGTCGGATCCGAGTCTTCCCGTTCGAGGCCCAGGTAGAGACCCGAACGAAGGAGACATCAGATGAGCGCGGACTGCACCCCGGCCGGTCGGATCACCCGGTCGCTGCTCGGCTACGGCATCGTCGCCGGCCCGTTCTACGTCGTGGTGGCCCTGGCCCAGGCGCTCACCCGGGACGGCTTCGACCCGAGCCGGCACGCCTGGAGTCTGCTGGCCAACGGTGACCTGGGCTGGATCCAGATCGCGAACTTCGTCGTCACCGGGCTGATGACCGTCGCCGCCGCGTACGGTCTGCGCCGCGCGCTGACCCCGGGCCGCGGTCGCACCTGGGCTCCGTTGCTGCTCGGCATCTACGGGGTGAGCCTGATCGGAGCGGGCGTCTTCCGTGCCGACCCGGCGCAGGGCTTTCCGGTCGGTACGCCCGAGACCACCACGATCAGCTGGCACGGCATGCTGCACCTGATGGTCGGTGGCATCGGCTTCCTCTGCCTCATCGTGGCCTGTTTCGTGCTCGCCACCCGTTTCTCCCGCGACGGCCGGCGGGGGCTCGCCTGGTTCTCCCGCATCACCGGTGTGGTGTTCCTCGCCGGGTTCGCCGGTATCGCCAGCGGTTCGCACGGCCCCACCACACTGGCCTTCGTTGCTGCGGTCCTGGTCGTCTGGGCCTGGTTCACCACGGTCTGCCGGCACTTCTACCGCACCGTCCGCTGAACACCTCTACCGCACGGTCCGCTGAGACCGACCACCGATATCGACACCGAGATTGACCACCGATACCGATGCTGAAGCTGATCACCGAAAACGAGAGGATTCGACCATGCGTTACATGATTCTGCTGAAGGCCAACCAGCCCGCGACTCCGCCGCCGCCGGAGCTGATGGAGGCCATCATGAAACTCGGCATGGAAGCTACTGCGGCCGGTGCGCTGCTGGACACCGCCGGGCTGGCCCCGAGCGTCGCGGGGTCCCGGGTGAGTCTCCACGGTGGCAAGCTGACCGTCACCGACGGTCCGTTCGCCGAGGCCAAGGAGACCATCAGCTACGCGCTCTACCAGGTGCGGTCCCGGGAGGAGGCGGTCGAGTGGGCCTCCCGCTTCATCAAACTGCATCGTGACCTGTGGGAGGGCTGGGAAGGCGAGGCCGACGTGCTGAAGGTGATGGGGCCGGAGGACTTCGGGAACCCTGCCTGATTTCCCGAACCGGTGACGGATGCGAGGATCGGTAGCCGTGACGGCTACCGATCCTCGTGGCGTGGTGGAAACGGTCTGGCGGATCGAGTCCGCCCGGATCGTCGCTGGCTTGGCCCGCATCGTCGGTGATGTCGGCCTGGCCGAGGAACTCGCCCAGGACACGCTCGTCATCGCGTTGGAGCAGTGGCCGTCCAGCGGTGTGCCGGACCACCCGGGTTCCTGGCTCATGGCCACGGCCAAGCACCGGGCCATCGACCTGCTCCGCCGGCAGGGCCGGTACCAGCGGAAACTGGAGGAGATCGGGCGGGCGACCCCGGACTGGCAGGATCCCGACCTTGCGGCGCAGGCCGACGACTATGTGGGCGACGACCTGCTGCGGCTCATCTTCACCACCTGCCATCCGGTGCTGTCGACCGAATCCCGGGTGGCCCTGACGCTTCGGCTGCTCGGTGGGCTGACCACCGACGAGATCGCCCGCGCCTACCTGGTTCCGGAGCCGACCGTCGGTCAGCGCATCACCCGCGCGAAGCGCACGCTCGCGGACCGGAAGGTGGCGATCGAGTTGCCGCCGCCGGCCGAGGCCGCCGAACGGCTGGCCTCCGTACTCGAGGTCATCTACCTCGTCTTCAACGAGGGGTACGCGGCGACGGCCGGGGACGAGTGGGTCCGTCCCGCGCTCTGTGAGGAGGCGCTACGCCTGGGCCGGATCCTGGCCCAGCTTGCGCCGCAGGAGCCGGAGGTGCACGGACTGGTGGCGCTGATGGAACTCCAGGCGTCCCGTATCCCGGCCCGTACCGGCCCGGACGGTGCACCGATCCTGTTGCCGGATCAGGACCGTCGACGCTGGGACCGGCTGCTGATCCGGCGTGGACTGGAGGCACTCGCCCGAGCGGAGGGCACCCTCGGCCCGTACGTTCTCCAGGCGTCCATCGCTGCCTGCCATGCTCGCGCGGCCCGGCCCGAGGAGACCGACTGGGAGCGGATCGCCGCATTCTACGAGGTGCTGGCCTACGTATCGCCGTCTCCCGTGGTGCAGCTCAACCGTGCGGTCGCGGTCGGCCATGCGTACGGACCCGCCCGGGGTCTGGCGATCGTCGACGATCTCGTGCTGCCCAACTATCCGTTGGTTCCGGCGGTACGGGGTGACCTGCTGGCCAGACTGGGCCGTACGGCCGAGGCCCGAACCGAGTTCGAGCGGGCTGCGGCGATGTCCCGTAACGCCCGTGAGCGGAGTCTCTTCGAGGATCGGGCCGCTGCGCTCGGTGACCCGAACACGAAGCTGTCGCCGCCGGACGCCTGACCGACCTGCCCGGTCCAGTGGCGTCCGGCGACGACGATTCTCCGGTGCCGCTCCGGAGGGGTGTTTCGCAGTGAGTCGTGCTGTGGTCGTACCGCGTTAAGCGTGGTCGCGGACCGGGGCGGCGGAGGCGAAGGCCGTCCAGGCGGCGGGCGAGAACTGGAGCACCGGTCCGGAGGGGTCCTTGGAGTCGCGTACGGCGATGGTGTCCGCGACGGGGGCGACCTCTACGCAGGCGCCCTGGTCTCCGCTGTAGGTGCTCTTACGCCAGTTGGCGTTGCCGAGTGTCGTGCTGGGGGTCATTTTGCTGGTCCTTTCAGGAGTTTGAAGATGGTGTCGCGGCTGGCGGCAGGGCTCAGTGCGACGGACCGCAGGTGCTCCATGATCTTCGCGCAGGTCCGGAGATCGGCCGGGCGGTCCAGGATCAACTGCCCGGCCACGGTCTCGACCGAGGCGAGGATCGGGTCCTCGGGGTCGGCGAACTCGAGGATGTGCAGCGATCCTCGGGTGCCCCGGTGGTAGCCGGCGGAGAGCGGGATGACCTGGACCGACACGTTCGGCAGGTCGGAGATCTTCAGCAGGTGCTGGAGTTGCGCGTCGTTGACGGCCTTGCCGCCGACCGGCCGCAGCAGGGCACCTTCGTCGACGATCGCGTCGATGATCGGCGGGTCGTTGCTGGTCAGCCGTTTCTGCCGGTCCATCCGGATCTCGACCCGCTTCTCCACCTCCTCGTCGTTGAGGGTGTGCGGACCGCCGCGCATGATCGCGCGGACGTAGTCGGCGGTCTGGAGCATGCCCGGCACGATCGACGGTTCGAAGTTGGCGATCGCCGTCGCCTCAGCTTCGACGGCGATGAAGTCGATGGTGCGGCTGTCCAGCAGGTGCGAGTACGACACCCACCAGCCCGGTTTGCGGGCGTCCTTGGCGAGTTGGACGGCGGCGGCGAGGTCGTCGTCGCCCACCTTGTAGACGGTCAACAGGCTATGTACGGTCGCCGGGCTGGGCAGACTCTGAGCGTTCTCGTAGCGCGACAGGGTGCTGCGAGTGCTGCTGATCTCGTCGGCGGCGTCTTCCAGGGTGAATCCAGCCGTCTCCCGGTGCTTGCGCAGGGCGATACCGAGCCGGCGTCCGCGAGCGGTTTTCGGGGCCATGGATAGATCCTGACACACGTTTGCGGGAAAGTGTGCATGAGAGAGTGGCCGTGAGAGTTGCATTCATGCGTTCGCAGATGCCAATCTGTTTGTGCGTCCTCACCGCCGGTTGTCGTGGCGACGGTGGTGGTGGGTGACCGCGAGGGGAAATGAGGTGCACGGCGATCGGGCTCCCCGTACCCGATCGCCGTGTCTCCTCGCTGCCGAGCTGGAGGGAGTCGGATGACGACGACCGGTTTCTGGCCCAGGGTCTCGCGGTGCCGTTGGTGCGCCCGGCCGGTGCTGCGAGACAACGATGGAGCGTGGATCCACGCCAATCTGAACTACGTGTGCCGGGACCGTTCCGGTGGGCTTGCCGCCACCACAGCTGAGCCTGAGGTGGGACGCCGTGCTGACTGATCATGCGAGGAGCGGCGTCCGATGACCCGCTTTCTGGTGGTGCTGACTGACGTGCGACCGCTCACCGTGGACGGTCGCAACGAGCGGCTCACTCCCGAACGGCGGCGTCAGGTGGTCGGCGCGACCAGTCGGGAGGCAGCGGACAAGATCGCTGGTGCGTTCATGGCACTGGGGATGGTCCGGGCGGGGCGGCAGCGGGTGAAGGTGATCGCGGTCGGTAGGAAACAGCTCATCCCGGCAACGACCGTGACGACGTCGACCACGGGGACGACCGTTCCGACCGAGCCGGCCGGGACGACGGGAAAACCAACGACTACGAAGCCGTCGACGTCGGCGAGGACGAAGCAGACGAGGGCGACGGTCGGGATCGGGGCGAGGACGGTGACGGGGGCGCTGCCGACGACCTGGACGACGCTGACGGGAAGAAGTTGAGCCCGGGGTCGGTCCGGGGATGCAGCCGGAACCAGCACCGGCGGACGAGGTAGAAGACCTCGGCGGCGAACCAGTTTCGGGCCCGGAGCAGCAGCATCAGGAACGGCCACACCAGCAGGACGGAACCGATGACCTCCAGCACCGCCGGGAGGTGCCGGCCCGCCAGCATTAGCAGCGCGGCGGCAACCAGGGACACCACCCGCAGCGGGGCGGTCACGAAGGTGAACCGGAACCGGTACGACCGCAGCAGCGTACGGGTGGTGGCGGGCAGTCGGCCCAGCCGCCACCGGAGGAGCAACGTCACGCCCAGCGTGCCGAGCACGAGGACCGCTGCCCCGCTGGCCGGTCCGGTCCGGCCCGGAACACCGTCGACCAGCATGGCGACGACGATCGTGACGAGGAACTGCAACACGCAGCCCAGGTCGGTGAGCAGCCACAGCACCCGTCGAGCGCTGCGGATCGAGGCGTACCGGGCCGCCGCGTCGTCGGGATGGGCCCGCAGGACGTCGTCCAGCCCTGGCGAGGCGCGCAGCGCCCGACCCCGTTCCGAGTCGAGGGTGGACAGGGCGTGCAGTGCCCTCCGGTCGTTCGGGTCGAGACGCAACGCCCGCCGGTACGCGGCTCGGGCCCGGCCGAACTCGGCCATCCGCCGCTGGGCGTCGCCTTCGGTGAGGTGGACGTCCACGTTCTCCGGGGCGAGTTGGCGGGCACGGGCCGCGCCGGCGGCAGCGGCCAGTAGTGCGCGGGTGCCGCCCAGCGTCAGCAGCGCGTTCACCCGGGCCACCTCGGACTGGACATCCCGAGGGTCGAGCGCGCGGGCGTGTTCGGCGGCGATCACCGCCTCCCGGTGACGGCCCAGTAGCCGCAGCGCCCGCGACCGGACCCGGTGTGCGGCCGGGGCGTCCGGCCGTGCCGCCACCGCCCGCTCGGCCACGTCCAGCATCTCGGCAGGCCGGTTCGCCTGCTGATGGCAGTACGCCAGGAGCAGCAACGCCGTCGCGTTGTGCGGTTCGCTGGCCAGCACCAGTCCGACCTCGGTGGCCGCAGCCTCCAGTCGGCCGAGTTCGGCGAGGTGACGTGCCCGGGACAGCCGGGCCGCGGTCGCGTCCCGGCCAGCAGCGCCACCGCCACTACCGCCGCCACCGTGGGGGCGGACGTTGGGCTGGTCCGTACCGGCCGTCATCAGAGCAGCTTGTGCTTCTTCATGTACGCGACCAGATCGTCGTAGATGCCGCCCTCGTTGGCGAACATCGCCACGTTGCGGGCGGTGGCGAACCAGGACCTGGTCGACGGGCGGATCTCGCGTAGTGCCTGGTCGAGGTCACGCTGCTCGATCATCCGTACCTCGCCCCGACGGATGGAGTCGGCCATCGCGAACTCGGCGGCGGATTCGCAGAGGTGGGCCAGGTCGGCCCCGGAGAAGTCCTCGGTCGCGGCGACCGTCCGCCGCAGGTCGATGTTGGCGATCGGCCGGTCCCGCAGGTGATATTGCAGGATCGCGGTACGCGCGGGCGCGTCCGGCGGCAGTACCAGCACCATCCGGTCGAGGCGTCCCGGCCGACGTAGTGCCGAGTCGACGTCCCACGGGGTGTTGGTCGCGGCGAGTACGAAGACGCCCTCGTTGTTGCCCTCCATACCGTCCAGTTCGGCCAGTAGCTGGTTGCCCAGCACCCGCATCGAACTGGAGTTGACGTTCGAGCGCTTGTGCCCCAGCGCGTCGACCTCGTCGAGGAAGAGCACACAGGGCGCGTTGCGTCGGGCCGTCTGGAACAGTTCGTGCAGGTTGCGCTCGGAACTGCCGATCCACATGTCCAGCACGTCCACCAGCGACAGGGAGATGAACTTCGCGCCCATCTCGCCGGCGATCGCCCGGGCCAGGAAGGTCTTGCCGCAGCCGGGCGGGCCGTAGAGCATCAGGCCGCCGCGCAGGCTCTTGCCGTACAGCTTGCGAAGTTCGGGGTTGCGCAACGGGCCGAGGAAGGCCAGTTCGAGGCGTTCCTTGACGGCGGTCATGCCGCCGACGTCGGTCAGCCGGATGGTGGAGGTCTCCACGTCGAACACCCGGTCCTGGTCGCCGGTGACCGGTTCGGGCTCGTCGTCGGCGCGGGCGAACCGGGGCGGGACGATGTCGGCCAGTTCCTGCTGGTACGCGGCCAGCGGGTCGTCCTCCTGCGGACCGCGCTGACCAGGCGGTCCGGACGGCGTCGGTCCGGCCGGCGGTTGCCCGGGTGGTGTGGCCTGGGTGACCGGCGGGGTGGGATTTGCGGGCGGTTGCCCGGGTGGTGTGGCCTGGGTGACCGGCGGCGTGGGAGTTGCCGGTGGGGTGGGCGGGGCGGCGGGAGCCGGGCCGCGCAACGCCCGTTGCATCAGCGCCTGCGCCTGTGCGTTGTCCGGTTCGCGGGCCAGGGCCTGGCCGACGTGCGAGATCGCCTCCCCGACCCGTCCGGCGTCGAGCAGCAGACCGGCGAGGTGCATGCGCAGGGGCAGGTCGTCGGGACGGGCGTCCAGGGCGGCGGTGAGGCTGACGATAAGGGGTTCGTGGCTCACAAACCCAACACCCTACCGACTCTGAGCAACTTTCAAGATCCCGACTCGGCCCGACTCGGCCCACCCAAGCCCGCCAGGCTCGGCCCCTTGTTTGTCGGTCTTTCACGGAGTGGCAGATGAGACTACGGTCTGTTCGATTAACCACGGTTCTACCGGGCACGGACCCGAGGAATGGCCACGCAGAGTAGGGTCACCGGGGTGAGCGCGAGGAGCGAGAACAATGCCCGGTTCTCCTCCTTTGACCGTTGCGGCATAGACAGTCGCGAACGAGAGGTGACTCTTTGACCACCCCACGTAAGACCCGCGTCGCTGTCGTCTTCGGCGGACGCAGCACGGAGCACGGAATCTCCTGCGTGAGCGCGGGCAGCATCCTCGCCGCCCTTGATCCTGACCAGTTCGACGTGGTCCCGGTCGGGATCACCCGGGCCGGCCAGTGGGTGCTGGCCAGCGGCGACCGGGAACAGTTCGCCATCGACGACCGTCGGCTGCCGGAGATCACCGCAGGTACCGGATCGGCAGTGGTCCTGCCGGCCGACCCGACCGGTAACGGCCTGATGGTCCTGGATGCCCCCGACGGTCCGCGTGCGTTGGCCGGCGTCGACCTGGTCTTCCCCGTGCTGCACGGGGCCTACGGGGAGGACGGCACCATCCAGGGGCTGCTGGAGATGGCCGACATTCCGTACGTCGGTGCCAACGTCCTTGCCTCGGCAGCGGCGATGGACAAGGAGTTCACCAAGAAGCTCTGCGTGGCCGAGGGCATCCCGGTCGGGGCGTACGTGGTGCTGCGCAGCGGCATGACGTTGAGCGAGGCCGACAAGGAGCGCCTCGGCCTGCCGGTCTTCGTTAAGCCGGCCCGGGCCGGCTCGTCGTACGGGGTCAGCAAGGTCTCCGACTGGGCGGACCTGGACGCGGCGCTCGACGCGGCCCGGCAGATCGATCCGAAGGTGCTGGTCGAGGCGACGATCGTCGGCCGGGAGATCGAGTGCGGCGTGCTGGAGAGCGAATCGGGTGGCGCGCCGGAGGTGTCTCCGCTGGCCGAGGTACGGGTGATGCCGGGTCGGGACTTCTACGACTTCGAGGCGAAGTACCTCGATGACTCCTGCGAGTACGACCTGCCGGCCCGACTGCCCGAGGAGGTGACCCGGAAGGTCCAGGAGTACGCCAGCCGGGCCTTCACCGCCCTGGACTGCGCCGGCCTGGCCCGCGCCGACTTCTTTGTCACGCCCGAGCACGACGTCTACCTCAACGAGCTGAACACCATGCCCGGGTTCACCCCGACGTCGATGTTCCCGAGGATGTGGGCGGCGGCCGGGCTGGAGTACCCGAAGCTGGTGGACCGGTTGATCCGTACCGCGCTGAGCCGGGGAACCGGCCTGCACTGACCGCCGGAACGGCGTCGACGTCGTCGGGCGGGTTCAACGGTCCGTCCGGCCCTGAACAACGGTACGGCCCCTGATCGACGATGTGCAGATGTCGATCAGGGGCCGGATGGTTTCCGGGAGGTCAGCCGGTGCAGCCGTGCGGCAGCTTCTTCACCGAGGGCACCGAAGCGACCACCGACCTGGAGAACTCGGGCACCAACTGCAACGGTGGGTCGTACGCCCGGGGCACTGTGACCTGCACCGGCACCTCGCGGTCCACGGTGGTGAGCACCGTCGCCTCGGGGCCGACCGACGAATGCCAGCAGGCTCCGTCGACCACCCAGAGTTCGGCCTCCGGCGGGTACGACGGCATGGTCACGCCGCAGGCCACGGTGACCGCCGGGTCGCCGTACGCCGCGTTCTGCTCCGCACCGGCCGTCACCGGCCGTTGCGCCAGGTCGCCGACGGTTGCCGGCAGTTTGGCCAGCAGCGCCCGGCAGACCACGGTGGCCCGTTCCGTCAATGCCGCCGCCGGCATCGCGACGGGGGCGGTCGACTGCGGCCGGGGCTGGCTGGCAGTGGGGTTGGGGTCGTCCGCTTCGCTGGCCGGAGCGTCCGGGCTGAGCCCTGCGAAGGCCAGGAACGCGACGAGTACGGTCAGCGGCAGGGCGATGACGGTGGCCCACAGCGCAGCATTGCGCGTGGCCCCGTCCTTGTTCTTCCGCTCAGGCCGGACCGGGGTGAGCTGATCCAATTAGAGACGCACCACCGAACATGTGAGGGTACGCGTGATGCCGGGCACCAGTTGTACCTTGCTGACAATCATCTTTCCCAGCTCGTCGACGGTGTGCGCCTCGGTGAGCACCACCACGTCGTACGGGCCGGTAACGGCGTCGACCCGGACCACTCCGGGAATATCTGCGATCGACGCGGCCACGTCACGCGCCCTGCCGACCTCGGTCTGGATGAGGATGTACGCCTGTACCATCTCCCGACTCCCGTCCGCCGCCGCAGGGCGGCTCGACCGTGAAACTACCGTACGGAGCAGGGCGGATCTCTATCGGTGGTCAAGGAGGCAACAATGAGCGAGCGGATCGGTCCGCTCAGTACGAACCGGCCTCGGCGTGCAGCGGGGCCCGTGGATCAGCTCATCGAGGCGGCGTGGCCGGGAGCCGTAGATCAACTCGTCGACCCGGCATGGGCGGGAGTCCCGGCATGAGTGTCGCGCGTACCGGTGAGTTCGGCCTGATCGCCCGGGTGACCGCCCGGTTGGACGTCGGCCCGACCTGCCTGCTCGGGCCGGGTGACGACGCGGCCGTGGTCAGCGCGCCCGATGCGCGGGTGGTCGCCTCGACCGACGTGCTGGTCGAGGGCCGGCACTTCCGGCGGGACTGGTCCAGCGCCGCCGACATCGGGCACCGGGCGGCAGCGGCCAACCTGGCCGACATCGCGGCCATGGGGGCCGTACCCACCGCCCTGCTCGTAGCGCTCTGCCTGCCGGCGGAGGTGGACGTGCGGTGGGCCGAGGAACTCGCCGACGGGCTGGGCGCCGAGGCCGCCCGGGTCGGGGCCAGCGTGGTCGGCGGGGACATGTCGGCGAGTCCCACCCTCACCGTTGCGGCCACCGCCCTCGGCGACCTGGGCGGCCGTCCGCCCGTGCTACGGGACGGGGCCCGGGCCGGGGACGTCGTGGCCATCGCCGGCCGGCTCGGCTACGCCGCCGCCGGCTACACCGTGCTGTCCCGGGGATTCCGTACGCCGAAACTGCTCGTCGAGGCGTACCGGCGCCCGCAGGTGCCGTACGGGGCGGGGCCGCAGGCCGCGCGGTACGGTGCCACGGCCATGATCGACGTGTCGGACGGGCTGCTGGCCGACCTGGGGCACATCGCCACCGCCAGTCGGGTTGGCATCGACCTGTGCGCGGACGCCTTCGACGTACCGGACCAGATGCGCGACGCCGCACACGCGCTCGGCGTAGACCCGTACGCCTGGGTGCTGAGTGGCGGGGACGATCACGCCCTCGCCGCGACCTTCCCCGAGGATCTCGGGGTGCCCGACGGCTGGCGGATGGTCGGACACGTGGTGCACGGCGGTGGGCTGACCGTGGACGGCAAGCCGTACAAGGGCGCGACCGGTTGGGACCACTTCCGCTAGGTGGCGGCAGCCGTACGGCCGGTGGCCCGAGCGGACCGAGGCGGTGGCCGGGCTTCCACCGCTGTGGCGACACATCGTTGTGGCCGGGCTCTCACCGCTGTGGGCAGCGCGAACGTGGGGCGTCGACGGGCCCCTCGAATACCCTTCACCGGTGAGTGAGATCGAGATCCAGGTCGTACGTTACGACTCGCCGGTCGCCCAGCGGTTGGTCACCGCCGCGCTGGCCGACCTTGGTGCCCGCTACGGCGGACCGGGTGACGAGACGCCGGTCGACGTGGCCGAGTTCGAGCCGCCGGCGGGGGCGTTCCTCGTGGCGTACCTGGACGGCCAGCCGGTCGGCTGCGGGGGCTGGCGCAGCCATGGCGAGGGCGGCGACACCGCGGAACTCAAGCGGATGTACACGGCAGAGGCGGCCCGGGGCCGTGGCGTGGCCCGTACGGTGCTGGCCGCGGTGGAGCAGTCGGCGCGCGACCACGGCCGTAACCGGATCATCCTGGAGTGCGGCAACAAGCAGCCCGAGGCGATAGCGATGTACCGGTCCGGTGGTTACCAGCGGATCGAGAACTTCGGCTTCTACCGCGATGCGCCCGATTGCGTGTCCTTCGGCCGGTCGCTGTGACCGACCCGGTCCCGCTGCTCCACCGGCTCCTGCCGCCAACCGTGACGGCTGGGCGGGGAACCGGTGGGGCGGGGATGGAAACCGATGGGACAGGGGTTAACTGACGGTCACCCGGATGGCGGCGACGGCGGCCTGGGCGCTGGCCTGTGCCCGGGCCGGGGTGTAGCCCAGCGCCATCACCTGCCCGATCCGGTCGTTCGAGCTGGTGAGAGCGCTGATCGTGGCTCCCGGCCCGACCGTGATCTGGACGTCGACGACGCCGGGGAGGTTGGCTGCCTCGGCCACCCCGTCCGCCGCGACGACCGTGCCCGGCTCGGCGGTGACGAATTCGATCGCCGCCGCCTCGACCGCCTCGTCGGGCAGGGACAGTTCGTCACCCCGTAGGAGTCGCAGGTAGGCCTCGATGAACCGGAACTCGTAGGCCATCGAGATGAGGGCGCTGATGCTGTCGCCGGGCAGGCGTGCGGCGCACTCGACCAGGGTCGGTACGTCGTCCTGCACGATCCACTCGCTGTGCAGTACGCCGGTGCCGAACTCGGCCGCGGCGGCCAACTGTCGTGCCGAGGCCAGCAGGCTGTCGTAGCGGGCGGGGGTGATCGGTGCCGGTACGGTGTGCCCCAGTTCCACCGGGAAGCGGCCGGGCACCAGGCGCTTGGCGGTGACGTTGCCGAAGACCACCCGTCCGGCGCTGACCAGCAGTTCGACACTGAACTCCGGTCCGGACAGGGCCTGTTCGATCAGCACGCCGGGTGCCGATGGTCCGGCGTCGTCCAGGTCGGCGGTGTGCGACCAGCCGACCGAGATCTGTGCCCGGTCGTCGATGAACTGGACGCCCAGGCTGGCCTGCCGGTTGACGGGTTTCAGTACGCATCGGCCGCCGAACTCGTCGAAGAACGCCTCTGCCCCGGCGATGTCGTTCACCAGTCGGTAGGCGGGGTTGGCGATGCCGTTGGCGGCGGCCAGTTCCCGCATCCGGTACTTGCTCCGGAAGATGTCCCCGGCGGGCAGGCCCGCGCCTGGCAGCCCCAGCCGGGTGGCCAGCCGGGCGGCGGCGCCGACCGCGTACTCCAGACCCGGGACGACCAGCGTGGCACCGGCCAGATCGGGGTCCCGGGCGAGGAGGTCGTCGGCATCGAAGCCGTTGCGGTATTCGATCGCCACGAGCCGGTCGACGACGGGGTTCTGCTCGGCCACCCGGACGAGGTCGTGCTCGCGGATGCGCTCGGGTTCCTCGACGATGACGACGCTGCGGTCCGGCAGGTATTCCGACTGCCAGGCCAGCAACCCGAGCGGGCACCCGACGAGGATGAGCTCCCCCTGGCCTAACTGGATCATCAAGCGGTCCTCTCGGGGTGTTTGTCAGATAGGCGGAAATTGTGAGCTATGCCTGTCTGCTTATCACTCCGGAAGATGTCCGCAAATTCCGGCCGAAGGGTTGCTTGATTTGTTGATCTATTGAGGCAAGGCGTGGAATGGCGATGGGGCCAGAATAGGACATGGCCGGTGGATCACAAAGATCCACCGGCCATGCCGACGTTGGGGAAAGATCGGTCCCGCGTCAGGCGCGGGCGACCTTACCAGCCTTGATGCACGAGGTGCACACCTTCATCTTGCGGGTGTTGCCACCACCGGCCGGGGTACGCACCGACTGGATGTTCGGGTTCCAGCGGCGGTTGGTCCGCCGGTGCGAGTGGGACACGTTGTGGCCGAAGCCCGGCCCCTTGCCACAGACGTCACACACGCTAGCCACGGGATACTCCTGAAATTGATCGTTCACGAGGGCGTGAGCAGGCACAGCCCACGCAACCTGGTCAGGTTACCCGATGGCCTGGCAGCCCAACCAACCGGCTCCACCCCGCCGCCCCGGGGGACGTGTTGCACTCCCGAGCGCGGTCGGAGCCTCACCCAGGGTAGAGCCCTCGGCGGCAACGGCGACATCCGGGGTCATCGTAATGGGACTCGGAAAGAAAATGTGTAGATCAAAAGTTGATGTTGCTACCAATTTTTGATGTACGTATTAAAGGCGCAACCTACTCCGTGCGGGCCGGATCGCCCGATTCTTTCTTGGTCGCCATCCCGTTCTCCGGCGATATCCACGACAGCGCGTCCGACCGGGCAGCGCGTCCGACCGTCTGACCGGGCAGCGCGTCCGACCGTCCGACCGTGCGACCGCCCGGGCAGCGCGTCCGACCGTCCGTGCGTCCGACCGTCCGCCGACTGATGGGGCAGCCGACGTCCGGTGGGCGGGGCCGTGCGCACCGGGCTAGGCGATGGCGGCCAGCGCCAGCCGACACCGGCTGAGCAACTCCTCGTCGTCGGTGACCTGCGCACTGCTGTAGCCACCCTCGGTCACGTTGTGCCGACGTACCCGCCCCAGCTCCGCGACGAGCGTGGGGCGGGCATCCGCAGCGGCCGGTCCCATCTGCGTCCAGACCGAGACGATCTCCCGGTGGGTGTGTGGATTGAGATGCCACGCCCGGTCCAGCACCGGCAGCACCGGTATGGGATCGGCCGTCACCCGCCACAGCGCCCGCGCCGCAGCCAGCACCAGCCAGCCGAACCGATCCCTGCGGCGGGCGATCTGTCGTAGCCGCCCGGCTCGGCTCTGCGCGGCCGGTCCCAGTTCGGCGAGGACCTCCACCGCGCTGCGCAGGTCGTGCTCGTCGCCACCGAGGTACCGGTCGGCGACCGCCAACGCGGTGTCGGCGTCGCCGGCCACCTGCCACAGCGCCGTCGCGGCGGTCGTCGCGGTCAGCCGGTCCGGTGCCGTCGTAGCCTGGCGCAGCACCGG
>NZ_JBHTMP010000094.1:0-21102 GCF_042679305.1 Micromonospora sonneratiae | reverse complement strand
ACGCCGCCAACCCGTCGCCGCACCCGCCAGGTACGGCCCGCCACAGCCGCCCCCGCCGCCGCAGTGGACCGCGCCGCCGAGGTACGCCCGGCGCCGACGGCGACGGTGGCCCTGGGTGATGATGCTGTTCACCCTGCTCACAATTGCCTGCTGCTGCGGGTTGCCCTATTACTACGGCAAGCCGATGTGGGACCAGTATCCGGCGAAAGCCACCCTTCCCGCCGAGCTCGCCGGACTGAAGTTGCGTGACGATGCCACCAGTCAGCAGACCGCCCAGCAGCTCAAGAGGGAAATGCGGACAGCCCACATGATCGCCGAGGACACGTTCGCGGCTGTCTACGGCAATTCTCGCGGCAGGCGTATCACCGTTTTCGGTGCCACCGGTTTCCGGTTCAGCCCGGACCAGGATCTGGATGCCGAGGTTCAGCGGCTGACCAGCAAGTACGGGCTCACCAAGGTCCAGTCGTACGACACCGGGGTCCGGGGGGAATACCAACAGTGCGGGACCGGCCGGATGGACGGTGTCACCATCGTCCTCTGCTCCTGGGCCGATCACGGAAGTATCGGTACGGTGATATTCACCCAGCTGTCCATAACGGACAGCGTCGACCGACTACCCGAACTCCGCGCCAGCATTGTGACCCGCGATTGACAAGCCAAAGTGTGACTGCGACCACACGGTGTGCCCGAAAGTGGGAATGTAGAAAACCAGTCGGACGGGCACAATCGGTTGATGCTGCGGCGTTGGATCTTCGCTGACCAACTCGGCCCGCATTTCCTCGACGATCCGCATCAACCCGTGCTGTTGGTGGAGTCGAAGGCGGTCTTCCGGCGTCGCGTCTTCCACCGGCAACGTGCCCACCTGATCCTCTCCGCCCTCCGTCATCGCGCCGCCGAGCTCGGCGAACAGGCGATCTACCTGCGGACCGAGAACTACCGGGAGGCGTTACGCCGACTCGACGAGCCGGTCGACGTCTGCCATCCGACCACCCGTCGGGCCCGGGACCTGGTGAAGAGCCTGGACGGGGTGACGATGCTGCCGGCCCGTGGCTTCGTCACCAGCCACACCGACTTCGCCGACTGGGCGGACGAACGACGCTCGACGTTGCGGATCGAGGACTTCTACCGGCAGGCCCAACGGTGGCACGGGGTGCTGACCGACGGTGTCGAACCGACCGGCGGCCACTGGAACATGGAGGCCCACCGCCGGCAGCCTCCGCCCAGGAACGGCACGTGGCTCGACGTACCGGCACCGCCGATGCCGGAGGAGGACGAGATCGACGCCGAGGTCCGGCGGGACCTCGACCGATGGGCGGCTGAGGGCATCCGGTTCGTCGGCCGGGACGGGCCACGGCTGTTCCCGGCCACCCGGACCGAGGCGGTGGTCCGCCTGCGGCACTTCGTACGGCACCGACTGCCGATGTTCGGACCGTACGCGGACACCATGCGCTCCTCCGACCCGTTCATGGCGCACAGCATGCTGTCGTCGTCGTTCAACCTCGGGCTGCTCGATCCGATGGAAGCCATCCGCGAGGCCGAGCGGGCGTACCGGGACGGCACCGCGCCGCTGTCCAGCGTGGAGGGTTTCATCCGGCAACTGTTGGGCTGGCGGGACTTCGTCTGGCATCTGTACTGGTACTTCGACGCCGGCCGCCGACCAGCGATCAACCGGCCGACCAGCCGCCGGTCGATGCCGGTCTGGTTCACCGAACTCGACGCCGACGCGGTACGTGCCCACTGCCTGTCCGATGTCCTCGCCGGGGTACGTGACCGGGCCTGGGTGCACCACACCCCGCGGCTCACGGTACTGGCGAACTACGCGCTGCAACGTGGCTGGCGGGCAGCCGACCTGGTCGACTGGTTCCACCGCTGTTTCATCGACGGCACCGAGTGGGCGATGACCGTCAACCTGGCCGGCACCAACCAGTACGCCGATCATGGCCAGATGGTCGGCAAGCCGTACGCGGTCAACGGGGCACACATCAAACGGATGAGCGACTACTGCGCCGACTGCCACTACAACCCGCATCAACGGCTCGGCGGCGAGGCGTGCCCGTACACCACCGGCTACTGGGTGTTCCTGGATCACGAACGTACCCGGGGACGGTCACCCGGCCGTGGCCGGATGAACCGGTCGCTACAGCGACTCGACGGGCTCGCCGACGTCCCGGCGATGGTGGCGCTGGAGAAGGAGCGAGGGTCGAGCGCCCCCTGACCGGTCAGGCTGACGTCCTCCGGTCGGCAGCCTGATCCCCTGACCGGTCGGATCGGATACCGCCCGGTCAGTTCGTCGCCGCTACCGGCGGCCGGTCAGCCGGCACCCGGTCCGGTCGCCCCGGTGGGCTCCGCGCCCTTACGCGGGGCGTAGCGGGGGACGTACTCCTGCCCGGTCAGTTTCTGGATCTCCATCATGATCTCGTCGGTGATCTCCCGGAGGGAGTGACGGTCGTTGGAGCGATCGGTGAAATCGAGCGGCTTGCCGAACCGTACGGTGACCTTGCCGGCCCCCAACCTGGGCACCCGGACCCCGATCGGCTGGACCCGGTCGGTACCGATCACCCCGACCGGAATCACCGGCACGCCGGCGGCCAGTGCCAACCGGGCAGCCCCGGTACGCCCTCGGTAGAGCCGGCCATCCGGTGACCGGGTGCCCTCGGGGTAGACCGCGACCAGATCGCCCGCCTTCAACACCGGAATCGCCCCGTCGAACGCGGCCAGGGCGGCCCGACCGCCGCTGCGCTCCACCGGGATCGCGCCCAATCCGGTGAGAACCGATTTGCTCAGCCAGCCGCGCGGCCCGGTACCGGTGAAGTACTCGGCCTTCGCCCAGAACGCGAGGTGTCGTGGCACCACGGCACCCAGGAAGAGTTCGTCGGCGACGGAGAGGTGGTTACCGGCGAAGATCGCCCCGCCGGTCGGGGGCACGTGCTCCAGGCCCTCCACCGTCGGCCGCCAGCCCAGCCGCATCGCGTTACCCACAGTGAGTTTGCCGATGGTATAGAGCAGCGGCACACGGCCTCCCCTGATCAGCGCCGGCCCGCCGGTCGCGACGGCCCTCGCCGTCGCCACGATCGTAGGACAGTCCCCGGCCGACCCAGGCATCGCCAGCGACCTCTCCCAGCCTCGGGGGTGGGAAGGGCCCCCTTCCGGTACGAAAAACGATGGAAAGGAGCCCCTGCAAACCCACTAGACGCGGCGGACCGCCACCGTCACCTGCTGACCCTCGCCAGCCTCACCGGTGAACCCGTCGAGGGTGTCGACGAAGGTCACCGAGTCGGCCAGCACCTCCCGGGACAGGAAGTCCCGGTGCGTCTCGACCGCTGCCAGCACCTCCGGCGCGGCGGACAGCTGCACCTCGATCCGGTCCGACACGTCGAGGTCGGCGTCCCGGCGGGCCTGCTGCACCACCCGTACGACGTCCCGGGCCAGCCCTTCGGCCGTCAACTCGGCGGTGACCGTGGTGTCCAGCACCACCACCCCCTCACCACCGGGCAGCGGGGCCGACTGGTCCGCGTCCGCGGCGACCAGGCGCAGCTCGTACTCGCCCTCCTCGAGCCGTACGCCCGCGGCGACCGGCGCGCCGTCGACCAGTTCCCAGTCGCCGGCCTTCACCGCCTTGATCACCGTCTGCACCTGCTTGCCCAGCCGGGGCCCGAGCGCCCGGGGCACCACCGTGAGCACCTGCTGGCAGTAGCTGGCCAGATCGGCGGTGAACTCCACCGACTTGACGTTGACCTCGTCGGCCACCAGGTCCCCGAAGGGTGCGAGGGTGGCCGCCGCCGGGCTGGCGACGGTCAGCGCGGGCAGCGGCAGCCGTACCCGCAGTCCCTTCGCCTTACGCAGCGACAGCGCGGCCGAGCACACCTCGCGGGTGGCGTCCATTGCCGCGACCAGGTCGTGGTCGACCGGGAAGTCGGCCACGGACGGCCAGTCGGTCAGGTGCACCGACCGCTCGCCGGTCAGCCCACGCCAGATCTCCTCGGTGGTCAACGGTGCCAGCGGTGCCACCACCCGACACAGCGTCTCCAGCACCGTGTAGAGCGTGTCGAAGGCGTCCCGGTCACCGGTCCAGAAGCGGTCCCGGGACCGACGCACGTACCAGTTGGTCAACGCGTCGAGGTACGACCGCACGGTGGCGCAGGCACCGGAGATGTCGTACGCGTCGAGCTGGCCCTCCACCGTGGCGACCAACTCGGCGGTCTTCGCCAGAACGTACCGGTCGAGCAGGTGGGTCGAGTCCGTCCGGCGCGACGCCGAATATCCTTCCGCGTTGGCGTAGAGCGAGAAGAAGTACCAGACGTTCCACAGCGGCAGCAGCACCTGGCGTACAGCGTCCCGGATGCCCGCCTCGGTGACCGCCATGTCCCCACCCCGCAGCACCGGTGAGGACATCAGCATCCAGCGCATCGCGTCGGAGCCGTAGGAGTCGAAGACGTAGTAGACGTCCGGGTAGTTACGCAGGCTCTTGGACATCTTCCGACCGTCGGAGCCCTGGAGAATGCCGTGGCTGAGGCAGTTGCGGAACGCCGGCCGGTCGAACAGGGCGGTGGCCAGCACGTGCATGGTGTAGAACCAGCCCCGGGTCTGCCCGATGTACTCGACGATGAAGTCACCCGGGTAGTGGTTCTCGAACCAGTCCCGGTTCTCGAACGGGTAGTGCACCTGGGCGAACGGCATCGACCCCGACTCGAACCAGCAGTCCAGCACCTCCGGCACCCGACGCATCATCGACTTCCCTGTCGGGTCGTCCGGGTTGGGGCGGACCAGGTCGTCCACCACCGGACGGTGCAGGTCGGTCACCCGTACGCCGAAGTCCCGCTCCAGTTCGGCCAGCGAGCCGTACACGTCGATCCGGGGGTAGTTCGGGTCGTCGGACTTCCACACCGGGATCGGTGAGCCCCAGAACCGGTTCCGGCTGATCGACCAGTCCCGGGCGTTGGCCAGCCACTTGCCGAACGAGCCGTCCTTGATGTGCCCGGGCGTCCAGTTGATCTCCTGGTTCAGCTCGACCATCCGGTCCTTGAACCGGGTGACCGCCACGAACCAGGAGGAGACCGCCTTGTAGACCAGTGGCGTGTCACAACGCCAGCAGTGCGGGTACGAGTGGGTGTAGGTGTCCTGCCGCAGCACCACCCCCCGGCCCTTCAGGTCCCGGATGATCGGCTTGTTGACGTCGAAGACCTGCTCACCGACGTACGGCGGCACCAGCGAGGTGAACCGGGTGTGGTCGTCCACGGTGACGATGGTCGGGATGCCGGCGGCGTTGCAGGTGTTCTGGTCGTCCTCACCGAACGCCGGCGCCAGGTGCACGATCCCGGTGCCGTCCTCGGTGGTGACGAACTCCGCGCCGAGCACCCGGTACGCGTTCGGCCCGGCCTGCTCGACCAGGAAGTCGTAGAGCGGGGTGTAGCGACGCCCGACCAGGTCCCGGCCGTACACCGTGCCGACCTGCTCGTAGCCCTCCAGTTCCTTGGCGTACGCCCCGACCCGGGCCGCGCCGACGATGTAGCGCTGCCCGTCCGGCTCGCTGTCGGGCGAAGCCCGGCGTTCCAGCACCGCGTACTCGATGTCCGGGCCGACGGCCAGCGCCAGGTTCGACGGCAGGGTCCACGGCGTGGTGGTCCAGACCCCGACCTTCTCCCCCGTTTCGAGGGTGAACCAGACGGTCAGCGCCGGGTCCTGCCGGTCCCGGTAGACGTCGTCCATCCGGGTCTCGGTGTTGGACAGCGGCGTCTCGCACCGCCAGCAGTACGCCAGCACCCGGAAGCCCTCGTAGACCAGCCCCTTGTCGTGCAGGGTCCGGAAGGCCCACATGACGCTTTCCATGTAGTCCAGGTCGAGCGTCTTGTAGTCGTTGCTGAAGTCGACCCAGCGCGCCTGCCGGGTGACGTAACGTTCCCAGTCCTGGGTGAACTCCAGCACCGAGGTACGGCAGGCCTCGTTGAACCGGGCCACCCCGAGGTCGAGGATCTCGGCCTTGGTGGTGATACCGAGCTGCTTCTCGGCAACCACCTCGGCGGGCAGACCGTGGCAGTCCCAGCCGAACCGCCGCTCGACCCGGTGACCGCGCATCGTCTGGTAGCGCGGCACCACGTCCTTGACGTAGCCGGTGAGCAGGTGACCGTAGTGCGGCAGACCGTTGGCGAACGGGGGTCCGTCGTAGAAGACGAACTCGTTGCCGCCGTCCGGTCCCGCCTCCCGGGCCTCGATGCTGGCCTCGAAGGTCTTGTCCGCCGTCCAGTAGTCCAGCACCCGACGCTCGACCCCGGGCAGGTCGGGGCTCGCCGGCACTCCCGTGCCGTCGGAAACGTTCTTGGGATACGCCATCGCCGGTCGCTCTCCTCGTACAGCTCACTGTCTGTGGTCTGCGAGGACGAGCCACGAGGTACGCCGACCGGCATACCACACAACCCGCGGTACCACCCCGCTTGGCGGTCAGGAACGACCGCCCGCTCGTTGGCCGGCTGTGACGGGCCGGTCCCGTCCGGTTCTAGTCCGACACCACCTCGACGGGCGGTCGTCGTTTCTTCCGGAGGCTCACCGGTGATGGCCGGGTCATCGCCTTTTCAGTGCTCCAGCGTACTCGACCGCCGGCCGGGCCCGCCGCCGAGTAATTGCCCAACCCCGGCCGGGCCCGCCGCCGAGTAATTGCTTAACCATCGCCGCCAGCCGGCCGGGCACATCCGGCTAGTCTCGACGCCGTGATCCGGATCGAGTTGGACGAGCCGACGCTGGCCCGTACCCGGATCGCGGTCAGCCCGCTGTGGGAGACGGTCAACAGCCTCTACCTGCTGCGTCGCAATCCCGGAGAGGTGCCCTGGCCGTACACCGGCTGGGCGCGACACGCTCGCCGGGTGCTGGCCGAGCTGCCACGGACCGAGCCGGTGCGGCTCTACTTCGTCACCGACGCCAGGAGCCCGGACTTCCTCAGCCCGGTGCCGCCGACCGCCAACCCGACCATCGCCGAGGAGTTGGCGGTGCTGCGGGCCACGCCCCCGGAGGTGGTCGCGGAACAGTTGCCGCGCTACCACCCGGCGGAGCTGCCACCCTGGCTACGCCCGTTCCGGGACGACCCGGAGGAGGCCTTCGGGCGGCTCGCCGCCGGTTTGGCCGCCTACTGGGACGCGGCGATCGCGCCGTGGTGGCCGGCGATGCGGGCAGCGTTGGACGAGGAGGTGCTGCACCGGGCGCGAGCGCTGGCCGCCGACGGCGTGGACGCCCTCCTGGCCGACCTGCACGAGCGGGTGCGCTGGGAGAAACCGGTGCTGACCCTGGTCAAGCCGGCGGACCAGAGCTTCCGTGCGGTCGACCAGCGGTTGCTGCTGCTTCCGTTGATCTTCTCTCGTGGGGCGTTGGCCTGCTCGACCGATCACCCGGAGGTGGTGGCGGTCTCCTACCAGGCCCGTGGCGCTGCGGTGTTGGCCGATGGCGCGACGACCGTCCCGGTCCCGTCGGCCGACGAGGGCACGGACCGGTTGGCGATCCTGGTCGGCCGGGGCCGGGCCAACGTCCTACGTGCCCTGGCCCGCCCCGCCACCACGGCCGGACTGGCGGCTGCCCTGGGGCTGGCTCCGAGCACGGTCTCCGAGCACCTGGCCGCGCTGCTGGCCGCCGGGGTGGTGAACCGGCGTCGGATCGGCCGCCGGGTTCTCTACGGTCTGGAGCCGGCGGGCGTCGCCCTGGTCACCCTGGTCGGCCCATCCCCCGTCGATCATGAAGTTGTCACCGCGACACGCCGGGCGATCTGACCACAACTTCATGATCGACGCTGGGTTCGCGGCGGGACGGGGCAGCGGCTCCACGGGCTGAGCATTCGGCCGACACCGAATCCGTTTCCGCCGCCCGGCCAGCTCTCTAGCGTGCCGGACATGAGTGATCTCGCGATCGAGGCGACCGGCTTGTGTCGCACCTACCGCAGCCGTACCGGCTGGCTGCGCCCGCAGCGCCAAGAGGTGGTCGCGGTCCGGGGCGTCGACCTCGCCGTACCCCGGGGCGAGTTGTTCGGCCTGCTCGGCCCGAACGGCGCCGGCAAGACCACCACCATCAAGATGCTCAACACGCTGCTGATCCCCACCGCCGGCACGGCCCGGGTGGCCGGGTTCGACGTGGTCGGGCAGACCCGGGAGGTACGCCGCCGGATCGGGTACGTCTTCGGCGGCGACCGGGGCCTCTACGACCGGCTCTCTGCCCTGGACAACCTGCGCTACTTCGCCGAACTGTACGGCGTCGCCCCACGTGACCAGCGGCGACGCATCGCCGAGCTGATCGACCTGGTCGGGTTGACCGGCCGGGAACGCGAACGGGTCGAGGGCTACTCGCGCGGCATGCGGCAGCGACTGCACATCGCCCGGGGCCTGTTGCACTCGCCGGAGATCCTCTTCCTGGACGAACCCTCCATCGGGGTGGACCCGGTCGCCGCCCGGGAGCTGCGGCAGACCGTGGCGGACCTGGCCAGCACCGGCACCACGGTCCTGTTGACCACCCACTACATGGCCGAGGCGGACGAGCTGTGCGGCCGGATCGCGGTGATCGCGGCTGGGCGTATCCAGGCCCTGGGCACCCCGGCGGAGCTCAAGCACCACGCCGACGGCCGGCAGGTCCTGGAGGTCGAGGCGTACGGCGTGACCGACGGGCAACTCGTCGGCATCCGCCGCCTGCCCGGCGTACGGGAGGTCGACCTGGTGGTACGTGGTGCCGCCCAACTGCTCACCGTGCAGTCGGACACCGCAGTGGACGTACAGGCCGAGGTGCTGAACGGGTTGTCCGGTGTCCGGTTGGGTCGGGTCACCGCCCGGCAGCCCACCCTGGAGGACGCCTACGTCGCGATCGTCAACAGGGCAGCGGCAGACGGGTCGAACGGCGACGGGACCGGACCGGTCGACGCGCCGGCCGACGTGGCGGTGCCGGCATGAGAACCCTACGGATGATCGCTGTCGGCGCACTACTGCACACCAAACACCTGAGCCGCTCGACGCTGGAGATCACTATCGCGCTGCTGCTCCCGGTGGTACAGGCCACCCTGGCGGTCTACCTGTTCCGGGCCGGGAGCGAGCCGCACCGGCTGCTGGAGGCTGCCGTCGGCGCCGGCCTGATGGGAGTCTGGTCCTCGGTGCTGTTCGGCTCCGGTGGCGCGATCCAGAACCAGCGTTGGCAGGGCACCCTGGAAATGATCATGATTGCCCCACGCCCACCCGCGCTGGTGATCCTGCCCATCACCCTTGCCACCGCCCTGACCGGCACGTACGCCATGATCGGGACGCTGGTGTGGGGGCGACTGCTCTACGGCATCCCGCTGGAGTTCGCCGAGCCGTTGGCCTTCCTCGTCGCCGTACCCGGTTGCATCCTCGGGTTGGGCATGTTCGGCCTGCTACTGGCCTCGACGTTCGTCCTGCTCCGCAACGCCAACGCGCTGACCAACACCCTGGAGTACCCGATCTGGCTGGTCTCGGGAATGCTCGTGCCGATCACCGTCCTGCCGGGCTGGACCAGCCCGCTGGCCGCCGTACTGCCCACCACCTGGGGGGCCAGGGCGGTCCGGGAGGCTGCGACGGGCAGCGGGCCGGTCTGGCCCGCGCTCGGCATCTGCCTGGCCATCAGCCTCGCCTGCCTGGCTCTCGGCATCGTCGCCATGTCCCACGTAGAGCGCCGCGCCCGGGCGGCGGCCACCCTCGCCCTGTCCTAGGAGCCACCGATGACCGCGTTGTTTCGTCTCGTCGGCGTCGGCGGCGTGATCGCCTACCGCGCCCTGTTCAACTGGACCACCCCGCCGATGTTCATCGGCACCCTGCTGGTGGGGCCGCTGTTCCAACTTCTCTTCTTCGCCTACCTGGGACGTCAGCTCGGGGTCGCCGACGACAGGTTCTACATCGTCGGCAACGCCGTCCTCGCCGCGTCGCTGGCCTGTGTCTTCGGCGGCACCATGGCGGTGAGCAACGAGCGTCGCTACGGCACCCTCGGCCACGTGCTGCTCTCGCCACGCAGCCGTACCGCCCTGTTCCTCGGTCGGGTGCTGCCGTACGCCGGCAACGGCATGCTCGTCGCGGTGGTCACGCTGTCCGGCGGCGCGCTGCTGCTCGGACTGCGTATCCCGGCCAGCGCCCTGCCGGGGCTGGTCCTGGTCCTCGCCACCGGGTCGCTGGCCTGCGGTTTCTTCGGCCTGACCCTGGGTGCCATCGGACTGCGCTTCCGTGACGTGTGGCTGGTCTCGAACGTGTCGGTGGCGCTGCTACTGCTGCTCACCGGAGTGAACGTGCCGGCCGGGCAACTGCCGGTCGGAATGCGACTGGTCGGCTCGGTACTGCCGATCACCCATGCCGCGGAAGCGGCCCGCCGCCTCGTCTCCGGGCAGGGACTGGCGGCCGCAACAGGTCCACTCCTCGTGGAGCTGGCCGTCGCCGTCGGGTACGCGGTGCTGGCTGCGCTACTGCTCAAGATCTTCGAGGTCGAGAGCCGCCGGCACGCATCCCTCGACACGGTCTGACCCACGACGCATCCCGGCGTCCGATACCGGCGTGTTGTGGACGCCGGAGACCGTGGCCGCAGTCACAACGATCCTCCGTCACGGATCAGCCCGCTGCCACGTCGTGCCGGTGTAGGCCGACGGAGGACGAAGGAGAGGCTGATGGAACAGCGGATGGACCTGACCCGGGTGGCGCCCGAGGCGTACCAGGCGGTGTTCGGGTTGGAGAAGTACGTACGCGCCAACGTCGAACACACCGTCCTCGAACTGGTGAAGCTCCGGGCCTCGATACTCAACGGGTGCAGCTTCTGTGTCGACATGCACAGCCGGGACGCGCTGGCGGCCGGCGAGTCGAGCCGGCGGCTGTTCGCAGTCGCGGCCTGGCGGGAGGCGCCCTTCTTCGACGAGCGGGAACGTGCCGCACTGGCGCTCACCGACGCGGTGACCCGGCTCGGCGAGCACGGCGTGCCGGACGAGATATGGGACCGGGCCAGGGAGGTCTGGGCGGAGAAGGAACTGGCCGACCTCGTCCTGGCCATCGCCACGATCAACGTGTGGAACCGGCTGATGGTCACCACCCGGACGCCGCCGCCGATCACGGTGTGACCACTGTCGGGAAGGCGACAGAGGCGGTACGCCGGTCCACGGAGCGGTTGACGCTCCAGCGGGCCGACTACCGCCTCGGGGTCCAGCCGGCGGGCCGCTCCCGGGATCCAGGCCGCTCCCGGGATCCAGGCCGCTCCCGGGATCCAGGCCGCTCCCGGGATCCAGGCCGCTCCCGGGATCCGGGCGGTGACCGCCTCTGGGTCTGCTTCAGCCCAGCTCAGGGAACCAGAGCGCGATCTCGCGCTTGGCACTGTCGACCGAGTCCGAGGCGTGCACCAGGTTCTCCCGGTTGGACAGGGAGAGGTCGCCCCGGATCGTGCCGGCGACGGCGCGACGCCCGTCGGTGGCACCGACCAGGCCGCGTACCACCTCGATCACCTGGTCACCGGAGAGCACCAGGGCCACCAGGGGACCACCGGTCATGAAGTCCTTCAGCGGCGGATAGAACGCCTTGTCGACGTGCTCGGCGTAGTGCTGATCGGCCAGCTCGGCGTCCATGCCACGCAGCGCCATGGCGTCGATGGTCAGCCCCTTGCGCTCGAACCGGCCCAGGATCTCACCGACCAGGCCGCGCCGGACCGCGTCCGGCTTGATCAATACGAGCGTACGCTCGTCCAAGCTGCTGTTGGACACGCTGATTCCTCCTGGCGACGCTGGGTACGGCTGAGCATGGTCAGCCTATCGAGCCACGCTGGTCGCCGGTGCGGCGGTCGCGACCCTCGCCCAGTTATCGCGCCGCGCTTACTATTCGTACTGTTCTTACTTCCCATCCGCAGCGGGCCGGGCCTAGCCTGGCACTAACCCAGGGAGGTCCACTGTGGCGAATGGCAGAAGCCGACCGATCGCGCCCATCCGGAAGCTCGTCGCGGCGGTGCTCGGCACCGTTGCCACCTTCGTGATGCTCTTCGGCCTCGGCATGACCAGTTGGTCCATCGTCGCTCTCGGGGTTGCCCTACTGGCCCTGGCCATCGCCCTGGTCGTGGTACGCAGTGGTGGCCGCGCCTGGGTCACCGGGATCGCCCACGTGCACAGCGCGTCCGAGCCGCCCACGGCGTACGCGTTCGGCCGGTGCGAACTGCAGATCGTGATCGACGCACCCGGCCTGCCACCCCGGTCCAAGAAGATCATCGAGCCCCGGGTGCCGGTGTCGAAGTGGCCCGATCCGGGACAGATACTCCCGATCAAGATCGCCATCGACGACCAGCGGCACATCCGCATCCTCTGGGACGAGGTGCCGACCCACGCCGAGGCCGCAGCCGCAGCCGACCTGCCGCCCGAGTTCGACGACGACCGGGGACCGCTGGCCGACGACATCCTGATCGAGGAGGACGCGCCACCGTGGGCCCGCCGTCGGCCGGACGACGGCTACCCGGACGACGGCTACCCGGACTCGACACCCCCGCACCCCAGGGAGCCGGTGACCGCCGACCTCACCGACGATCTCGGTGAGCTGCGGGAGGAGCCTGTGGTGGTGCGGCACACGCCCGGCGGAACGATCGTGCTGGAAGGCACACTGGTCGAAGCACCCACGCCGACCCCACTGCCCCGACGCCCGAGGCCCAGCCCCGGCCAGCCGTCGGCACGTACCGCCGAACCGTCGGCCGTCACCGATATCGCCGACGAGGTCGCCACCGAAGCGCCGGCCCCCGCCGAGGTCGTCGTCGACGACGCCACCGAAGCGCCGGGCCCCGCCGAGGTCGTCGTCGACGAGGTCACCGTCGACGATGCCCCGGGCCCCGAGCCGGACGCCGTCACGATCACCGACGACCTGTCGGCGACCGGGCACAGCGCGGTACGCGACACGGACATCCCGCCCGACGACGACCTGGCCGACATCGCCGACCTGGTGTCCCGGTACGACGACAGCACCACCGCCCGTGGTGACGACCGGACCGATGCCCAGCCGGACAACCGGACCGACCCGGCAGACGACGACGTGATCCTCGCCGACCTGATCAGCTCCTCCCCCGAGACGGCGACCGGCGCTGCCGGCCCGTTCCACGGAGTGGGGATCACGCTGCTGGTCACCGACCTCGATCGGTCCGTGCAGTTCTACCGCGACATGCTCGGCTTCTTCGAGATCGACGGCGGCGAGGGCAACGCCGTACTGGCCTCCAACTCCACCCGGCTCGTGATCCGGGCCATCCCCGAGGTCGCCCCCATCAACCGTCGGCTGGTCCACCTCAACCTCGAGGTCGACGACGTCGAAGCGGTCTACGAGGACCTGAAGGGCAAGGGCGTACGGTTCACCTACGCTCCTCGGGCGGTAAACCGGGGGGCCAAGCTGGAGTTGTGGGCCGCCGCCTTCCGCGACCCCGACGGGCACGGCATCGCCCTGACCCAGTGGCGGGACCGCCCGTCCACATAGTCGGCAACCCCGGGATCCCCGCAGTGGGCAGGCTCGGATTCCGCATGGTCGGCAAGCCCCGGACGGGCCCGCCGCTCAGGTGGTGCTGTCGACGGTCCACTGCGTGCCGACCACACCGAGCAGCTTCAGCGCCTCCGCGGATGGACTGCCCGGCGCGGTGCTGTAGATGATCAGACGCTGTCCATGCCCGGCGATGTCCAGCACCTCGCATTCCAGGGAAAGGTCACCCACCACCGGATGCCGGACCTGCTTGGTGGTCGAACCGCGCCGCACGCACACCCGCAGTTGCTGCCAACGTCGTACGAACTCCGGGCTCGCCGACCGCAGCCGGGCGATCAGCCGCTGGATGCCCGGATCCTCCGGATACTGTGCTGCGGCAGCACGCAGTTCGGCGACGCACTCGTCGGCGAAGGCGGAGGACTGCGGGTCGGCCAGGGCCAGCTCGGCGTACTCACCGGCGAACAGGTTCCAGACGATGTTGCGCCGGTCGGGTGGCCAGGTGGACGGGTCACCCAGCAGCGCGGCGGCCATCTGGTTCCAGGCCAGGATCTCGTACTTCACGTCGATGACATAGGCGGGTGTGTCGTCGAGCCGGTCGAGCAGGTGCAGGACGCCGGCGGGCACGTCCCGACTCGGACCGGTCGGTGGGGCGGGGACCTCGCCGACCAGGTGGTACAGGTGCGCGCGCTCGGCGTCGTACAGCCGCAGTGCCCGGGCCAACGCGGACAGCACCTGACGCGACGGCCGGGGTCCGCGCGCCTGCTCCAGCCGGGCGTAGTAGTCGACCGAGATCCCGGCGAGCCGCGCCACCTCCTCGCGCCGCAGACCGGGTGTACGACGCCGGGTGCCGGCGGCCAGCCCCACATCCCCGGGCTGCACCCGGGTCCGGCGGCTGCGTAGGAACTCGGCGAGCTGGTGGCGGTCCATGCCGTCCATTCTCGGCCGACCAGGGATCCCCAACCAGGGACTGCCGATCCATGGTTGAGCCGGTCTCTCCTCAACAGATCGAAAGCGCTCCAGGCTGGGCGCATGAACGAACCAAAGGTCGCCCTCGTGACGGGGGCCAACAAGGGAATCGGGTACGAGATCGCCCGCGGGCTGGGCGAGACGGGTGCCACGGTGCTGGTCGGCGCGCGCAGCCTGGAGCGTGGCAGCACCGCCGCCGAGAAGCTGGCTGCCGAGGGCATCACCGCAGTACCGCTGGAGCTGGACGTGACCGATCCGGTGTCGGTCTCGGCCGCCGCAGCTCGCATCGAGCGGGAGTACGGTCGACTGGACATCCTGGTCAACAACGCCGGCATCCTGCTCGAACGCGGACAGAAGCCCAGCAAGATGCCGGTGGAACTACTGGAACGGACCTATGCCACCAACGTGTTCGCCGTGGTGGCGGTGACCAACGCCCTGCTGCCGCTGCTCCGCCGAGCAACGGCCGGGCGCATCGTGAACGTCTCCAGCGGCCTGGGTTCCCTCGCCACGACCAGTGACCCGCAGAACCCGTACGCGCAGTTCCCGCTGCTGGCGTACAACTCGTCGAAGAGCGCGGTCAACGCGGTCACCGTCTCGTACGCCAACGAGTTGCGCGGCACCTCGATCAAGGTGAACGCGGCCGACCCCGGCTACTGCGCGACCGACCTGAACGGGCATGCCGGGCCACGTACGCCAGCACAGGGGGCCGCCGTCTCGATCCGGCTCGCCACCCTGCCCGATGACGGCCCGACTGCCGGTTTCTTCAGTGAGGACGGCCCCGAGCCCTGGTGAAAGGTCGATTGCCGTGCCCCGCCGGTCGGCTGATCCGCTATAACGCAGCCGCATCGGGCGTACCTGCCGACCGTCGGTCGGCTGGGCGGTGACATCGGCGAACTGGCCGTGGTGGCGCACGTACACGGCGGCCAGTTACGGCGGGGGCGCTGCTACGACCCGGCTCAACCCACCCACGACAACGTCGGACGAGCCCCTACTTGTATCCGGCCTGCGAGCAGACCTTCAACAGCTGCGAGTACGCGGCAGTCCTGTCCCGCAATGCCCTGTTGAGGGCGAGAACGTCGTCCGGGTCCTGGGCGGAGATGTAGGCGGAGGACCCGCCGACGATGCGGGCTGCACAGGTTCCCCTTCGAACAACCACGAATCGAAGGCAACCAACGTATCGCAAAGGATCCACCGCCTGGCAGCGCCGGAGCAGCCCTCAACCTGGTCTGCGACCCACCACCCCTCGACCACCAACCGCACGCCAGTCCCGGACCGTCAGTCCGAGTCCGCGGCCCGGTTATCCGAGGATCGTCCGTCGGACGTGCAGCACGTAGGCCCAGACCAGGCCGAACATGAACCCGAGCACACCCAGCGACCAGTGCAGGAAACTGGCCAGCATCAGCAGGCCCTGTAGCGCCGTACCGACGTGCCACGCCCAGGCATGCCGCAACAGCCCGGAGAACGCCACGGCCAGCACCGCCAACGCAATGATCACGCCGATCGCCGTACCGCTCAGGTCCCCGCCGACCAGTCGGATCGGTTGGATGGCCAGCAGCAGGACCAGGGCCTCCAGGATCAGGGTCGCCGCACCCAGACTCCGTACCGCCCGGACCGGGTTCTTCAGCCCGGACGGCCGTCCCTGTGCCGGCTCGACCGGTTGGCCCGGTCCAGCCGACTGTCCCTCTTCGGTGGTACTCATTTCTTCAACAACCGGCGGGCGTCGGCAACAGTCACCACCGAGCCGGTGACCAGCACACCAACCCCACTCAGCTCGCCCTGGACGTCGGATTCGGCGAGTTCGACCGCAAGTTCGATCGCGTCGGGCAGTTCCGGCGCCACCTCGACCCGATCCGGTCCGAAGACCTCCACGGCCAGGTTGGCCAACTCCTCGGCGGCCATCGCCCGGGGTGAGGTGTTCCGGGTGACCACGATCGCGTCGACCACCGGCTCCAGCAGTTCCAGCAGGCTGGGCGCATCCTTGTCGGCGAGCACGCCGACCACCGCGATGAGGCGACCGAAGGCGAACTCCTCCTGCAACGCGGTCACGGTGGCGGTCATCCCGTGCGGGTTGTGCGCCCCGTCGAGCAGGATCGTCGGGGCGGTACGGACCCGCTCGAGCCGGCCGGGCGAACTGGCCGCCGCGAAGCCCTCCCGGACCGCGTCGATGGCGATCTGCCGGTTGGCACCCGCCCCGAGGAACGCCTCGACCGCCGCCAGGGCGACCGCTGCGTTCTGCGCCTGGTGGGCACCGTGCAGCGGGATGAAGACATCCTCGTACACCCCACCCAGGCCCTGGAGGGTGAGCACCTGTCCGCCGACGGCCACCGACCGGCGCAGTACGCCGAACTCGCTGCCCTCCCGGGCGACGGTGGCCCCGACCTCGACGCAGCGTTCCAGGATCGGCCTCGCGGCCTCTTCCTCCTGGGCGGCCAGTACGACCGTGGCACCGGGGTGGATGATGCCCGACTTGGCCAGGGCGATGTCCTCGACCGTGTCACCGAGCCACTCGGTGTGGTCCAGCCCGATCGGGGTGAGTACGCAGACCCCCGCACTGAGCACGTTGGTGGCGTCCTCCGCCCCGCCCAGCCCGACCTCGACGACGGCGACGTCGACCGGAGCGTCGGCGAACGTCGCGAAGGCCAGCGCGGTGGTCATCTCGAAGTACGTCAACGGCTCGCTGGACTTCTGGTCGACCAGTTCGGCCAGCGGCGCGACCTCGCGGTACGTCGAGACGAACCGCTCCTCGCTGACCGGCTCGCCGTCGAGGCTGATCCGCTCCCGTACCGTCTCCAGGTGCGGGCTGGTGTAACGACCGGTGTGCAGCCCGAACGCCCGGAGCAGTGAGTCGATCATGCGAGCGGTCGAGGTCTTGCCGTTGGTGCCGGTCAGATGGATCGACGGGTACGCCCGCTGCGGGCTGCCGAGCAGGTCGAGCAACTGCTCGATCCGGCCCAGGTCGAAAACCATCCGGGTGAAGCCCCGCTCGGACAGCTCCGCGTCGATCCTGGCGAATTCCGCACGGTCGGTCACGACGGCAGCGCCTCCAGTGCGGTGGTGATCCGGGTAATGTCCGCCTCAGCGGCAACCAGCCGGTCCTTGATCTTGTTAACCACCGCTTCGGGTGCCTTGCCCACGAACGCGGGGTTGTCTAGCTTCGCCCGGGCCTGGGCCATCTCCTTCTCGGCAGCCGCCAGGTCCTTGGCCAGTCGAGCCCGCTCGGCCGCGACGTCGATGGACCCCCGGGTGTCCAGCGCCACGGTCACCCCACCGGGCACCGCCAGTGTGGCGCTGGCCTGGAACTCCGTTCCGGCCTCGTCGAGTCGGACCAGGGACCGGATCAACGGCTCGTGCGCGGCGATGCCGGCATCGGTCAGTCCGTCCAGTCGGGCCGCCACCCGCTGGGCGGGCCGCAGGCCCTGGTCGGACCGGAACCGGCGGATCTCGGTGACCACCCGCTGTAGTGCGACCACCTCGGCCTCGGCCGGATCGTCGATCAGCGCCGGCTCGGCCACCGGCCACGCCGCGATCATCACCGTCGACTCAGCCCCGGTGCCGGAACGCGAGGTCAACGCGGTCCACAGCTCGTCGGTCACGAACGGGATAACCGGGTGCAACAGGCGGAGCAGCTGGTCCAGCACGTGCCCCAGCACCCGCCGGGTGACCGCCGCCGGCTCCCCCCCACCGGCGAGTACGGGCTTGGACAGCTCCACGTACCAGTCACACACGTCGTCCCAGGCGAAGTGGAAGAGCAGGTCGCAGACCTTCGCGAACTCGTACGCCTCGAACTGCCCGTCCACCTCGGTGATGACGTGCTGTAGCCGGGACAGGATCCACCGGTCCACGGTCGACAACTGGCTCGAATCCGGCAGCGCGCCGTCGACGTGCGCGCCGTTCATCAGCGCGAACCGGGTGGCGTTCCACAGTTTGTTGCAGAAGTTCCGGGAACCCTGGACCCAGTCCTCGCTCACCGGCACGTCCTGCCCGGGGTTGGCACCCCGGGCCAGGGTGAACCGGGTGGCGTCGGCACCGTACCGGTCCATCCAGTCCAGCGGGTCGACCACGTTCCCGGCCGACTTGGACATCTTCTTGCCGAACTGGTCCCGGACCAGACCGTGCAGCACGATCGCCTCGAACGGCGGGCGGCCGTCCATCGCGTACAGCCCGAACATCATCATCCGGGCAACCCAGAAGAAGAGAATGTCGTATCCGGTCACCAGCACGCTGGTCGGATAGAACTTCGCCAGGTCCGCGGTCTGCTCCGGCCAGCCCAGCGTGGAGAACGGCCACAGCGCGCTGGAGAACCAGGTGTCCAGCACATCGGCGTCCTGGTGCCAGCCCGGGCCGGTGGGCGGCTGCTCGTCCGGCCCGACGCAGACCGTCTCACCATCCGGCCCGTACCAGACCGGGATCCGGTGACCCCACCAGAGCTGGCGCGAGATGCACCAGTCGTGCATGTTGTCGACCCAGGCGAAGTAGCGCCTGGTCAGGTCCGCCGGCTCGACCCGGACCCGGCCGTCCCGGACGGCGTCACCGGCCGCCTTCGCCAGCGGGCCGGTGTTGACGAACCACTGCAACGACAACCGGGGCTCCACCGTCGTACGGCACCGGGAGCAGTGCCCCACCGCGTGCACGTACGGCCGCTTCTCCGCCACGACCCGGCCCTGCTCACGTAGCGCGGCGACGATCGCCGGTCGGGCCTCGTAACGGTCCAGCCCCTCGAACGGGCCGGGCGCGGTGATGATCCCCCGCTCGTCCATGATCGTCAGGGACGGAAGGTTGTGCCGCTGCCCGATCTCGAAGTCGTTGGGGTCGTGTGCCGGGGTCACCTTCACCATGCCGGTGCCGAACGACGGGTCGACGTGCTCGTCACCGACGATCGGGATCCGCCGACCGGTCAACGGCAGCTCCACCTCGGTACCGATCAGATGCCGGTAGCGCTCGTCGTCCGGGTGCACCGCCACCGCGGTGTCGCCGAGCATCGTCTCGGCCCGGGTGGTGGCCACCACCACGTCGTCGCTGTAGCGGATCGAGACCAGCTCACCGTCGTCGTCGGTGTGCTCGACCTCGATGTCCGACAGCGCGGTCAGGCAGCGCGGGCACCAGTTGATAATCCGCTCCGCGCGGTAGATCAGGCCGTCGTCATACAGCTTCTTGAAGATCGTTTGTACGGCCCGGGACAGCCCCTCGTCCATGGTGAAGCGCTCGCGGTCCCAGTCCACCGAGTCGCCGAGTCGGCGCATCTGGCCGAGGATCTTGCCGCCGGACTCCGCCTTCCACTGCCAGACCCGCTCGACGAACTTTTCCCGGCCGAGATCGTGCCGGGACAGTCCCTGCGCCGCGAGCTGACGCTCCACGACGTTCTGGGTGGCGATACCGGCGTGGTCCATACCCGGCTGCCACAGCGCCTCGAAGCCCTGCATCCGCTTACGGCGGATCAGCGCGTCCTGGACGGTGTGGTCGAGCGCGTGCCCCATGTGCAGCGACCCGGTCACGTTCGGCGGCGGGATGACGATGGTGTACGGCGGCTTGTCGCTGTCGGCCGATGCCCGGAAGTGACCGGCGGCTACCCACTGCTCGTACCGTCGCTGCTCTACCTCGCCCGGCTGGTACTGGGCGGGCAGGGTCGGGGGCACGTTGTGGTGGGTATCCAGTGTCTCGGTCACCCGTAAAGTCTACGGAGCGCTTCCCGAGTGCCGGCGCGCACCACCACTGGTTGCCGTACGGTGACGGCTATGTCCGACGCGCACACCTTTGAACGCCCGCAGAACGCCGATCCGGCAGCGGTGGACGTCACCCAGCAACCGGCCGATCCAACGGTCGAGGCCGACGAACTGGTTGCCTGGTCGGAGGAGCCGCCGGAGGAGAGGAAGTCTCGTCCCGTTTCCCGCCGTCGCCGGATCCTGCTCGGTACGGCGCTACTGGTCGGCCTGATCGGGGCAGCCGGCATCGGCACTGCCGGTTGGCGGGTCGCCAGCCAGAAGGACGCGAGTCTCGACATCCCACCCCAGGTCGCGGGCCTGGTCCTGGACAACAGCGAACATGCTCGGGGCACTGCGGACTATCTGCGTAACGGCTTCATCGCCGACATCGAAGTGGACCAGAGCATCGGGGCGGTCTACACCGACCCGAACGATCCGGACCGCACCGTGCTGTTGTTCGGCGGTACGACGCTGCTCTGGCGGCCGGAGCGGGACCTGGACAGCCTCTTCGAGTTGTTGACCGACGACGCCGGTGCGGTGACCGGGCTGCACAAGGTGCCCGAGGGCAAGCTCGGCGGCGTCATGAAATGTGGAACGACCGCTACCGAGGATGGAAACCTGACCGTCTGCGGTTGGGCGGATCACGGCAGCGTGGCGCTGGCCATGTTCGCAGGGCGTGACGTCGACCAATCTGCCGAGCTGCTACGGAAGATCCGCGAGAGCATCCAGATTCGCCATTAGCGGACACCTACGAACCCGGTTCTCCCGGGACAACGGCCATATTCCCCGGGATAAGGCAGTGGGCCGTGGCCCCGGGAGAACCGCTGAACCACGTTCTGCTGGGTTTGGATCGGGTTCTGCCGGGTTCTGCCGGCTGGCGTGCTGCGGAGTTCCACCCGGGCTGCTTTCCCACTCGCCGCCGGTTTCCGCCGGGGCGCGTACGGGTGCAACTTTGGGAACTGGCTCTGGAAACAGTTGTGGGGCCCCCCCACGGCGGGGCCCCC
>NZ_JBHTMP010000093.1:0-21340 GCF_042679305.1 Micromonospora sonneratiae | reverse complement strand
GGCCGATCGCGGCCAGTGCCCGCTGCACGGCCGGGGTGACCGGCAGGTCGAGCAGTTCGGGCAGGGCGTCGGCGGTGGCCGGGCCGATCCGGGCGAGCGCGGCGGCGAGACTGTCGCGACGGTCGTCGTGTGGCTCGTCGGTGGGCAGATCGCCCAGGCGGCGGCGGATGCCCGGCACGAGGGGGGCGGCCCGGTCACCGAACTGGGCAACCAGGTAACCCACGTCACGGGGCATCCGTTCCAGGTCGAGCGCCCAGGCCAGCATCGGTAGTGCCCGGGGGTCGCCCGCCCCGCTGAGCGCCCGCAGGGCCGGACCCACGGTGGGCAGAGCCTGGGCCCACTCGATCACCCATGGGGTCTGCCCGGTCGTCCTGGAATGGGGTGCCACCCGCTCGGCCGTGGCGGCCAGGACGGTTGCCAGCGCATCGGCGGCGGGTGCCGCGACCCCACCCAGATTCTCCAGGACCTGGACGGCCCGGGAACACAGCTGCGGCTGTCCGTCGCCTACCTGGTCGCCGACCAGGGAGATCAGTTCGGCGTAGTCGCCACGCCATCCGTCGACGAGGTTGCTGGCCGGAAACAGGGCGTCGAGCCGGCACTCCCAGTCCGGGGAGCGCAGCAGGGCGGTCAGCAACCGCACCCGGTCGGGTACCCGGTTGCCGAACGAGGCGCTCACGCTGCGGACCAGGTTGGCGGCACCGGGTGAGCGTCGGCCGTCGTTGCTCTGCTCATGCAGCAGCCGTACCGCGCCGATGAGGGTGCCGGTCTCGAAGCCGGCGGGTGGCGTGGCGGGTGTGCCCGCCTGGTAGACGGCGGTCAGCAGGGGGAGCGCGTCGTCGACCCCGACCATCGGTTGGTCGGTGGGTCCGCTGGGCGACGCGGCCAGTTCCGCCAGCTCGGCCAGGGCCACCAGCTGCAGCCGCGGGTCCGGGTCGGTCGACAGCATCCCGGTCAGCCGCTCCCGAACCGCGGTGGTGTCCCCGGCAAGACGGGCCAGTTCGGCCGCGACCCGTACGATCGCCGCCCGGACCGTCGGATCGTCCTCGTCCTCGTCCGACAGGCGGTCGAGCAGCCGTGTCACCGTCGCTGGTGCCTGCTGCGGGCAGGCCGGCAACACGGCGGTTGCGGCGGCGCGTACCTCCGGGTCCGGATCCTCCAGCAGGGTGACCCACAGCGGGTACGCCTCGGCGACCGCCTGGTTGGCCCGCCGGTGGTGCCCGGTCAGCTCGGTCGGGTCCTCGGCGCTTCCGATGCTGGCCAGCAGCTGCACCACCGCCGCCCGGCCGGGTGACCCGGGATGCTGCGCGATGCGTAACAGGAACGGGATCGCCGCGATCGTGCAGGGGTAGACGTCGCCCTGGTGGTGCACCGCGCCGTACATGCCGTCGAGCGCCACCTCCCGTACGGCGGGGTCGGGGTCGACCAGGCCACGTAGCAGGTCGGGGACCTCGGCTGCGGACCCGTACGCATGCCGTAGCCGGCTCCAGCGGATCTTGTCGAGGCCGGTGAACAGGTCGTCCGTCATGTGCCGGGATCCTGCCCGAACCGTGCGACAGGACCATCGGTCGGGGCCGCGTCCGACGCGACGCCCGCAGTCTCCCCGTTACGACGCGGGTACGACGGTGTAGTCCGTGGTCACCGGCCTGTCAGGGGACGACAGTAGGCTTCTGCTCATGCTGGACGCCGTGGATGCCGCCGCCGTACACCGGTGGTGCGCGGGTGGACTGGCGGCCCTCAAGCGGCATCAGGGCGAGATCGACGAGCTGAACGTCTATCCGGTGCCCGACGGCGACACCGGCACCAACCTGGTGCTCACCTTCACCTCCGCGCAGCAGGCGCTGACCTCCGGCCTCGAAGTCTCCCCACAGGGTGAACCGACGGCCCACGGGCGGGCGTTGCGCCTGATGGCCCGGGGCGCGTTGCTCGGTGCCCGGGGCAACTCCGGGGTGATCGTGGCGCAGATCCTGCGGGGCCTCGCCGACGCGTTGGCCGAGGCACCGGTGGTGCGGGGCCGGGCGCTGGCCGGTGCGTTGCGTTCGGCCAGCGCGGCGGCCTACACGGCGGTGGCCAAACCGGTCGAGGGCACCCTGCTGTCGGTGGTCGCCGCTGCGGCGGAGGCCGCCGAGCAGACCGACACCGACGATCTTGCGGTGGTGACCCGGGCCGCCGCGACGGCCGGTGCCGAGGCCCTCGGGCGTACCCCCGAACAACTACCGGAGCTGGGCCGGGCCGGGGTGGTCGATGCCGGCGGGCGGGGCCTCTGTCTGCTGCTGGACGCCCTGGTGGAGGTGGTCACCGGACAGCGCCCGGACCGGCCGGCGTACCCACCGTCACCGGCCCGTCGGGCGGAGCCCACGCAACCCCGGGCCCACCGGCTCGCGTCCGTGCCCCGGGAGACCGGTTCCCTGGAGTACGCCTACGAGGTGCAGTACCTGCTCGACGCGGACGCGGCGGCGGTCGACCGACTGCGGGGCGTACTGGCCGGGCTCGGTGACTCGCTGGTGGTGGTCGGTGACGGCACCGGGGCGGACGGCGGGCCCTCCACCTGGCAGGTGCACGTGCACGTCAACGACGTCGGCGCGGCGGTGGAGGCGGGGGTGGTCGCCGGTCGGCCGCACCAGATCTCCGTCACCAGGTTCGCCGACCAGATCGGGGATCAGCCGGTCGCCGACCGGATCGAAAGCCAGCCGGTCGCTGATCGACCGGAGGACCGGCCGCCGGCCGTACCCGACCGGGGACGGCGGGCTGCCGTGGTGGTGGCGGCCGGCACCGGGCTGACGGAACTGTTCACCGCCGAGGGGGCCACGGTGGTGGCCGGCAAGCCGTCCATCGGTGACCTGCTGACGGCCATCGAGTCGACCGGTGCCGCCCGGGTGGTGGTGCTGCCCAACGACCGGGACACCCAGACCGTGGCCTCAGCGGCGGCCCGGGAGGCCCACACGCTCGGCCTGAAGGTCAGCGTCGTGCCGACCCGGTCGCCGGTGCAGGCGCTGGCGGCGCTGGCCGTACGCGATCCCGGCCGACGCTTCGAGGACGACGTGATCGCGATGGCGGAGGCGGCCGGGGCCTGCCGCTCCGGCGAGGTCTGCTATGCCAGCCGGGAGGCGTTGACGGTCGCCGGCCCGTGTCAGCCGGGAGACGTACTCGCCCTGGTCGACGGGGAGGTCCACCTGATCGGCTCGGACCTGGCGGACACCTCCACAGCCCTGGTCGACCGGATGCTCGGCGGCGGTGGCGAACTGGTGACCCTGCTGCTCGGTGCCGACGCTCCGGCCCGGCTGGCCGACACGGTCCAGGCACACGTCGCCCGGCACTGGCCGTTCGTCGAGGTGCAGGGCTATTCCGGCGGGCAACCGCACTATCCGTTGCTGGTGGGGGTCGAATGACCGAGCAGTCCTCGGTGGAGACACCGCTGAAGAAGCTGGTCGGGGAGAAGACGGCCAAGGCGCTGGCCAGCCACCTCGACCTGCACACCGCCGGTGACCTGATCTACCACTTCCCCCGGCGCTACGACGAGCGGGGCGAGCACACCGACATCCGCTCCCTGGCCGTGGGCGAGGAGGTGACCGTGCTCGGCCAGGTGCGTCGTACGGCGGTCCGCCCGATGCGGCAGCGGCGGGGCAACCTGCTCGAGGTCACCGTCGAGGACGGTTCCGGCGGGCAGTTGACCCTGACCTTCTTCGGTAACCAGGCGTGGCGGGAACGGGAACTGCGTCCCGGCCGGTGGGGACTGTTCGCCGGCAAGGTCACCGAGTTCCGGGGCAAGCGCCAGCTCAACGGCCCGGACTACGTGCTGCTCGGCGACGGCCCCGCCGACGGGGAGGCGGCGGCCAGCGACGACCGGTCCGAGCACGCCAGGTCGCGTGACGCGGGGTCAGACTGGTCGCCCGAGATCGAGGAGTTCGCCGGGGCCCTGATCCCGGTCTACCCGGCCGCTGCGGCGGTGCCCACCTGGGTGATCGCCCGATGTGTTCGGGTGGTGCTGGACACCTTCACCCCGCCGGAGGATCCGCTGCCGGCGACGGTACGGGCCACCCGCAACCTGGTCGGTCTCGGTACCGCCCTACGGGAGATCCACCGGCCGTCCACCAAGGAGGACCTCTACCGGGCCCGACGGCGGCTGAAATGGGACGAGGCGTTCGCCGTACAGATCACGCTCGTCCAGCGCAAGCACCGCGCGGCGGCGTGGCCGGCGCGACCCCGGCCACCACGCGACGCCGGGCTGCTGGCCGCCTTCGACGCGAAGCTGCCCTACGAGCTGACCGCCGGGCAGGTCACCGTCGGTACGGAGATCGCCGCCGATCTGGCCACCGCACATCCGATGCACCGGCTCTTGCAGGGCGAGGTCGGCTCCGGCAAGACGCTGGTGGCGTTACGGGCCATGCTCCAGGTCGTCGACGCGGGTGGGCAGGCCGCGCTGCTGGCCCCGACCGAGGTGCTGGCCGCCCAGCACTACCGGGGCATCCTCGACCTGCTCGGCCCGCTCGGTCGGGCCGGTGAGCTGGACGGCGACCCGGACGGCACCCGGGTCGCCCTGGTCACCGGTTCGCTGGGCGCGGCGGCCCGGCGGCACGCGCTGGAGGAGGTGGCCAGCGGCAACGCGGGCATCGTGCTGGGCACCCACGCCCTGCTCTACGAGGGGGTCGACTTCGCCGACCTCGGGCTGGTGGTGGTGGACGAGCAGCACCGGTTCGGGGTGGAACAGCGCGACGCCTTACGGGCCAAGGCCGAGCAGCCGCCGCACGTGCTGGTGATGACGGCGACGCCGATCCCGCGCACGGTGGCGATGACCGTCTACGGCGACCTGGAGACCTCCACCCTGGCCCAGTTGCCGAGTGGACGCTCGCCGATCGCCTCGCACGTCGTACCGGCCGCCGAGAAGCCCGCCTATCTGGACCGGGCGTGGCGTCGGTTGCGCGAGGAGGTGGCCGCCGGCCACCAGGCGTACGTGGTCTGCCCACGGATCGGATCCGGGCCGGAGTCCGAGGAGGAACCGCCGTCGGCGGACGACTCGGGTCGGCGTCCTCCGTTGGCGGTGGCGGAGGTCGCGCCGCTGCTGGCCGAGGGGCCGCTGCACGGGTTGCGGATCGGGATGCTGCACGGCCGGCTGCCGGCCGACGAGAAGGACGCGGTGATGCGTTCGTTCGCCGCCGGTGACATCGACGTGCTGGTGGCGACCACGGTGGTCGAGGTGGGCGTCAACGTGCCGAACGCGACCGTGATGATCGTCCTGGACGCCGACCGGTTCGGCGTGTCCCAGTTGCACCAGCTCCGGGGTCGGGTCGGTCGGGGCTCGGCACCGGGACTGTGCCTGCTGGTCTCCGAGACGCTGGAAGGCTCCCCGGCCCGGGAGCGCCTGGACGCGGTGGCCTCCACCACCGACGGGTTCCGGTTGGCCGAACTCGACCTGGAACAGCGCCGCGAGGGTGACGTGCTCGGGGCGACCCAGTCCGGTCGGCGTTCGCACCTGCGGCTGTTGTCGCTGCTGAAGGACACGGATCTGATCCGTGACGCGCGGGCCGAGGCGATCGCGCTGGTCGAGGAGGACCCGGAGCTGGAACGGCATCCGGCCCTGGCCGCCTCGGTGGCCGTCCTGGTCGACGAGGAGCGCGCCGGATACCTGGAGAAGGGCTGACCCGGGGCAGGGCAGTCCCTGTCGTGTCGAAGACGCACCGAGGGCGGGTGACCGGATCGGTCACCCGCCCTCGGCGGTTCTTCAGTTGTCGTTGCTCAGGTCGACCCGGGTCGGGTCAGCCTCAGGCGGTGAACCGCAGCCGACGACGGCGGGCCACGAAGAACAGCGCGATACCGGCGATCAGCAGGACCACGGCACCGGCCGCGATGCCACCGGCAGCGGCACCGGTAACGGGCAGGCCGCCACCGTCGCCACCGCAGTTGGCCGGCTTCTCGTAGACGGCCTCGAACGGCTCGATGTCAAGGCCGGTGAAGGTGACGATCGCCGCCTCGGCGTCGGACGCCTTGAACTTGACGGTCTTGGTCTCGCCAGCCGGAACGGTCACCGTCTCGGTCTTGTCGCCGTAGACGATCTTCGCCTCGACCGGGGTGACACCCTCCGGGTTCTGCACACCCACCGTGAAGCTCTCGCAGTCGGACTCGGCGACCACGGTCGGCAGCTCGCAGTTCTCGGGCCGCTGCCACTTGTAGGGCTTGGCCTCGAAGCCGTCCGCCGTCACGATGACCTCAGCGGCGTGCTCAGCCGGAACCTCGACGGTCTCGCCCTTGTTCGCGGCGACGGTGACCTTCTTGGTCCACGAACCGGCGGTGATGGTGAACTCCACCGGGTACTTGCTGATCTTGCCGTTGTTGCTGAGGTTGACGATGACGCTGCCGTCACAGTTGGACACGAACTCGGCAGCCGGCTGCTGGCAGGCCTTGCTGCCGCCGTTGTACCAGCCGTTGGGGCCCGAGGACCGGTTGCCCGGCGCGCCGGGGCTGCCCAGCTTCTTGTTGCCGTAGGTCGGGCCGTCCTTGACGATCTCCTCGATGACCTGGTCCCGGCCGCCCCAGATCAGGTCGACCTGGGTGTGGCAGTCGGGCAGTTCGACGTTGAGCTCGATCTTGGTCTGGCCAGCCTTGATCGTGTCGGTGTCGGGCTCACCGTAGACGTACTGCGGCACGGAGAACTCCGGCCGCGGCGCGAAGTAGGAGACCAGCGTGAAGGGCTGTTCGACGCCCTCGCACAGTGGACGCTCGCCGACCAGTTCGACAGTGGCCTTTCCGCCGGGACCGTCGAAGGTGTGCTTGAACTTCGCCTCGCTGGCCGAGACACAGGGCGGCGGGGCCTGCTCACAGGTGCCCCGGCCGAGGTCGGCCGTGCCATCGTTCGTCTTCTTGTCCGTGATCCGGCCGTTCTTGGACCAGGTCGCGTAGACGGAGAGCTTGGCGGTACCGGTCTGGTCCCCGGCTACCTCCTGGGTGCCGACGACGGTGTCGCCCTGCTTGCCGAGAGGAGCGAGAACTGTGCCCTCGATGTTGCTGACCGGGCTGTTGATGCTGGGGGTGACCTTCACCAGCGTGGCGTGCTTGTCACGCTCGCTGTGGGTCACCGTCCACGTGATGATTTTCTTGCCGGTGGTGGGCTCGCATACCGTCGTGCCCTTGATCACGGTGTGGTGCGCGCTTGCGGGCGCGGCGACGGCCACTGCCGCCGCGAGGCCGACTACGGCGGCCCCGAGGATGGCGAGCGGTCGCCGCAGCGACAGCTTGGGACGGATCACGCGTACTCCTGGAAAATGGGGATGTCTAAGCGTGGCGCCGGGGGCGGTGAACTGAACTCAGGCCCGGCTTGTGGGCCATTTGGTTCTTCTGCACGAGTGGCAGGCCAACCGTTGCCCGCCCAGCGCCAGACCTTAGCGATTGCGGCGACGGCAAAGTGTCCTTTAGACGACGCTAAGAATGATGTTGTCGAGTTGAAATGATTGATCTACCGAAGGTGACCGCCTGATGCTTTTGGGTCCATCTCCCGTGCCGGTCGAGGTCGGCCGGTTGTCACGTAACGTCAACGGCATGCAAGGGGAATCGAGATGACCCGGATCGTCGCGGGTACGTTCGGCGGCCGGCGCATCGTCGCCCCGCCCGGAGCACATACCCGGCCGACTTCCGACCGGGTGCGTGAGGCGTTGTTCAGTGCACTGGAGACGATGACCGATCTGGACGACAGCCGTTTTCTCGACCTTTACGCGGGCTCCGGCGCGGTCGGTCTGGAGGCCCTGTCCAGGGGTGCGGCGCATGTGCTGCTCGTCGAATCGGATCCCCGGGCCGCCCGGATCATCCGGGAGAACCTGACCGTTCTGCGGGCCACACCGGCCGCCCGGTTGAATACCGCGAAGGTGTCGCAGGTATTGGCTGCCGGTCCGACCGATGGGCCGTACGACGTGGTCTTCGCCGACCCGCCGTACTCCGTACCGGCCGAGGAGATCACCACGACGCTGGCCGCGCTGGTCGACGGTGGCTGGCTGGCGGCGGACGCCGTGGTCGTGGTGGAGCGGTCGAGCCGGACCGGACCGGTCGACTGGGTGGAAGGCGTCACTGCCGAACGCAGCCGACGGTACGGGGAGACCACCCTTTGGTACGGTCGCCGCTCATGAGACGTGCGGTGTGTCCTGGATCATTCGACCCGGTCACCAACGGTCACCTCGACATCATCGGTCGAGCGAGTCGACTGTTCGACGAGGTCATCGTCGGGGTGCTGATCAACCAGTCGAAGAGCGGTCTGTTCACCATCGAGGAGCGGATAGCGATGCTCCGCGAGGTGACCGCCTCATACGACAATGTCCGGGTGGAGTCGTTCCGAGGGCTCCTGGTCGATTTCTGCCGGGCACAGCAGGCGGAAGTTCTGATCAAGGGGCTGCGGGCGGTCAGCGACTTCGATTACGAGTTGCAGATGGCACAGATGAACATCGGTCTGGCCGGCGTCGAGACGCTCTTCATGCCGACCAACCCGCTCTATTCCTTCCTGTCGTCGAGCCTGGTCAAGGACGTCGCCAAGTGGGGTGGTGACGTCTCCGCGCATGTGCCGGACCTGGTCGGTGATCTTCTGCGGCAACGCCTGGTGCCGACCCAGGAAGGTTGACCGGCCGGCGTACGGTCGGTCGAGCCGATCGGACGACGCGCCGCGCCGAAAGAGGTATGGCCACCCGGTCGTATGCGGGACGCATCATTGGGTGAGCAGTAATTCGGTCGGACGTCGCATTATGGAGGTTCGGCCGACCAAATGACAGGAGTGAGGTGCCGGTGGACCCGCTCGACCGCATCGACGAGATCATCGCCATGGTGGAGGCGGCCCGGTCCGTCCCGATGTCGCGCAACAACTGCATGGTCGACCGAGGCGAGATGATCGGCGCCCTCGACGAGCTGCGCGCCGAACTCCCCGCCGACCTGCGGCGAGCCGCTGTCCTGCTCGGGGAGCGGGACAAGATCATGGATGCCGGGAAGCGGGAGGCCGACCGGATCATCAGTGAGGGTGAGGCCGAGCACGCCCGGCTGGTCTCGATCAACGAGATCACGGTTTCCGCCGAGCACGAGGGGGCCCGGATCATCGCGGAGGCGCGGGCGGAGGCGCAGCGGCTGCGCGACGAGGTCGACGACTACGTCGACACCGCGCTGGCCAATTTCGAGCAGTTCCTCACCCGGGCGCTGGCCTCGATCGAGCGCGGGCGGGACAAGATGCATGCGCTGCGGGAGATCGGCACCTTCGGCGGCGAGGACAGTGAGCGTCCGCTGTCGTTCTGAGCCGGTTTCGCCCCGGGGGTCACGCTTCGGTTCCGCCAGCGGCGATGGTCGGTTCCGCCAGGGGCGATGGGCCGGGTCGGCCCGGGGCGCGGGCCGGGTACGCTTCGGTGCGGTCCCGCTGCGGTCAGAGGTGCCCCGGTTCGACGCTGGGCCCGCTGCCCAGGTAACCTCACATGTCGGCCACACACAGGCCGGAGTCTGACTATGCCCAAACCTTCGCCAAACCAACTCAGCCCCAGGTCGCCGCTGGTCCTCGACACGAGGGAACTGCCGCGCCGACCTGGCGCGTTGCGTACGGTCAAGCGGGTGGTGTCGGCGCCAGCGGACCTCGGGCTGGAGCTGATCGGCGTGCCGGAAGGCGCTGAACTCAGTCTCGACCTGAGGCTCGAGTCGGTGTCCGAGGGCGTGCTCGTCTCGGGGACCGTCGCCGGTCCCGTCGAGGGCGAGTGCGGCCGTTGCCTGCGCCCGATCAGCGACTCGCTGGTCGTCAGGATCCAGGAGCTGTACGCATACGAGAACAGCACCACGGACGAGACGGCCGACGAGGACGAGGTGGGCCGGATGCAGGGCGATCTGATCGACCTGGAGCCGGCGTTGCGGGACGCGGTGGTGCTCGCACTGCCGACCAACCCGCTGTGCCGAGACGACTGCCCAGGGCTGTGCTCCGAGTGTGGAGTGCACTGGGACGAACTGCCGGCTGACCACAGCCACCAGCAGATCGACCCGCGCTGGGCTGGCCTGTCGCAACTGACCCGTCAAGAGGAGTAAGAACCGTGGCCGTCCCCAAGCGCAAGATGTCGCGCAGCAACACCCGGTCCCGCCGGGCGAACTGGAAGGTTGCGGCGGTCGCGACCGTGGCGTGCCCGCAGTGCAAGTCGCCGAAGCTGCCGCACGCCGCGTGTGGTGTCTGTGGCACCTACAACGGCCGTCAGGTCCTCGAGGTCTGACCCGGACACCGAGTGACGCCTCCGACATCGGGTCGGTTGGCGCGCGCGCCCAGGCGACTGCCCGGTGCACCGGCTCCCGCCAACGCCGGCCGAGTTCATCCGGCCGGCGTTCCAGTGGAGCCGGGCACCGCGCGGATCGCCGTTGACCTCCTCGGCGGGGACGGTGCTCCCGCCGTCGTGGTTGACGGCGCTCTGCGGGCGTTCAACGCCGATCCCCACCTGCATCTGCTGCTCATCGGCCCGCCTGAGGCTGCCGGTGGGTTCCTCGACGTGCTGCCCCCGGCGGCCCGTCACCGGGTGACCGTACGTCCGGCCTGGGCCGCAGGCTCGGTCCACGACCAGCCCGTACGGGCCAGCCTGGCCGAGACCACCGTGCGGGCCGCCGCCGCTGCCATCGCCGACGGCACCGCCGACGCACTCGTCTCCGCCGGAGACACCGGTGCCACCGTGACCGCCGCCGCCCTCGTCCTCGGCCGGTGGCCGGGCGTGCGCCGCCCCGCCCTGGTGGCCACGATGCCGGCCATCAAGGGGCCGGTCGTACTTCTCGATGTGGGCGGTTCGGTGGAGGCCAGCGCCACCACCCTGTCCCGGCACGCTGCTCTCGGCGCTGCCTACGCGGCGGTCGCCCACGCCGTACCCCGACCCCGGGTCGGGCTGCTGTCCATCGGCACCGAGACCGGCAAGGGGGATCGGGCCCGGCGGGCCGCGGACCCGGCACTCGCCGACCAGCCACTGCCCTGCGACGCCCGGTACGTCGGACTGGTCGAGGGGTACGACATCGCGCTGGGCGAGCGTTGCGACGTCGTGGTCACCGACGGGTTCACCGGTAATGTGCTGCTCAAAGCCATCGAGGGCGCGTACGCGATGGCCGGTGGGCCACCCGCGAACGGGGGTGCGCCCCGCGCCGCCGCCCTGCTGGGCGTGGCCGGCACCGTCGTCGTCTGCCACGGTGCGGCCCGGGCGGACGACGTCGCCTCCGGCATCGCCCTGGCCGCACATCTGCATCGTCGCCGCGCCGCTACGGCGATCTCCACCCTGCTGGCCGTCGAGCCAGGTCGGAACCACCACACGAACAACACCGAGGTAACCGCATGAGCAACGACAAGCGACGCCGAGCGCCGGTGGAACACCTGGAGACGGCGTTCGGCGTCAAGCTGGAGCCGGAACTGCTCGAACGCGCGCTGACCCACCGCTCGTTCGCGTACGAGAACGGCGGACTGCCGACCAACGAGCGGCTGGAGTTCCTCGGCGACTCGGTGCTCGGCGTGGTGATCACGTCGGCGCTCTTCCACAACCACCCCGATCTGCCCGAAGGACAACTGGCCAAGCTGCGGGCCAGCGTCGTCAACATGCGGGCACTGGCCGACGTCGCCCGGGGGCTCGGCCCGGAGGGCCTCGGGCCCTACCTGCTGCTCGGCAAGGGCGAGGAGATCACCGGTGGCCGGGACAAGGCCAGCATCCTGGCCGACACGCTGGAGGCGCTGCTCGGCGCGATCTATCTGCAGTACGGGCTGCCGGCCACCGAGACCGTCATCCACCGGCTGTTCGACCCGTTGATGGCCGAGTCGGCCGGCCGGGGCGCGGCCCTGGACTGGAAGACCAGCCTCCAGGAGTTGACCGCGTCGCTCGGGCTCGGGGTCCCGGAGTACCGGATCGACGAGGCCGGCCCGGACCACCTCAAGACGTTCACCGCGTGGGTGGTCGTGGCCGGCAACCGGTACGGCGGTGCCGAGGGGCGCAGCAAGAAGGAAGCGGAGCAGCGGGCGGCCGAGGCCGCCTGGCGCACGCTCTCCGAGCAGACGGCGGAGCCGACCGGCTCGGTCGAGCCGGTCGAGTCGGTTCCGGCCGAGCAGGGAACACCGCGTGCCTGAGTTGCCCGAGGTGGAGACCGTCCGGGAGGGCCTGGCCCGGTGGGTGGTCGGCCGGCGGATCGCCACCGTGGACGTACGCCATCCGCGTGCCGTGCGGCGGCATGTGCCCGGTGCGGAGCACTTCGCCGACGTACTCGCCGGACGGACCGTGCTCGACGCCCGTCGGCGGGGCAAGTACCTCTGGCTGCCGTTGGACAGCGGCGACGCGATCGTCGGGCACCTCGGCATGTCCGGGCAGCTCCTGGTGCAGCCACCGGAGGCACCCGACGAGACCCACCTGCGGATTCGGTTCACCTTCGACGACGACGGCGGCTCGGAACTCCGCTTCGTCGACCAGCGCACCTTCGGCGGCCTGTCGGTCTCCGAGGGCGGCGCGACGCTGCCTGCGGAGATCGCGCACATCGCCCGGGACCCGATCGATCCGGAGTTCTCCGCCGCCGACTTCCTGACCGGGCTGCGCCGTCGGCGTACCGAGGTGAAGCGGGCGCTGCTCGACCAGACCCTGATCTCCGGGGTGGGCAACATCTACGCGGACGAGGCGCTGTGGCGGGCGCGTCTGCATGGTGCCCGGCAGACCGACGCGCTCACCGGCCCGGCGGTCAGCCGACTGCTCGGCCACGTACGCGACGTGCTCGAAGAGGCCATCAAGGTCGGTGGTACGAGCTTCGATGCGCTCTACGTCAACGTCAACGGCGAGAGCGGCTACTTCGACCGGTCGCTCAACGTGTACGGCCGGGAGGGGCTGCCCTGCCACCGGTGCGGTACGCCGATCCGGCGGGAGCCGTTCATGAACCGTTCCTCGCACAGTTGCCCACGTTGCCAACCCCGCCCCAGGACCGCGGCCAGGAGCTGATTTCCCGGTCAGACCACATGCTTTCCGGCCGTCGCTGCTTCGTCCGATCCCGAGGAGTGGGTGTCCGAAAGGGTCTCCCTGGTCGGGTGAGCTGGCCGTTCGATAAGCTGCGGAACCCGTGAGCCCGTGGCCCCACCTGTGGGATGGCCGGTGACCACGGCAGTGACGACGCGATTGTCGCGGGTGGGGACGGAACAGCGTGCGATTGTGGTCTCGGCCGGGTGTGCTGGCGGTGGCCGGCGTCTTCGGTGCAACCCTGTTGGCTGCCTGTGCACCGACGGTGACCGGCGTTCCGAGGGCGGGTGCCTACACACCCGACCTGGCGAACGAGGTGGCCGGCGTCGAACGGGTCGACCTGCGTAAGGACTTCGCCGACTCGCCACAGTCGGTCAACGACTACTGGACGAAGGACCGCACCGACGAGGCCGAGGCGCCGCCCCTGCCCAAGCCGGACGGGAACACCACCGGCACCGAGGAGGAGGCCGTCTCGGTGACGATCCATCCCACCACCGGTGCGCTGGATCAGGTGCCGCCGAGCGCCAACGGAGACCACAACGGCGGCCAACGGTGGTCCAAGGCCGGCCTGAGCGGACGTACCGTTGGTCGGCTCTACTTCACCCTCGGCGGACGGCCGTACGTCTGTAGTGCCGCGGTGGTCAACTCCAAGTCCGGCAGGATCGTGGCGACGGCTGGACACTGCCTGTTCGGTACGGGAGAGCGACGGGAGTGGGTCCGGCAGGTGATGTTCGTTCCCGGGGACGAGGCCGGTAAGGCGCCGCACGGCCGGTGGTCCGCGGAAACGGGCTTCGTCACGAAGCAGTTCATGAACAGCGCTTTCTCCACCGCGACGAGCACCTCCGGATCCGGATGGCAGTTCGACACCGCCTTCCTGCGTATGCGCCCGCTCAACGGCAAGACGATCCAACAGGCGTTGGGGGCGCAGGGGATCGCGTTCGGCCACCGGCCGGAGGGGTTGATGGTGTTGGGATATCCCAGCGCCAAGCCCTTCGACGGGAAGTCGATGCGTTACTGCTCCGCGTCCAGCACCCGGACCCATCCCGGCGTCCACGGGGACTACGGGCTGCCGTGTGTCATGACACCGGGCTGCTCCGGTGGTCCCTGGTTGACCCGGTTCGATCCGGTGAAGGGCGCAGGTTACGTCGTATCGACCAGTTCCGTCGGGGACAGCGAAACGCTCTACGGGTCGACGATGGGTAAGACGGCCTATGACCTCTACCTCGAGGCGGACAAGTGACAGCCATTTCCATCCGGGGACGGGCCCGGGGCCGTGGGGCACGTCGAATGTTGAGCGTGCTGGTCGGGTTCACCGTGCTGACCGGTTGCAGTGTGCCGACGGATGGGCTGGCGCTGCCCGCCCGGCAACAGGCCGAGGAGTACCAGGCCGCCCGGTTCGTCGAGTCACTGGACGGACTGCGCCGCTACTTCGTCGAGGCCACCAACATCAAGGGCACGGTGTTCACCTTCGCCAGCTTCGAGGGCAAGAAAGCAAAGTCCGAGGTGGACACGTACGTGCTCGGCGAGCCGCCCGCGCTGCTGACCCGGTCTAGGTCCGGCCATGCCGGCGACAACATCGACATGTACCACCCGGCCGGCTCGGATCAGGACCTGCTGTTGCTGGGCACGCTGTACCGCAGTTTGGCACCCACACCGTGGGTCTCCCACCGGACCCACTTTCCGAAGGACGGCTTCTACGTCTGCACGATGACCGGTGTCATGGTCGGCTGCAAGATGTTGGACGCGATGGAGTTGACCCAGAAGGAGAATCCGGCTGGTCTGCTCAAGAAGTACACCCGACATGCGGACGGTCGGGTGGAACTGCTCACCGGCGTCACCCTGAAGGCGTTCCTCGAAGCGCGGGTGCTGGTCCTGCCGGATGTGCTGAAGGCGAAGGTCACTGACGAAATGCTGAAGCAGTTGATCCCCGTCAACATCAAGTTCGCTGCGGACGGGAGCGTCGATAAGTTCGAGATGAACGGTGTGGTCAAGGGCGGACCGTCGCCTTTCGAGATCCAGGTCGGGTACGACATCACCGGTGCCGCGACAAAGGCGGACTTTCCGTCGCTGCCGCCCCGATCCGATGTCACCGTGCTCGACGAGAGCGGCAAGAAGCGTTTCTACGACAGGCTTGGCGACCTCAAGTCCCAGCCTATCTGATTGTCCAGATAGGACCTGATTACTCTCATGACTCAGCCGCCGCCGCAGGGGCCCTATCGCCCCGTGCCGCCCCAACCTGGTCCTGGGCAGCCTAATCCTGGGCAACCTGGACCCGGGCAACCTGGACCGCCGCAGGCGATGCCCCCACGGCCCGGCCCACCGCCGCCCGTACCCCCGGCACGGCCCGGCCCACCGCCGCCCGTACCCCCGGCACAGCCTGGGCCACCGCCGGGCCGGTTCGTTCCCGCCGGGCAGCAGCAACCGGCCCCGAGGCCCGGTAACCATCCGACGCCCGGATATCCGGCACCGCCGCCGGGTTGGCAGCAGCAACCAGCTGGACCCGGACAGCCGCCTCGGCAACCGCCGCAGGCTCCGGTGTACCCGCAGGGGCAGCCTCAGGCTCCGGCGTACCCGCAGGCTCCGCCGTATCCGAAGGCTCCGCCGCAGGCCCCGGCACACCCGCAAGCACCGGCAAAGGCTCCGGCGTTCCCGCAGGCGCAGCCGCAGGCCCCGGCGTACCCGAAGGCTCCGCCCCAGGCACCCACGACACCGACGGTTGCCCAGCGGCCACCGATGCAGCCGCAGGGCGCACCGGGGCAGTGGCAGCAGCCGAGCCCTCGCCAACCTGCTGCACCGCCCGGCTGGCCGCCCCAACCCGCGCCGCCCTCCGTACCGGTGCCGAGTGGGCAGCCGCGACGGAAGTCGAAGGCTCCCAAGATCCTGCTGGTGACCGGTGTCGGTGCCGTACTGGTGGTCGTGCTGGCTGTGGTGCTGGTTCGGGTGTTGAGCACCCCGGTCTTCGACAGCAAGGCGATGGAGAAGGGCATCGCCGGGGTGCTCACCAGGGACTTCGGTGAGGGGGACGTCAGCGACGTACGGTGCCCGTCCGAGCAGAAGGTCGAGAAGGACGCCACCTTCACCTGCACCGTCAAGGTCAAGGGTGCGGAGAAGCGGGTCACCATCAAGGTGGTCAACGAGCAGAACGGCGAGTACGAGGTCGGCCAACCGCACTGATGCTGGCAGGCCCGCCCGACACTGGCCGGTTCGAAGCTGTCGAGCTGGGTGCAGCAGTGCGCCCAGCTCGACAGCCGTCGTGGGGGGTCACTCCGGGCGGGGCTCACAGTCACTCCGGGCAGGGCTCACGCCAGGCATCGAGTGAGCGGTTCTTACGTATCGAGGCGAAGCCGTAACCGATGGCGGTAGTGCAGAAGACGCTGGTCGGCTGGTCGTACTCGACGTGGAAGACCGCCTTGCCGGCCTGGATGAACGGCAGGAGCCGAGCACACTCGCCCCGCTGGAAGCACTCCTCGTTGACCGCGAAGTCGAACTCGGGGGCCAGGGCCACGACCTGATCGAGGTCGTTGGTCAGTCCGGGGGACAGACCGAGCGATCGGGCCAGGCTGGCCACTCGGCGGTTGAAGACGAGCTGATCATCGAAGGTCAGCGGGAAACCGGTGCTGTTCGCGTACCCGTCCATGCCAGCCGGCATGACCGCATGGAAGCCCTTGCCCCGGCAGAGCCGGAACCGGTCCGCCACGATCGGTTCGAGTACCGACCACTGACGGATGTCCAACCACCGGCTGCCGCTGGTGTCGGCCGCCGTACCGAGGGCACCAACCGGGAACCGTGCGGCATCGGGCCGGGCGGGCAGGTACGTCCCTACCTCGACGTAACAGATCAGCCGTCGGTCGCGGGCGGCCAGCCGCCGGGTGTCCTCGGCCGGGTTGGTGAACGGGTCGAGGACGAACACCCTGGCCTCGGCCTCCGGATCGAGCGTGCCGCTGAGTTGCCACTGCCAACTCAGGCCGGGGCCGGCCGGCCACGAAGTCGTCGCCGGTTCCTCCTTCAGTAGTGCACAGCCGGCAGTGGCCCAGACCAGGGCCAGCGAGGCGACCGCAGTGAGCCAGGGTCGTGATCTCTCCGGCATCTCAGTGACCTGCGGTCGTCAAGAGCGGCACCCCCTCGCAATAAGGAACGAGTCAGCTGCCGCGGCGGCACGGGCCGCTGCCATCCGAGTGACGGAGTCGACGACACCGGACGAGGCCGCGACGTCAGGCGGTCAGGCGACGGAGCCGAAGACCTGGGTCCAGTAGAGGGTGCCGTCGGCGGCGGCGACCACGCCGATGCCGATCGCCTTGGCCTGGCAGTTCAGGATGTTGGCCCGGTGCCCCGCGCTGTTCATCCAACCTTCCATCACCGCAGCCGGGGTCCGGTAGCCGGCGGCCACGTTCTCGGAGATCGCGTTGGAGTAGCCGGCCCGCTCGGCGCGCTGGCTGAAGGAACTGCCGTCGCTGCCGGTGTGTGTCATCTTGTCGTGCTCGGCCTGGTCGGCACTGTGTGCGCGGGCAGCCGTGGCCAGCTTGCTGTTGATCTTCACGGCACCGCAGCCGTTCGCTGCCCGCTCGCTGTTGACGATCGAGAGAACCTGCTCCTCCCGGGTGTCGCCAGCGGGCTGTGCCGGGGCGACGGACGTCCGGCCCGGGGTACGCGTCGGCGTCGACGCTGCCTTACGGCTTGGCGACGGACTCGGGGCGGTCGGGGAACCGGTGCCGGTCGTCCGGGGCGTGGCGGTGCTGGAAGGGGAGCCGGTCGCGGTGGCGGTGCCGGCCGGGGTCGTACCGCCGTCGAACGGGTCGGCCGCCCCCATCCCGCCCGGTTCGGTGCTCGGCGTCGGGGTGGCGGAGGTGCCGGCGAAGTTCGGCGGCAGCAGGGACACACCGAGTCCGAACAGACCCACCAACGCGGTGCCGGTGACGGCCAGCACCAGCGGGCGGTTACGTCGCCGGGGGGCGCGATGCCGGCCTCGACCGGACGACGGTATTGCCCGCCGTGCTGTCGAAGATCGGTTGATCTCGTCTTCCCCGTCGTACACCCTGTTGCCTCCGAAAGATCGGGATATCGCCGTCTTTGACGCTACGGGGCTTCGCTGAGCTGGGGCAACGTGGCTAAGAAAGACATAAGGTTCGGCCGCGAAGATCATCGTTTATGTGCTGTCAGTTTGTCATCGATAACGCATTGGTGTCCGAACGATGATCTCCGTTCGTGCCCCCGGGCGGGAGCAGCGAGTACGGCGGCTGACACGAAAGTGATCTACGCCCAGGTCAACTTGACTAAGTCGGGATACCGCTCCAATATGTTAGAAGTCGCCAGTCGCGCCCGGTCATGCCCGCGTTTGCCTGCGGGAAGATAGTCGCGAACGAGTTGGGCGCGCGTTGGCCGGCCATTCCGGCAGCGCATTACAAGGAGACAATATGGCGAAGGCCCTCTACGGCCACGTTGGCGCGGCGCCTGACCGGCGGATGCTCGACGAGGTCACCCGATTGCGTGCCAGGGTTCAGGCACTGGAGTTCGAGATCACCCGGCTGCGTGCTGAAAATGATCGGCTTGCGGCTGCGGCGGCTGAGGCGGACGATCTGCTGCGTCTCGCCGAGCCCGCGCTGACCTGAGAAGTCCCGGGCGTCGGGACGACCGGCGCCCACGCCTGGTACCCCTGAAACGCACCGAACGAATTGCGCGCCGACACACTCGTGGCGGCGCGCTGTTTTGTTCGTGGAGGCGGGAACACGCCCCCGGACCCGGGCCCGCACCCGCAACGCCGTCGGCACGGACCCGGGCCCAACCGGATCATCAGATACGCTGGTCGCGCGTGCCGTTGCCCGTGGATGGCGCGGCCAGGGCTACCCTGCGGGTTGACCAGGCTCCCGCAGCCGGCTGCCCGACGCCGTCGGCCGTCACGTCGGACGAGGATCGGAACGTGCATCTCAAGACCCTGACGGTACGGGGGTTCAAGTCCTTCGCCTCCGCGACGACCCTCAAACTGGAGCCGGGCATCACCTGCGTGGTGGGTCCCAACGGCTCGGGCAAGTCGAACGTCGTCGACGCCATCGCCTGGGTACTCGGTGAACACAGCGCCAAGGCGTTGCGGGGCGGCAAAATGGAGGACGTCATCTTCGCCGGCACCGCCGGCCGCGCGCCGCTCGGCCGCGCCGAGGTGACCCTCACCATCGACAACACCGATGGTGCGCTGCCCATCGACTACACCGAGGTGTCCATCACCCGCCGGATGTTCCGCTCCGGCGAGAGCGAGTACGAGATCAACGGCAGTTCCTGCCGGCTACTGGACATCCAGGAACTGCTCTCCGACTCCGGGATCGGCCGGGAGATGCACGTCATCGTCGGCCAGGGGCAGCTCGACGCCGTACTGCACGCCAAGCCGGAGGACCGGCGCGCCTTCGTCGAGGAGGCGGCCGGCGTACTCAAGCATCGCAAGCGCAAGGAGAAGGCGCTGCGCAAGCTCGACGCGATGCAGACCAACCTGAACCGGCTCACCGACCTGACCGCCGAGTTGCGCCGCCAGCTCAAGCCCCTGGGCCGGCAGGCGGAGGTGGCCCGGCGGGCGGCCGTCATCCAGGCCAATCTGCGCGATGCCCGGCTGCGCCTGCTGGCCGACGACCTGGCCACCCTGCGTTCCACCCTCGACAAGGAGATCGCCGACGAGACCGCGCTGCGGGAACGACGGGCGATCGTCGAGGAGGAGCACACCGAGGTGCAGCACCGACTGGCCGACCTGGAGGCCGCGCTGGCCGAGGACGCGCCACTGTTGGCCGCCGCCCAGGACACCTGGTACAAGCTGGCCGCGCTACAGGAGCGGTTCCGGTCGACCGAACAACTCGCCCGGGAGCGGCTGCGGCACCTCAGCGCCACCCCCGACGACGAGCGCCCCGGGCGGGACCCGGACGAGTTGGCGGCCGAGGCGGAGAAGGTACGCGACCACGAGGAGGAGTTGCGGGCCGCGCTCACCGACGACCAGGTACGGCTGGCCGAGGCGGTGGAGGGTCGGCAGCATCTCGAACGGCAACTGGCCGAGGCGGAACGGGCCCTGGTCACCGCCGCGAAGGCCATTGCCGACCGGCGGGAAGGGCTGGCCAAACTGACCGGTCAGGTCAACTCGGCGCGGGCCCGTACCGGCTCGGCGGCCGAGGAGATCGCCCGACTGGCCGCCGCGCACGCCGACGCCCTCGGGCGGGCCGAGAAGGCGCAGGCCGAGGTCGACGCCGTCGCCGAGTTGTCCAGCGAGGCCGATCGGGACAACGCCGACCTGGACGCCCGACACGCGGAGGCGGTCGCGGCGCACGAGGCCGCGTCGGCGACCGTACGGGCCCTGTCCGAAGCCGAGCGGGCAGCGGAGAAGGACGCCGCGACCTGGAAGGCCCGGGAAGAGGCGCTGGCCATGGGGCTGCGCCGCAAGGACGGGGCCGGGGCGCTGCTGGCCCAGGCCGGGCAGGTCCCTGGGCTGCTCGGCGGGCTGGCCGGGATGCTCACCGTCGCACCCGGGCACGAGGCGGCGCTGGCCGCCGCGCTCGGGATGTTGGCGGACGCGGTCGCGGTCACCGGGGTCGACGAGGCGGCCGAGGCGATGCGGTTGCTGAAGATCCAGGACGCGGGTCGGGCCAGCCTGCTGGTCGGTGGTCCGGCCGGGCCGGGGATGCTCGGGTCGGCCGACAGTCTGCGGCCGGCCCTGCCGGAGGGCGCCCGCTGGGCACCGGACCTGGTCGGCTGCCCCGACGAGATCCGTCCGGCGGTGCATCGGGCGCTGCGGGACGTCGTACTCGTCAAGGATCTTGAAGCGGCGACCCGGCTGGTCGCCGACAACCCCGAGCTGCGCGCGGTCACGCCCGACGGAGACGTGGTCGGCGCCTATGCGGCGGCCGGCGGCTCGGCCAAGGCCCCCAGTTTCATCGAGGTGCAGGCGGCCGTCGAGGAGGCCCGCGCGAACCGGCTGACCGCCGAGGAGACCAGCGCCGAGCTGCGGGAACAGCTGGCCGAGGCCCGTGCCGAGGTGGCCGCCCGCAAGGAGGCGGTCAACGTCGCCGCAGCCGTCAAGCGGGAGGCCGAGGGGCAGCGCAACGCCGCAGCCCGCCGGTTGGCCGAGTTGGGGGCCGCTGCCCGTTCGGCGAAGGCCGAGACCGAGCGGCTGGCCGAGGCCCGGGCCCGGGCCGAGGCTTCCCGGGACCGGGACCTGGCCGGCCTGGCCGAACTGGAGGAGCGGCTGCGGCTGGCCGAGGCGACCCCGATCGACGAGGAGCCGTCCACCGCCGAACGCGACGAAGTGGCCGCGTACCTGCCGGCGGCCCGGCAGAACGAGATGGAGGTCCGGCTGGCCGTCCGTACCGCTGAGGAGCGGGTGGCGGCGATCGCCGGCCGGGCCGACTCGCTGCTGCGGCAGGCCAACGCGGAGCGGG